>NZ_JBFUIK010000028.1:0-45354 GCF_056401915.1 Cellulomonas sp. P4_D11 | reverse complement strand
CCCGCACGCTGCACATGTCGCTCTCGGCGGGCCCCGCCGCGCCCGCGGGACCCGGCGACGGAGCCGCGAGGGCGCCGTCGTCGCCGCCGCGCTCGTCGTCGCCGTGACCACCACCACCCTCGTCGCCACCGCACCCGCCGGAGCCACCGAGGCACCCGCCCCGGCGCCCGTCGTCGTGGACCCCGCGGCCCCCGTCTACGCGCACATCCCGCTCTACCTCGACGGCCTGACCACGCTCCCGGGCGGGCTCCGGGAGCCGCTCGACGCCGGCACCGACGTGACGTTCCTGGCCGGCACCCACGTGGTCGACCCGGCCGCGACGACGCTCGCGCGGGTGGTCGGCGGGCAGGTCGGGACGGGCCAGGGGGCGACCGCTCCCGCGGCGGCGAGCGTCGCGGGCCGGCAGCGCGCCTGGCTCGCGTCGGGGACCGTGCCCGGAGCCGGCGGGCCGTACGAGGACATGGCGCGTGCCGCCCTCCTCGACCTGCACGCGCTGGTGCTGCCCGACGGCGCCGCCGTCGCGGCCTGGTCGGACAAGTGGCGGTACGTGTGGCCGCGCGACGCGTCGTTCGTCGCCGTCGCCCTGGCGCGCACCGGCCACGTCGACGACGCGCTGGAGATCCTCGGCTTCCTCGACCGTGTGCAGTCGCCGGACGGCTCGTTCCAGGCGCGCTACCTTCCCGACGGCTCCGGCCCTCCCGACGACCGCGGCGTGCAGACGGACGGCACCGGCTGGGCGATGTGGGCCGCCGGGCTCGTCGTCGACGAGATCGAGGACCCCGCCGACCGAGCGGCCGCCGTCGAGCAGCTCTACCCGCTGGTGGCCCGGTCCGCGCGCCACGCGATCTCGCTCGTCGGCCACGGCGGGTTGCCGCCGGCGTCGCCGGACTACTGGGAGGTCCCCGAGGACTCGCTCACGCTCGGCACGGTCGCGCCGCTGGTCGCGGGCCTCCAGCAGGCGTCGCACCTGCTGGAGCTGGCCGACGACGACGCGCTCGCCGCGGCCGCGTTCGACGCCTCGATCCGGACCAAGGTCGCGGTGATCCGCGCGTTCGGGCCCACGGGGTTCGCCCGCTACGCGACGGGAGGCCACGCAGACGCGGCGAGCGCGTTCCTGCTGCCCCCGTTCCTGGCCACGGCCGTGCCCGGCGTCGACCAGGCGTGGCGGGCCTCGGCGGTGGCGATGGTGCGTCCCGCGAACGGGCTGGCGCCCGGTGCCGGGTGGCGCGACGACGGCGTCTCGTGGACCCCGCAGACGTCCCTCTACGCGTGGGTGGCCGCCGAGAACGGCGACCGGGGTCTGGCCGACGGCTGGCTGTCGTTCCTCGACACCCACCGCACCGCGTCGGGGTCGCTGCCGGAGAAGGTGCTCGCGGACGGATCGCCCGCGGCCGTCGCGCCCCTCGGCTGGAGCGCCGCCTGCGTGCTGCTCGCCCTCGCCGCCCTCGACGAGAGCGCGGGCCTCAGCGGCTGAGGTCCCGGGACCAACCGCCGGGCTTCGCACCCCTCGTCGTCAGACGCCGACGGGCCGCGCACCCGTCGGTGCACGGCCCGTCCGGACGAGCGCGGTCAGAGACCCCTGACCTGCTCGGCCTGCGGTCCCTTGGTGCCCTGACCCACCTCGAACTCGACGTCCTGCCCCTCCTCGAGGGAGCGGTAGCCGTCCGACTGGATCGCGCTGAAATGCACGAAGAGGTCCTGACCTCCCCCGACGGGGGTGATGAAGCCGTACCCCTTCTCCGCGTTGAACCACTTCACGATGCCCTGGGCCATGCCGTAACTCCTCGACGTCCGGTGCCGGGCGCTCCGCCGGCGCCTGGTGCGCGTGAGCCTAGTGGGAGCGATCCCTGGGCGACCAGGGTCGTCTCGGGAGCGACGAGACGTCTGTCAGGCGTCGGGGTCGCTGGCCAGCACGACGGTGATGCCGGTTCCCGCGTCGGCCGGCGACAGCGTCACGACCGTCAGGCCGAGGGTCGAGGCGACGAGGTCCGCGGTCACCTTCTGGTCCTCCGACGCGTAGTAGACGACCGAGTCGTCGGGTGCCGTGCCGGTGAAGTTCCCCGTGGTCACCGCGGTGAAGCCGGCGCCCGTGAGCTTCTCGGCCTGCACGCCCGCCAGCCCGCCGATCTTCGCGGCGTTGAGCACGACGACGGGGGTGTCCATGACCGGGGTCGCAGCGGGCGGCTCCTCCGCCGGCGTCGACTCGGTGGTGGTGTCGGTCGGCGCGGTGGCGCCGTCGCTCGCGGTGTCGGTGGGGTCCGCACCCGTGTCCGAGGCCGGCGAGTCGGACGCGCCGGGGAGCGCCGGAAGGTCACCGTTGCGCGCGGCCAGGTTGACGGCCACGTACGCGGAGCTCGCGGCGAGGACCACGACGAGCAGGAACGGCCACCACCTGCTCCACGCGGTTCGGGGTGCGCGATGCACGCCTCGGGGGACGTCGGGGTTCGACGGGACGTCGAACTCGTCCTCGGGGTAGGAGTACTCCGCCTTGCTCACGCCGGACAGGCTAACGGCTCGGGCCGTGCGATCGGGCCCAGCCGGGCCGGGACGTGGCCCGTGTCACGTGCGGGGATGTCGGGCCCGCCGGATCAGGCGTCGCCGAGGCGACGGGCCGTGCGCGCGCGCTGGCGCGAGGACCGCATCCGGCGCAGGCGCTTGATGAGCATGGGGTCGTGCGCGAGGGCCGCCGGGTCGTCGATCAGCGCGTTGAGCACCTGGTAGTACCGCGTGGCCGACATGTCGAAGAGCTCACGGATCGCCGACTCCTTGGCGCCCGCGTACTTCCACCACTGGCGCTCGAAGGCGAGGACCTGCTCGTCGCGCTCGGAGAGGCCGGAGGCGCCGGGTGCGTCGCTGGGATGCGGGAGCGATCCGATGGCGATCGTCGCGGCGTCCATGCGTCCTCCTGTGCTCTCGGGCTCTGCTCGTGCCAGCTGTCGTCGGCCGCGCCGAGCGACTCGGCTGGCGACGCCCGCCATCGTACGACCGTAATGACACGGGTGTCATTCCTTCGGCGCGTCGTCCCCCGCGTGCCGCAGTCGGCGTGCGCACCGCGCGGCACCGTGCCGTGGATCGGTAGCCTCGCGGGCGTGAACGCCGCGCCGCTCGACCAGCTCGTCGCGCCCGACTGGGCCGTCGCCCTCGCCCCCGTCGAGCCGCAGCTCCGCGCGGCCGGCCAGTTCCTGCGGGACGAGGTCGCTGCGGGACGGCAGTACCTGCCCGCGGGTGACGCCGTGCTCCGCGCGTTCCAGCGGCCGCTCGCGGACGTGCGGGTGCTCGTCGTCGGCCAGGACCCGTACCCGACCCCGGGGCACCCGATGGGGCTCTCGTTCTCCGTGCAGCCCGACGTCCGACCACTGCCGCGGTCGCTGACCAACATCTTCACCGAGCTCGTCGCGGACGTCGGCGTCGCGCCCCCGACGAACGGCGACCTGTCCCCGTGGGCGGACCAGGGCGTCATGCTGCTGAACAGGGTTCTCACGGTGCGTCCGGGCGCGCCCGCGTCGCACCGGCGGCACGGCTGGGAGGCGGTGACCGACCGGGCCATCGCGGCCCTCGTGGAGCGCGGCGGACCCCTGGTCGCGATCCTGTGGGGCCGGGACGCGCAGTCGCTCAAGCCGGCCCTCGGTCACGTGCCGACCGTCGAGAGCGTGCACCCGAGCCCGCTCTCTGCGAGCCGCGGGTTCTTCGGCTCCCGGCCGTTCTCCCGGGTGAACGAGCTGCTCGTCGCACAGGGGGCCGCTCCGGTGGACTGGTCGCTGACCTGAGCAACAATGTGGACGTGACTGAGCCTTCTTCCGTGCCCCGCTGGTCCCGGTACGTCGCCATCGGCGACTCGTTCACCGAGGGCCTCTGGGACGACCCCGACGGCCGCGAGGCGCCGCAGCGCGGCTGGGCCGACCTCCTGGCGTCCCACCTGTCCGCGCGACGGACCGCGGCGGGCGAGACCCCGCTGGAGTACGCGAACCTGGCCATCCGCGGGCGGCTGCTCAAGTCGATCCTGGTCGAGCAGGTGCCGGCCGCGCTGGACCTGAAGCCCGACCTGGTGAGCCTGGTCGGGGGCGGCAACGACATCCTGCGGCCCACCGCCGACGTGGACCGGATGGCGCGCAACCTCGAGGCCGCCGTCGTGCGGCTGCGGAAGGCCGGCGTCGACGTGCTGCTGGGCACCGGCGTCGACGCCGCCGACAGCCCCCTGGTCAAGGCCACCCGCAGCCGGGTCGCCGTCTTCGACGCGCTCATCTGGTCGATGGCCCGCCGCCACGGCGCCTACGTCGTCGACCTCTGGGGCATGCGGAGCCTGCGGGACTGGCGGATGTGGGCCGAGGACCGGATCCACCTGACCACCGACGGCCACGCGCGCGTCGCGCAGGCGGCCCTGGTCGGCCTCGGCCTCGAGCCCGACGACGCCGGCTGGGACGACCCCCTCACGCCCCTGCCGCCCACGCCGCGGATGCAGAAGGCCCGGGAGGACGCCGCCTGGGTGCGCGAGCACGTCTACCCGTGGGCGACCCGACGCCTGCGCGGGAAGTCGTCGGGCGACGAGCGGACGCCCAAGCGGCCCGAGCTGACCCCGCTCGACTGAGCGACCCGCCGGGCGGAAGCGTCAGGGCACGAGGCAGACGATCCCCGACTGGCCGGCGCGGTTCTCGACGAACGACACGAAGGCGTTCGGGGTCGCGCCCTTGTTCGGACCCAGCTGGCCGCTGAACGTCGGCAACGACGAGCAGCTGGACGAGACGGAGGCCGAGTTGTTGATGCTGGTCAGGCCCGAGGTGGACCACGACCAGCCTGCGGGGGCACCCGTGATCGTCAGGGTGAACGCGACGTACTGGTCGTTCGCGATGCCGGGGGCGCTGAAGTCGGCGCCGCCGTTGCCCTGTCCCGCGCCCGCGCTGCCCCAGAAGGCGAACGACGGTGCCCCGGTGATCGAGCACGGCTTCGTGGTGTCGACCGAGCCGTTCGCGTTCCGCACCTCGCACCGGTTGCCCGCGGGCGGCGTGAAGCTCCACGTGGCCGGGACGGCCCAGCCGTTCAGGGTCACGTACGCGAGCGCACCGCCCGAGGCGGGCGGGGTGAAGGCCGACGAGGTGGCCGTGAGCGTCCCCGCCGAGAGCGTGCCGTTCGCGCTGAGGAGCACGGTGCTGGGCGCGGCCGAGCGGTACAGGATCACGCGACCACCGGTGCACACGGTGCCCGTGATGCCGGTGACCTTCACGGACGTGTACTGGCCCGACGCGTTCGCCGTGCCGGTCGGGGAGACCGTGAGCGGGCCGTTGGTGCAGCGCGCGGCGGTGGCTCCGTAGGCGCGAGTACCGCCGACCACCTTCAGGCTCGCCGCGGCCGCCGGCACCACGGTGGCGACGACGAGCAGGACGAACGCGACGAGTGCCGCGGCGAGCGCGGGCCGCGAGGACCTGGGGGTCCTCATGAGATCCCCGCAGGGTCGAGCTCCGCGACGGGCGACGACGCGAGAGCTGACTCGTCGTCTGACCGGTCGTCCGCCTCGTCGTCGGCGTCGTCCCCGTCCTCGTCCTCGTCCTCGTCGCGTGGCCACACCAGGATCGCGAGCGCCAGGACGATCAGGCTCGCCCAGATCCACGGGCTCGTGACGGCCTGGACCACGAGACCGACCTGGGGGACGTGAAGACGCGCGACACCGAGGATCTCGTCGTCCGTCGGGCTGAAGGGGTCGACCCAGTCGTTGTTGTCGCCCTGGATCTGCCAGCCGGACGGGTCGCCGCCGATCACGCGGTGGATGATCCGCGCGCCGCCCAGCTCGTGCGGCTGGTAGACGACGATGTCGCCCACGGTCGGCTCGCCGCAGCGGGACGCGACGAGGTCACCGGTGTGGAAGGTCGGCTCCATCGAGTGGCCCGACACGATCGTCAGGGTCGTGCACCCGCCCAGGCTGGTCGGCCAGAGCAGGATCGCGGCGACCGCGGTCAGCGCCCACACCAGGACCGTGGAGACGCGCCTCAGCACCCGGCGCGCGGGGGGCGCGTCGGGTGCTGAGGTCGAGTCCGTGTGGTCCACGGGCGCCGCCGGGCTGCTGTCGCCGGTCAGTCGATGATCGTGACCGAGATCTTCGCGATCGAGTTGATCTGCGTGACCGTGCTGATGCCGAAGCTCGACAGCGGGATGACGGGCGTGAGGGTGCCGGCCGCGATGGCGGCGGCGGGCGCGTACTCGGTGCCGACGGCCGCGTTGGCCGTGGTGCCGAACGCGACCTTGTAGTGCTTGCCGATGCAGGCGGTGTCGATCGACGTCAGCGTGACGGAGTCGGTCGCCGACGGGTAGCCGAACGTGGTGCCGGTGGCCAGCTGGCCGGCGGTGCTGCCGTCGAGCGAGAACGAGGCCGTGATGGTGCCCGTCTGGCACGCCGCGGCCGTGATGGTGGTGACCCCGGCCTGGACGATCTTGCCGTTGGTGCCCGTGAGCGACAGCTGGGCGGCCGACGCGAGCGACAGGCCCGCGACACCGAGGATGGCCAGGCCGACGGCCAGACCCTTGCGGGACTTCTTGGACTTCGTGGAAGCCATGGTGATCTCCTGATCGGGAAGGTGCGGGGAATCGGCACCTCACCGAGACCCGCTCACGGAGACACGCCGAGAGGCGGTCGTCCGCGAACGTAGGTGTCATCGGCACGATCACCCGTTCGGCTCTGGGTGGCAGCACCCCGCCCGCCCGGCATGCCCTTTTCTTTCACCCCGCACGAATACGGCGCACCCGTCAAGTCGGACAGGCGTCCTACTCGGCTCCGGCCCCGAGCGGCAGCCACGCCTCGAGGCGGGCGCCCTTCTCGCGGCCCGGCGAGAGCGCCAGTCGGCCGTTCACGAGGGACAGCCGGGTGGCCAGCCGGGCGGTACCCGAGGGGGTGCCGGCCGTCGTGGCGTCGTACAGCTCGCCGTCGTTCTCGACGCTCACGTGCAGCACGGAGTCGCTGACGTCCAGCACCACGACGATCGACGACGCCGGCCCGTGCTTGAGCGCGTTCGTGAGGGCCTCCTCGACGAGGCGCACGGCGAGCAGGCGCTCGCTGATGGTGAGCGAGCAGCCGGAGGGGTCGTCGAGGGCGCGCACGGCGTCGCTCACCTGGAGCCTGGTCGCGATGCTCGCGGGGATGCGGCCGAGCAGCGCGCGCACCGCCGGCACGAGCCCGAGCTCGAGGCGATCGGGGTAGAGGATGCGGCTCATCTCCCGCACGTCGATCTCGCGCGCCGACTCGAGCTCGGAGCGCACCCAGCTCAGCGTGTCGACGTCCTCGTCGTCCATGCCGCGCGCACCGGCGCGCGCCAGGACGTCACCCAGCCGCGCGTCCATGAGCACGAGCTTCGACTGGAGCGTGCCGTGCAGTCCCTCGGCGACCGCGCGCCGCACCCGGATCTCTTCCTGCTCGAGCGCCTTCAGGGCGATCTCGACGTGCACAGCGTCGCGGGCGGACGCGCGGTTCCGCACGCGGTTCGCACGACGGACCTTGAGGGCCCACATCCCGATCGCGCCGGAGACCGCCCCGAGGACGAAGCCGCTGAGCACCTCGGCGTCGCGCGCCGGGTCGCTCAGGGAGTCGTGCACGCCGAGCAGCACCTGGGCGACGAAGCGCGCGACCGCGGCCACCGCGGAGGCGGCGAGGACGGCCGTCGCCATCGACCAGAACCGCGTCGCGAGGTGCGCCCGGACGGCGGCCAGCACGACGACCAGCATCACGACGGCGACCGCGTTCGCCGCGAGCCGCGCGCTGAGGGGCACCGACTCCCACTCCGGGATGTACGTCGAGTACACGTACGTCGACTGCAGGGCGGCGCCGAAGCCGTAGCCCAGCGCGATGATCGCGGTCCCGCGGAGCAGGGCCACGCGGTCGCCGCGGAGGTCCTCGCGGCGCTGGAGCACGGCCGCGGCGGAGTCGGTCGACGTCGTCGTCATCCCGCGCTCCCCCCTCGCAGCCGTGCGTGACGTTCATGGTCGGCCCGGCGCGTACCGCGCGTCGAACCCAGCCGCAGACGATACTGGCGGCGATGACCGTTCCTGCTACCAGCCCCCTCCGCGTCGCCATCGTCGAGGACCAGCCCCTGTTCCGCTCGATGCTCGAGCACACGCTCTCCGGCACGCCCGGCCTGCAGGTCGTGGCCGCGGTGGGCACCGTGACCGACGCCGCCCGGGTGCTGCGCCCCGGCTCGGTCGACTGCGTGATCCTCGACATCGACCTGCCCGACGGGAACGGCATCGCGCTGGGGGTCACGCTGCGGCGCCGGACGCCCGAGCTCGGCATCCTGCTGCTGTCGGCGCACGACGCGATGGACCTCCTGCTCGACCTCCCGACCGATGTCGCCGCCGGGTGGGGGTACCTCTCCAAGACGTCGTCGACGAGCGAGGAAGTGCTGGTCAACGCGGTGCGCGCGGCCGCCGTCGGCGAGACCGTGCTCGACCCTGCCCTGCTGGCGCGCATGACGCCTCGCGCCGGCTCGGCCGTCGCCCGGCTCACCGACCGCCAGTACGAGGTGCTCCGGCTGCTGGCGTCGGGGCTGTCGAACGCGGGCATCGGCGACAGGCTCGGGATCACCGAGAAGTCGGTACAGAATCATGTCAACGGGATGTACGCGACGCTGGGCATCGACAGCGACCCGAAGCGCAACCCCCGGGTGAGTGCGGCCCTGAGACTGCTCGAGGAGACCGGGCCGAGCGCCTGACTCGTCCGGTTCCTCCCCGGGAGCTGCCTCGGCAAGTTTCACCCGGTGCGCGGCTTGCGCGGCCGCGCCCTGAGATCGGCAGCGGCGGCCGTCAGGCACCTGCGCGTACGCCATGATCGACGCATGGCTGAGCGACGCGGCGGCGAGGCCGCTCCCCCGACCACGTCGATGGTGCGGGGCGAGGACTGGTACGCCCGCGACCTGTCCGGCCAGGAGTTCCACAACGTCGAGTTCGTGGACCTCGACCTGACCGAGACGTCGGGCGTCGGTGCGGTGTTCGAGGAGTGCGTCTTCCGGAACGCGAAGTTCAACGCCTCCGTGCACACCGACGCCGCCTTCATCAACTGCACCTTCCACCGCTCGAACTTCTTCGACGTCCGGTTCGAGCGGTGCAAGCTGATCGGGTCGATGTTCGACGGCTGCACCTTCGACATCACCGTGGTCGAGGGCGGCAACTGGTCGTTCGTCGGCCTGCCCGGCGCCGACCTGCACTCGGCGACGTTCACCGGCGTCCGGCTGCGCGAGGCGGACCTCACCGGGGTCCGCGCGCCGGGCGGGACCCTGCGCGACTGCGACCTGGCCGGGGCGTGGCTGCACCTGGCCGACCTGTCGGGCTGCGACCTGCGCGGCAGCGACCTGGCGGGCATCGACCCCGCGACGGTGAAGCTCGAGGGCGCCATCATCACGCTGCCGCAGGCCGTGGTGATCGTCGAGGCGATGGGGCTGGACCTCCGGGTGGAGTGAACGGTGACCAGGGGCGCCGTCCGGGTGACCCGGTCGAGGGGTGGGCCGCGAACGGTCCCCGATCCACTAGTCTCCGTCCCCAGCACGGCGCCGGCCGGCGCGTGCCCACCGCACCGCCGAACCCTGGAGCCCCTCGTGCGCCGAACCCTCGCCCGGGCAGCCGCCCTCGCGCTCACCGCGATCGTCACCATGTCGACGGCGACGATGGCGTCGGCGGCGGCGCTCCCCGCCGCGTACGTCGGCCCGAACGACGGCTTCTACTCCCAGCCGTACACCGACACGTTGATCTGGGTGCACTCGACGGGCAGCCCCGGCGCCGGCGTGTCCACGAGCTACGCCCCGGCAACCTTCGCCGAATGGTCGTCCCAGGGCTTCCCGACGCCCCGGCCGATGGCGATCCGCTACGTGAAGGCACCCTTTCTCAGCACCATCCTCGCCGTCCCCTACGCACCCGGCACGAACAACCGGATCGAGCTCTGGTCCTCCCGGACGGCGCTCACCGGCGAGCAGTGGGCCCGCGTGGGGTACCCGTGGCCGCAGGTCACGACGAACATCCCGGGCTACGTCCTCCAGTACCGCTCGACGACCGGGGACCCGACGATCTGGGCCTCGATCGACTCCGAGCGGCACGCGCTGACGCTGGCCGAGTGGATCGCCGCCGGGCAGCCGCAGCCCATCGTCTCCGCCGGAGGCACTGGTCCCGGCCCCGCTCCCGCTCCGACGGTGAGCTACCAGGGCTGGCCCACGTCCCCCGAGCTGTTCGCCGTCCCGAGCGACGGCTCCGCCTTCCACAAGCTGACGCCCGCGGAGTGGGCTCGAGCGGGCTACCCCGCGCCGCTCATGGTGCCCGGCGGGTACTACAAGCTGTCGTGGGACGTCACGATCGCGCTGCTGGGTCCGATCAACGGCGACGTCGAGCTGCTCACCCCGGCGACCTGGGCCCACCGCGACTACCCGACGCCGGCCGTCGTCCGGACCATCCCCGGCGACTACTACTGCTACGACACCGACGCCGAGGCCGTGTACTACGACGGTGCCACGGTCTCGGACTACCTCACGGACGACGAGGTAACCTCGTTCCTCGGCGTGGACGTCGACGACGTAGAGGAGTGCTGACTCCCTCCCGCCGCTGAACGCGACAGCCCGCCACCTGCACATGCGCAGGTGGCGGGCTGTTCTCGTGTGGAGCCCCCTATCGGATTCGAACCGATGACCCCCTGTTTACAAGACAGGTGCTCTGGCCGACTGAGCTAAGGAGGCGGGCGGCCCCAGGATAACCGGGCGCTCCCCGCGAGGAGCGCCCGGTCACCGGTGGGTCAGGAGCCCTGGGCGGCCTGGACGGCCTCGAGCAGGGCGCCCGGCGTGCGCCAGTCGCCCGTGAAGGGCTCGCCGTTGATGAGGATGGTGGGCGTCGAGATCTTGCCGATGTCCGTGGCCATCTGGTTGGTCGCGGCGGAGACCCAGGGGGCCATGGTCCGCCACGTGCCGTCGGCGGTGGCCTCGGTGTCGCCGTCCTTGGTGGTGTACGTGCCGTCCACGGTGCTCGTGAACGTCGCGGCCACCTCGGCCGGGACCCCGACGTCGGTCGCGATCTTCTCGATCTCGGCGTCGGTGCGGCCCTCGGAGCCCTCGGCGGGCTGGTCGACGTACATCGCGCTGACGAAGTCGGCGAACTGGCCCGGCGCCTTGTCGGCGACGATCGCCGCGGCGTTGGCGGCCCGCGTCGAGTACGACGTACCCGCGGAGTTGCCGTCGAGGAACGAGATCGGGTGGTACTCGATCGTCGTCCCGCCGTCCTTGAGCATCGTGTCGAGATCGTCGCCGTTGATCTCCTCGAACTGCCCGCAGATCGGGCACATGAAGTCGAAGTAGACCGTCAGCGTGACGTCGCCGTCGCCGACCACGCCGACGTCCTCGGCGGTGGTGCCGCTCACCGGGATGCCGCCCTTGTCGTTGGCGGGGGCCGGCGCGGTGACGTCCGCGAGCGCGGGGGCCACGACGTTCGCCGAGGTGCCGCCGTAGACGACGTCGGAGTTGGCGGCCTGGTTGGTCTTGTTCTGGTTGACGATCGCGAAGCCGACGCCGACCAGGGCGAGGACGGCGACAACGAGGCCGGAGATGGCGAGGATGCGGTTCCGCTTGGCCTTGCGCTCCTGCTCCTTGCGCATCTGGGCGGCCTTGAGGCGGGCGTCCTCGCGGCGCACGGCCTTGGTGGGGCGTGGGTCGTTCGTGGGCATGGGTGCTCCTGGGTGGGACGAGGGGTGGTGGGCGAGCCGGCGGGTCAGGCGACCGCGGGCGGACCCCGCCGCGCGATGCTGCCGGCGAGCACCCGCTCGGTCCACGACGCCGCGACGGTGGTCGGGACGTGCCGCACCTGTCGGGCGACGGGCAGCGCCCGCGCGGGGCCGCGCAGGCCCGGGAGGGCCCGGCCCAGGAGCAGGCGCACCTGGCGGGACGCCCGCACGAGCAGCGCGGTCAGGCCGATCCCGCAGGCGGTGAGCAGCAGGTAGAGGGCCGCGACCGGCACGGCGACGCTGAGCAGCACCACGGCGCCCTGCGACACGGTGCCCAGGCCGTAGGACCCGTCCGGGCAGTCGGTGGCGTCCCGGAGCACCGACAGGCGCAGACCGAGGGGGCCGAGGGCACCGCCCGCGGCGACGCAGTCGTGCAGCAGCACCCGGCCCTGGGCGACGACGGCCGCGGCGAGCGCGGTGACGGCGAGCGCGACGACCGGCGACAGGCGCGACGCAGCCAGGTGCGGCCCTCGTCGCGCGGTCATGCCGCACAGCGTAGGGGTCGAGGCTGAGGATCCTGACGTCGTCAGCTCGGGCGAGGCTGCCGGACCACCTCGATGTCGAAGCCGAACGAGCGCTTCCACTCGCGGGCCAGCCGCCCGCCGGCCCGCTGCACGATCCCGCGCACCCACCACTCGTCGGGGTCGATCCCGGGGAACGCGTGCTCCACGAGCAGGGGCCGGAACCGTGCGTCGACGGCCTCGACCCGGTCCCGCAGCGCCGCGAGCTCGGGGTACGACGCCAGCCCGGGGTCCGTCAGGGCGGCCTCGAGCGTGGTGCGCGCCATCACCTCGTTGGCGTAGGCGAACTCGTCGCCCCGGTAGCCGTGCTCGCACTCGACGACGAAGCTCGACCACCGCTCGAGGACCGCGGCCGGGCTGTCGTCGCGCCAGACGCCGCGCGCCCGGACCACCGAGGTGAAGGCGTCGTCGAACGCGCTCACTTGGCGATCTCGCGCAGGAAGAACTCGTAGCCCTCGTCGGGCCGGAAGTACGCCACGATCACGTCGCCGCGGAACACCCCGAGCGAGCCGGTGCGGTGGTCGAACCGGACGACGTCACCGTTGCTGCGGCGCCCCACGGCCACCTCGGCCTCCGCCTCGAGCGACATGCCTGCACCCTCCCCGGGATCGACCAGCCTTCACCCAAGGGGGTGAAGGCACGGCGCGCCAGGGCGGTCCCGCATCGCGAGACGGACGAGGGTCCCGGGCTACGGCAGGACCGGGGTGGGCAGGGGCGCCCAGGTGATCGGGCTGCCGCTGAGGATCTGGGCGATGAAGATCGCGGACACCGCCAGCAGGACGGCGGTCGCGACGAGCGCGCCGGTGCGTCCGGGCGCGACGACCGCGAGCACCCGCCGTGCGCCGATGCGCGTCATGAGCGACAGCGGTCCCCACCAGACGACCGCGGCGCCGAGCAGCACGATCGAGCCGACCAGGATCGACGCCGTGAGGCCCTGCGGCTCCTGGCCGGACGGCGACTCGGCGATGGTCCAGTGGCCGTCCCCGATCAGCCACCACGACACCCCGAGCAGGATGACGACGACGCTGGCGCCGACGACGAGCGAGGGCACCAGACCGACCAGCGAGCGCAGCAGGTGCCAGGGCGCGGTGGCCATTGCGACCGCCCGGTCCGAGCGCCGCACCCCCGCCCGCTCGCGGCGGCCGTACATCGCCTCGACCGTGGACCCCGCGGTGCGCACGACGATCACCAGCAGCGTGAACACGACGAGCGTCACGCCCGGGTACAGCGCGCCGGCCGAACCCAGCAGCAGGCCCGCGGCGAGCAGCGTGCCCCAGCGACGGCGGGCCGGCGGCCGCTCGTAGCCAGAGCCCTCCGGTTCCGGCTCCTCGGACGCGTCCAGGTCCTCGGTGATCCACTCGACGCCGTCCGGGTCCTCCTCCCACGCCTCGTCGTCGGCGGGGTCCTCCACCTCGGACGGGTCGAAGGCCCGGGTCCGGCCGTCGTTGGCGACGAGGGCGGGTCCGGCCGCGGCAGCGGAGGGAGCCGCAGCCCCGGCGGCGACGGCGACCGTCGCCGCCCCGGTGGGCAGCACCGTCGTCCCGACGAAGTCGTCGGCCACGAGCACGGCCGTCGCGGCCTCGTCGGCCATCGGCTCGCCCTCCGCCACCACCAGCGTGAGCGCGGCCACGACGTCGTCCGGCGAGGTGCGGTCGGCGGCGGCCGGCGCCAGGGCGCGCGTGAGCGTCGCGGTGGTCAGCGGCCCGAGGCCGTCGAGGTCGACGTCCCCGGAGCGGGCGCGCGCGAGCACGGCCTCCAGCGGCCGGGTGCCGAACGGGTCGCGGCCGGTGGCGGCGAACGCCAGGATCGCGGCCCAGCCCCAGAAGTCGGACGCGGCGTCGGGCTCGCCGCCGTCGAGCAGCTCGGGCGCCAGGTAGCCCGGCGTGCCGATGACGAGGCCCTCGGAGGTCAGGCGCGAGTCGTCCGCGGCCTGCGCGATGCCGAAGTCGATGAGCACCGGTCCGTCGTCGCTGACGATGACGTTCGACGGCTTCAGGTCGCGGTGGATCACCCCCGCGCCGTGCACGGCGACCAGGGCGTCGAGCAACCCCTCGGCCAGGTCGAGCAGCTCGTCGGCGGCCAGCGGACCGCGCTCGCGCACGTGCTCCTCGAGGTTGTCGCCCGCGACCAGCTCGGTGACCAGGAACGCCTCGGTCGAGTCCGCCTCGGCGTCGAGGATCGCCGCGACTCCCGGGTGGCGCAGCTTCTGCAGGGCGTGCACCTCGCGGCGCAGCCGGTCGCGCGCGACCGCGTCGGACCCGATGTGCGGGTGCAGCAGCTTGAGGGCGACCGGGTCCCCGCCCCCGTCGACCGCCCGGTAGACCGTCCCCATGCCGCCCGAGCCGAGGGGGGCGACGACGGTGTATCCGCCGATCTCCGACCCCGGTGTCAGACCGATCCGCTCCATCTCCGCACCGTAGCGGGAGGCCAGCACGCCGTGCCCGGCAACGCGCTGGCACCTGCCGACGCGCTCCCCCGTCGCGTCGCGGGCTCCCCCTATAGGGTCGAACCAGACCCAAGGAGTTGATCTGGTGCCTTCCGACGCGCCCGCGCACGGCTACGACTTCGTCGTCGTCGCGAACCGCCTGCCCGTCGACGTGAGCCTCGGCGACGACGGCGAGCCCACCTGGACCCGTTCGCCCGGCGGCCTGGTCACGGCCCTCGCGCCGGTGATGGCCAGCACGTCCGGCGCGTGGGTCGGCTGGGGCGGCTCGCCCGACCTCGAGCTCGAGCCGTTCGACGTGGACGGCACCGAGCTGATCCCGGTGGTGCTGACCGAGGACGACCTCGAACAGTTCTACGAGGGCTTCTCCAACGACACCCTCTGGCCGCTGTATCACGACGTCATCGAGCCGCCGGCGTTCCACCGGCAGTGGTGGGACTCCTACCAGAAGGTGAACCGGCGCTTCGCGGAGGCGGCCGCCGCGCAGGCCGCGCAGGGCGCGACCGTGTGGGTGCACGACTACCAGCTCCAGCTGGTCCCCAAGCTGCTGCGCGAGCTGCGCCCCGACCTGCGGATCGGGTACTTCCACCACATCCCGTTCCCGCCGCTGGAGCTGTTCGCCCAGCTGCCGTGGCGCGTGCAGGTGGTCGAGGGGCTGCTCGGCGCCGACCTCGTGGGCTTCCAGCGGGCCGGCGACGCCGCGAACTTCGTCCGCGTGGTCCGTCGGCTCACGGACCTGACGACGCGCGGGCAGATGGTGACCCTGTCGAAGCACGGCGAGCCCGGGCGGCACGTGCGCGCGGCCGCCTTCCCCATCTCGATCGACTCGCACGCGTTCGACGAGCTGGCCCGGACCGAGTCCGTCCGCGAGCGCGCGCAGCAGATCCGCCGCGAGCTGGGCGACCCCGAGTACCTGCTGCTCGGCGTCGACCGGCTCGACTACACCAAGGGCATCCGGCACCGGATCAAGGCCTACGGCGAGCTGCTGTTGGAGGAGCGGCTCTCCCCGCAGAGCACCACGCTCGTGCAGGTGGCCAGCCCGAGCCGGGAGAACGTGGGGGCGTACCAGACGCTGCGCGACGACGTGGAGCTGCTGGTCGGACGGATCAACGGGGACTACGGCCAGGTCGGGCACGCGCCCGTGCAGTACCTGCACCAGTCCTTCCCCATGGAGGAGATGGCGGCGCTGTACCTCGCCGCGGACGTCATGCTGGTGACCGCGCTGCGCGACGGCATGAACCTGGTGGCCAAGGAGTACGTCGCGGCCCGGTCCGACGACCGCGGCGCGCTGGTGCTCTCCGAGTTCACGGGCGCCGCCGACGAGCTGACGGGAGCGGTCCTGGTGAACCCGCACGACATCGAGGGCATGAAGGACGCGATCACGTACGCCGTCCACATGGACGCCCGCGAGTCGCGCAAGCGCATGCGCCGGCTGCGGCGGCGCGTGCTCGGGCACGACGTCGTGGCCTGGTCGGAGGACTTCCTCGCGGCCCTCAACGCCGTGCCCGTGCGAGCCGGCCGTGGCTGAGGGCCTGGACGCCCTGCGCGCCGCGCTGACCGCGGTCGCGGCCGACCCCGCGCGCCGGCCCGTGCTGGTCGCCCTCGACTTCGACGGCACCCTCGCGCCGCTGCAGGACGACCCGTCGCAGTCCCGCATCATCCCGGCCGGCGTCGAGGTGCTCGACCGGCTGGCCGGCACCCCCGGGGTCCTGCTCGCCCTCGTCTCGGGCCGGTCGATGAACGACCTGCACACGCTCGCCCAGGTGCCGTCCGGCACGTTCCTCATCGGCAGCCACGGCGCGGAGCGGGCGCGGGTCACCACGTGGGGCCTCGACCGCGACGTCGTCCAGCTGAGCGACGAGCAGGCCGACCGGCTGGCGTCGCTCGGGGCCGAGGCGGCCCGGATCGCTCGCGGTCGCGACGGCGTCTGGGTGGAGACCAAGCCCACGGCCGTCGTCGTGCACACGCGCCTCGCGGAGGACTCCGTCGCCCAGCCGGCCGAGCAGGAGGCGATCGCGCTGGGCGAGCGCCTGGGCTCCGGGGTGCTGCACGGCAAGGACGTCGTCGAGATCTCCGTGCTCACCGCCAGCAAGGGCGAGGCGCTGACCGCGCTGCGCGACGAGCTCGCCGCGCGCGTCGTGCTGTACGCGGGCGACGACGTCACCGACGAGCACGCGTTCGACGCGCTCCACGCCGACGACCTGACGGTCAAGGTCGGCGCCGGCGAGACGTCCGCGCGGTTCCGGGTCGACGGGCCGGACGAGATGGTGACGGCCCTGGCGGTGCTGGCCGACGCCCTCTGAGCGGCCTGCTGGTCGGTGGCGGGGGCGAGGCGTAGCGTGCGCCTCATGCCCGGCCGGATGCACGAGGTCGAGCTCGTCGAGGCTGCGGACGAGCCCGCGCGATCCCGTTCGGCCCCGGCACCCGAACCCCGCCGACCGTCGTGGACCGGGCGCCCCGGCCAACGCGTCGACGTGGAGCTGGACGACGAGCTCGACAGCCAGGAGCTCCACGACGCCGACCGGAACGTCGACGCCGCCCGGACGTGGCTGCGCCGGCACGCCCGCTGGCTGGTCCCCGTGGCCGCCACGCTGGCCGTCGCCCTCGTCGGCACCCAGGTCGTGATGAACCACCGGGAGGCCGCGCGCCTCGCCGCGCTGGCCGCGATCCCGGGGGTCGTGCCGCCGGCGGACCCGTCGATCGGCGTGCTCTGGCGGGCGGACCCCCGCCTGGCGAACGTGCTGCAGTCCGGCTCGGTGGTGGACGGCAGGCTCGTCGGCGGCATGCAGGACGAGAGCGGCGCGCTGTCGATCGTCGCTCTCGACCCCGACACCGGGGTGACGGCGTGGACCACCCCTGTGGAGCTCCCGACCGCGCCCGAGGCCACCGTCGGCGCGACGCCGTCGGTCTGGGTCGCGTGCACCCCGGTGACGCACGGCGAGGGTTCCGTCGTGGCCTGCATCGCGCAGCGGTACGGCGGCGACGACGTGGTCCTCGGCGTCCCCGAGACGACCGTCGTCGTGCTCGACCCCGCCGACGGGTCCGTCCTGGCTCGCCGGGCGGTGCCCAGCACCACGGGGCTCACGTTCACGGACGGCGACCTCCTGGTGGCCGAGCGCGTGGCCGACGACGGAAGTCCCGCCCGCACCGACGCGTCCTCCGTGCGGTGGGCGGTCACCGCGAGCGACGTGGTCAGCGGCGACACCACGTGGACCTGGACCAGCCCGTCGGTCGACGTCGTCGGCCGCGAGGACGGACCGCAGGCCTCGAACGCCACCGGGTCGGCGACCCTGCAGAGCGTCGACGACGAGGTGCTGATGACCGTCGACGAGCACGCGTGGATCCTGTCGGACACGGGTCGCCCGCTGCGCGACGTCCCGCTCGAGCCCGGCTCGTGGATGGGACCGGCCCGCGCGGGGGTGTTCATCCAGAACACCTGGACGTCGTCGGACCGCTATCAGGGCTCCCTCCTGCTCGCGGACGGCACGGAGGTCCCGGTCGAGGAGACCAGCGGCTGGCTCGCCGTCGACGACGGTTCCGCCCCGGGCGTCGTCTTCACGGTGGGCGCGGGCCCGCAGGAGGTCCAGGGCCTGAGCGGCCGGTCGGCCCGGACCGGCAAGGAGCTGTGGCACCTGCCCGGCTCGATCGCGACGGCCCTGCTGCTCGACGGCACCCTGTACGTGGCGGCGGACGAGTCGATCGTCGCGCTCGATGCCACGACGGGCGAGACCCGGTGGCGCCGGACGCTCGACCAGGTGCCGCAGCAGCTGTCGACCGACGGCCGCTACCTGCTGGTCCCCGGCGTGGGCGTGACCCTGGACGCGTACGCGTTGCGCGACGGCGAGCTCGCGTGGCAGAAGGACCTGGCGCAGGAGGTGGCCGGCGACCGGGACCCGGTGTTCGTGCAGGGCTTCCAGTCGGGCTGGCACGACCCGCGGCTCTACGTCTGGATGGACAGCGGCGCCGTCGCGGTCCTGGGCTGATCTGATGAGCCTGCATCCCGGGCACCTCGCACCCGTCGAGCTCGACGAGCAGGACGAGCTCGACGGCTCCCTGCCCGTGTCCATCCTGCCGGCCTGGCTCAAGCGGCACGCGCTCTCGGTGGCGGGCGCGGCCGCGCTCGTCGCGCTCGCCCTGGTGGGCGCCCAGTCCGCGATCGACGTCGGCGAGCGCGACCGCCTGGCGTACCTGGCGGAGGTCCCCGGCGTGCTCAGCCCGCTGCACGACCCGCCCGGCGAGCTGTGGCGGTGGGCGCCGACGGCCGGATCCCTGGTGGCCGGCGACAGGGAAGGGCGGTGGGCGATCGGCGCGCGGTACCACTCGGGCGGTGTCGACCTGCGGGGGACCGACCCCGACACGGGTCGGGTCCTGTGGTCGGTGCCCTTCTCGCTCGACGCCGCGCTGCCGCCGGGAGGCCGGTCCGAGTTCCCGTCGGTCTGGGTGCGCTGCACCGCCCTGACGCCCACCGACGAGCCGCGGGCGGTCTGCGCCGCCGAGGTGTCCCCGGCTGCCACGGTGGGGGCACCGACCCCGCTCCTCGTGCTGGACCCCACGCGCGGCGCCGTGCTCGCGACGCCGACCGTCGAGGCGGGCTCGCTCTGGTCGGTGACCGGCTCCCACCTCGTCGTCGCGACACCCGTCACCGACGACGGCGGCGGCGTGCGCTGGACCGTCACGGCCACCGACCCCACCACGGGTGACGTCGCCTGGCGCCGGACGACGCCGGTGGTGCCGGCGGTCCACCAGGTCCGGACCGGTCCCGACATCATCCGCTCCGACGCGGAGCTGACCAGCGACGACGGCCGCGTGCTGCTGACGGACAGCGGCCACGCGTGGCTGTTCGGCGCCGACGGCGCGCCGCGCGGGGACGTCACGGTGGCGACCGACGGCTGGGCCGAGCTCGCGCGCGCCGGCACCCTCGTGTGGTCGCCGTGGCAGGCCTCCGCCGTCCCGGCCGGAGTCCTGGCCACCCGGGACGGCACGCGCGTGGCGGTCCGCGAGATGCCTGCCCGGCTGGCCGTCGACGACGGGACCGCGAACGACGTCGTCCTGCTCTCCGACGGCACGGACGGCCGGGGCGGTCGGGGCGGCAGCACCCTCGTCGCCCGCGCCGCCACCACCGGGGACGAGCTCTGGCGCACGGAGGGCACGTCCGGCGACCCCCTGCTCGTCGACGGCACCGTGTACGTCGCCCACGGGGACGAGGTGCTCGCCCAGGACGCCACGACCGGCGAGGTCCGCTGGCGCTCGATCATCGGCTCCCCGCCGGTGTACCTCGGCACGGACGGGACGCTGGTGATCGTCGTGACCGCGAACCGGACCCTGCGCGGCCTCGACCTCTCCGACGGCCGGCCCGCCCGCGCCGCCGACGTCGCCCGCCTGCTCTCCCGCGACCCCGGCGGCGTCGACCAGGTCAGCGAGTACGCCGGGCGGCTGCTCATCCGGTTCCTCGACGGGTCGGGCATCGTCGTCGGCTGAGACGCCCTGCGCTCCGCGCATGGCGGGCCGGCTGCAGGAGGTCGCGCTCGAGGACGACCTCGACGCGCCGGTCGGCCGCGCTGCCGGCGTCGAGGACCGGGCCGAGAGCCGGCTCGGGACGGTCGACGGGATGCTCGTGCTCAGCGGTCCAGGGGGTGCGACGGTCCTCGGCTGAGCGTGGCGTGCGTCACTGTCCGGGGTGGACGGTCCACCCCGGTATGGCATGATGACCGCGGGCGACGGAGGATCCCCTCCTCCCGATCCCGTGTCATCGAGGACACTCTTGACACTCTTCACTACGGATCGTCCGGCACGTACCTGCCGGTGAAGGGATTGATCAGCCATGGCAACGGTCACTTTCGACAAGGCCTCCCGGGTCTACCCGGGCACCGAGCGCCCCGCGGTCGACGCGCTCGACCTGCACATCGAGGACGGCGAGTTCCTCGTCCTCGTCGGCCCCTCCGGTTGTGGTAAGTCCACCTCGCTCCGCATGCTCGCGGGCCTCGAGGACGTCAACGCGGGCCGCATCCTCATCGGCGACCGCGACGTCACGGACGTCCAGCCGAAGGACCGCGACATCGCGATGGTCTTCCAGAACTACGCGCTGTACCCGCACATGACGGTCGCCGACAACATGGGCTTCGCGCTCAAGATCGCCGGCACGCCGAAGGCGGAGATCCGCCAGCGCGTCGAGGAGGCTGCCAAGATCCTCGACCTCTCCCAGTACCTCGACCGCAAGCCGAAGGCCCTCTCGGGTGGCCAGCGTCAGCGCGTCGCCATGGGCCGTGCCATCGTGCGTTCGCCCCAGGTGTTCCTCATGGACGAGCCGCTGTCGAACCTCGACGCCAAGCTCCGCGTCCAGACCCGTACGCAGATCGCGTCGCTGCAGCGTCGTCTCGGTGTCACCACCGTCTACGTCACGCACGACCAGACCGAGGCCCTGACCATGGGCGACCGCATCGCGGTCCTCAAGGACGGCCTCCTGCAGCAGGTCGGCACGCCGCGCGACATGTACGACACCCCGGCCAACGTCTTCGTCGCCGGCTTCATCGGCTCGCCGGCCATGAACATCGGCACGTTCCCGGTGCTGGACGGCGTCGCCAACCTGGGCCGCGCCCGCGTCGCCGTGCCGCGCTCGGTCATCGGGCAGTTCACCGAGGACGACCGCAACCACATCACGGTCGGCTTCCGCCCCGAGTCCGTCGACGTCGTGCCCGAGGGCACGCCGGACGGCATCCCGATCATCGTGAACATCGTCGAGGAGCTCGGCTCCGACGCGTTCGTCTACGGCTCGCTGACCAACGAGTTCGGCCGCGCCGACGCCGTGCACTCCGGTGCCGGCGACGCCCAGGTCATCGTGCGCGTCGACCCGCGCCAGGTGCCCGGCAAGGGCGAGACCATCTACATCAAGCTCCGCGAGGGCGAGACGCACCTCTTCCACGCGGGCAACGGCGAGCGCATCGCCGTCTGACCTCAGCAGCAACCCGACAGGGCGGTCCCGGCGTGTGCCGGGGCCGCCCTGCGGCATTCTCCTCGGGCGGCCCTGTGGGCGTTCTCTGAGAGGATCGAACCCATGAGCCCGACGCCGCAGCGCCTCCAGATCACCGCGGCCTCCCCCGACCCCGCGCTCCTCGACCTGCCGTGGCACATCCCCCTCGAGGACTGGCCGGCGGAGACCCTCGCCGCCCTCCCGCGCGGCATCTCCCGGCACATCGTGCGGTTCGCCAAGATGTCGGGCCGGGTCATCGCGGTCAAGGAGATCGGCGAGACCGTGGCGTACCGCGAGTACGAGCTCCTGCGCCAGCTGCGCCGCCTCGACGTGCCGTCCGTGGAGCCCGTCGGCGTCATCACCGGGCGCAGCGACCCCTCCGGCGAGCGGCTCGAGGCGGTGCTGATCACCAAGCACCTGTCGTTCTCCCTGCCCTACCGCGCGCTGTTCAGCCAGTCGCTCCGTCCCGACACCGCGACGCGTCTCATCGACGCGCTCGCCGTGCTCATGGTCCGGCTGCACCTGGTCGGCTTCTACTGGGGCGACGTGTCGCTCTCGAACACGCTGTTCCGGCGCGACGCCGAGACCTTCGCGGCCTACCTCGTCGACGCGGAGACCGGCGACCTGCACGACAAGCTGTCCGACGGCCAGCGCGGATACGACCTCGAGGTCGCACGGGTCAACATCATCGGCGAGCTCATGGACCTGCAGGCCGGCGAGTTCCTCGAGGAGGACGTCGACGCCGTCGCCATCGGGGACGCCCTCGCCGAGCGGTACGGCGAGCTGTGGCGCGCCCTGACCGAGTCGGAGTCGTTCACGTTCGGCGACCGCTGGCGCGTCCAGGCCCGCATCGACCGCCTCAACGACCTGGGCTTCGACGTGGGGGAGCTCGACATCACCACGGACGTCGACGGCACCAGCGTGCGCATCCAGCCCAAGGTCGTCGACGCCGGGCACCACTCCCGCCGGCTCATGCGGCTCACGGGTCTCGACGTGCAGGAGAACCAGGCGCGCCGGCTGCTCAACGACCTCGACGAGTACCGCGCGGCCACCGACCGGCAGCGCGAGGACGAGTCGTTCGTCGCCCACGACTGGCTCACCGAGATCTTCGAGCCCGCCGTCCGCGCCGTCCCGCGTGACCTGCGCGGCAAGCTCGAGCCCGCGCAGATCTACCACGAGCTGCTGGACCACCGCTGGTTCCTGTCCGAGCAGGCGGGCCACGACGTGCCCATGAAGCAGACCGCCAAGAGCTACGTGAAGAACATTCTTCCCACGCGCCCCGACGAGCAGGCGATCCTCGGCGTGCAGGCCGGCGAGATCCCGGACACCGACATGATCCCGCGGGTCACCGACGACCAGATCCTCGGCTGACCTCGGTCAGCTCGCGCGCTGGCGGGCGACCTCGAACAGGGCGATGCCCGCGGCGACACCGGCGTTGAGCGACTCGACGGCCGACGCGATCGGGATCGACGCGATCGCGTCGCACTGCTCGCGGACCAGCCGGGACAGTCCCTTGCCCTCCGAGCCGACGACGAGCACCAGCGGGTCGTTGGCGTACGGCAGGTCGGTGATCGCCACGTCGCCGCCGCCGTCCAGCCCGACGACGAACACGCCCGCCGCCTTGAGCCCCTGCAGGGTCCGCACCAGGTTGGTCACGCGCGCCACGGGCACCCGCGCCGCGGCACCCGCCGACACCTTCCACGCCGACGCGGTCACGCCCGCCGCCCGACGCTCGGGCACCAGCACGCCGTGCGCCCCGAACGCGCCGGCCGACCGGAGCACCGCACCGAGGTTGCGGGGGTCGGTGACGCCGTCGAGCGCGACGATCAGCGCAGGCCGGTCGGACTCCGCCGCGGCGTCGAGAAGGTCCTCGTCGTCGGCGTACGCGTACGGGGGCACCTGGATGGCGACGCCCTGGTGCACGGAGCCGTCGGTGAGCCGATCGAGCTCGGAGCGGCTGACCTCGAGCAGCGGGTAGTTCTCGTTCCCGGCGAAGCTGATGATCTCGCGCGTGCGGTCGTCGGCCTCGAGCCGTGACGCCAGGTACACCGTCGACACCGGGATGCCCGCCCGGAGCGCCTCGACGACCGAGTTCCGGCCGGAGACGATCTCGTGGGTCGAGCTCTTGCGACCGCCCTTGGAGCCGGCGGCGCTGCGGCTCGCCGACGCCTGCTGGCGCCCCGACGTGCCGCGCGTGCCGGCGACGGCCCGGCGCTCCGCCGCGATCTTCGCCTTGTGCGCGGGGTGGTACTCGCGGTCCTCGGCCTTGGGCGTCGGCCCGCGACCCTCGAGCGACCGGCGGTTCTTGCCGCCCGTGCCCGCGCTGGCGGTCTTCTTCGAGCTGCCCTTGCGGACGGCCCCTCGACGCTCTGAGTTTCCGGCCATGTTCAGTTCTCCTCTGCGGTGTCGGGGCGGGCGGCCAGAGACCACCGCGCCCCGGAAGGTGAGTCCTCGACGACGACGCCGGCCGCGGCGAGGCGGTCCCGGATCGCGTCGGAGGTGGCGAAGTCACGGGCGGCCCGGGCCTGCGCGCGGGCCTCCAGCTCGGCGGCGACGACGGCCTCGAGCGCCCGCGCGTACCGCGCGTCGCTGCCGTGCGCCCGCCACTGCTGACCGCCCGGGTCCAGGCCGAGCACGTCGAGCATGGCCCGCAGCACGACCATGGCGTCGCGAGCCTCGGCGAGGTCGCCGCGCGCGAGCGCCGAGTTGCCGGTGCGCAGGTGCTCGTGGACCACCGCGAGCGCGGCCGGGACGTTGAGGTCGTCGTCCATGGCGGCGACGAACTCGGCGGGCAGCTCGACCGTGCCCACCTCGGCGTCGTCGGCCACGCCCACCTTCTCGGCCGCCCGCTCGACGAAGCCGGCCAGCCGGTCCCAGGTGGCCTCGGCCTCGCGCAGGGTGTCGTCGGTCCACTCGAGCATCGAGCTGTACTGCACGGCCGTCATGGCGTAGCGCAGGACGGACGCCCGCTCCTTGGCCAGCACCGCCGTGACCAGCAGCCCGTTGCCGAGCGACTTGCTCATCTTGGCGCCGCCCTGCGTGACCCAGCCGTTGTGCAGCCAGTACTGGGCGAACCCGTAGCCCGCGGCGCGCGACTGTGCCTGCTCGTTCTCGTGGTGCGGGAAGCGCAGGTCGAGCCCGCCGCCGTGGATGTCGAACGTGTCGCCGAGGTAGCGCTGCGCCATCGCCGAGCACTCGAGGTGCCAGCCGGGTCGACCGCGGCCGAACGGGGTGTCCCAGGCCGCCGTCTCCGGCTCGCCCGGCTTGGAGGCCTTCCAGAGCGCGAAGTCGCGGGGGTCCCGCTTGGCGTCGTCGTCGACCGTGCCGTCCGGCGCCGGGACCATGTCGTCGACCCGCTGGTTGGTCAGCGCGCCGTACTCCGGGTAGCTGCGGACGTCGAACCAGACGTCGCCGGGACCCGTGGTGTACGCGTGCCCGGTCTCGACCAGCCGGTCCATCAGCTCGACCATCGCCGGCACGTGACCGGTCGCGCGCGGCTCGTGGCTGGGCGGCAGCACGCCGAGCGCGTCGTACGCGGCGGTGAACGCCCGCTCGTTCGTCGTCGCCCAGGCCCACCACTGCTCGCCGGCGTCGGCCGCCTTGGCCAGGATCTTGTCGTCGATGTCCGTCACGTTGCGCACCAGCGTCACGCGGTGGCCGGTGCGGCGCAGCCAGCGCACCAGCACGTCGAACGCGACGGCCGAGCGGAGGTGCCCGATGTGCGGCGGCGCCTGCACCGTGGCCCCGCACAGGTAGATGCCGACCTCGCCGGGGACGAGCGGGACGAAGTCACGCACCGTCCGGGTCGCGGTGTCGAAGAGGCGCAGGGTCACGCGCCAAGGCTACCGGCGCGCCGCCCTCCCGCCTTTCACACCCCGGAAGGCCGTCACGACGCCCGATCCCGCCCAACGTCCGCACTCGATCGGCTGGGACCCCGCAGCACTGCGGACGCTGCCGTCCACCCAGGGGCGTCCGCACGACCGAGCGTCCCGGCGGCCGAATCTGCGGACGCAACCCAACCACCGCGCAACGTCCGAGGAGATGCGGGCTATGGGGCTCATTTGCTCGGACGTTGCGGCGGAAGGGGGGACCGTCAGCCGAAGGTCTTCTGCTCGCCTCGGTACGTCGGGACCGTGGTCTCGATGGTGCTGCCGCGGACCAGGTGGGCCTGCTCGAAGCGCTCCATGACCTCGCCGGACTTGGCGTGACGGAACCACACGCGGTCGCCGACGCGCAGGTCGGCGCCGCCGGAGAGCCGCAGCGGGGTCTGCACCTCGCCGGCGCCCTCGCGGCTGGTCAGCGCCAGCCCGGCGGGCCAGACCGGCCGGGGCTGGCGGGACTTGGTGGCCGGGCCGGAGGCGATGTAGCCGCCGCCGAACGCGGTGGCGAACCCCGGACCGGGGATGCGGACGACGTCGAGCCCGAAGAACGCGGCGGGCCGCGGGGTGAACGAGCGGTAGGCGTCGAAGAGCGTGGGGACGAAGAGCCCGGAGCCGGCGGTGACCTCGGTGACCACGGGGTCCGCGGCGCTCGTGGCCACCGAGCCGGAGCCGCCCGAGTTCACGAGGGTCAGGGAGTGCCCGACGGCGGTCTCGACGGCGTCGACGACGGCGGAGCGGCGGGTGGCCAGGTCGGCGATCGAGAAGCGCTTGACGGCGCGCACGGCGGGCGACGAGTCGGGCAGGCCGGCCACCTGGGCCTCGTAGAACATGACGCCCACGACGTCGACGCCCGGGCGGGCGGCGATCGCGGCGGCCAGCGCACCCGCGTCGGACGCGGAGTGCACGGGCGAGCGCCGGACGCCCAGGTGGGCTGCGACCGGGCCGAACCGCACCTTGAGGGACGCGTCGACGTCGAGGCACAGCCGCAGCGTCGCGCCGTGGGCCTGGGCGGCGCGGGCGGCGAGCTCGACCTGGGCGACGTCGTCGACCATGAGCGTGACGGCCGCGGCGGCGACCGGGTCCGCGGCCAGGGCGTCGAGCGCGCCGGTGTCGACGGTCGGGTAGCCCAGCAGGACGTCGTCGACACCCTGCCCGACCAGCCAGAGCGCCTCGCGCAGCGAGTACCCCATGACGCCGGCGAACCCGGGCAGCGCGAGCACCCGCTCGAGCACGTGCCGGACCCGCACGGACTTGCTGGCCACCCGGATCGGGGTGCCGGCGGCGCGGCGCACGAGGTCGGCGGCGTTGGCGTCGAGCGCGTCGAGGTCGACCACGGCCAACGGCGCGGGCAGGTGGTGCGTCGCCTCGTCGAGGCGATCGCCGAGGGTGCGGGTCATGCATCGGCTCCAGCCGTCAGAGGGGCTTCGTCGTGCTTCACGACGCCGAAGCGGCCGGCGAAGATCGCGACGGCGATCACGAGGACCGCCGGGACCGCGAAGCCCCAGCGCAGGTTGGACTGGCTGCCGATCACGCCGACGAACACGCCGCCGAGGACCGCGCCGATGTAGTTGAAGCCGTTGAGCCGCGCGACGACCGCGTCCGCGTGCCCGGGGGCCAGCTCGCCGGCCGACGAGAAGCAGAGCGGGGCGATCAGGCCCAGGCCCGCACCGGCGACGGCGAACCCGAGGACCGCCTGCAGCGGCGTCTGGCTGGTGATGACCAGGAGCAGCCCGGCGGCGCCGACCAGCGAGGCGACGCGCACGACGGGCGCCCGACCCCAGCGGCGGACGCAGGGGTCCCCGGCGAGGCGCGAGACCAGCGTCATGGCGAGATAGGCCGCGTACCCGAGCTTGGTGATCGTGCCGGTGGTGTCCAGCACCTCGTGCATGAAGATCGGGCTCCACGTGGAGACCGCCTGGTCGTTCACGTAGTAGGCGACGACGCCGAGCCCGAGCAGCAGCAGCGGCCCCCACGGGATCACGGGCTTGACGGGGTCGATGCGCGGCTCCGCCGGCGTCGGGACGGCGCCGACGGGTGCGACGACCTCGCGCCACGCCCCGCGCCAGACGATCGCCGAGACGACGGCGGCGACGACGGTGCCGAGCAGGAGCGTGAACGCGACCGGGTCGGTGGAGACGCGCCCGGTCGAGACGGCGACCAGGACCGTGCCGACGATCCCGCCGACCGACCACGACGCGTAGAAGCCGGTGAGCAGCGACTTCCCGTAGATGCCCTGGATGGCCACGGCCTGCATGTTGGTGCCGGCGTCGACCATGCCGAGCCCCACGCCGTACACCGCGAAGCCGCAGGCCAGCAGGGCGAACGTCGGCGCGACGGCGACCACGACGACGGCGACCGCGACCACGACGAGCCCGGTGCCGAGGACGGCCCGGCTACCGCCGGGGGTACGGGCGATCCGGTCGGCGACCAGCGTGCCCACCCCGGCCATGACGCAGACGCCCAGGATGACGGCGGCGATCGTCAGGTCGTCGATGCCGTAGCGGGTCTTGAACGAGTCGAGGCTCGTCAGGATCATCGCGAAGACGAACCCCTGCGCGGCGAACCCGAGGGAGCCGGCGACGCGGGCGCGCCGGGCGACGGCCGACACCGCCGCAGTGGGCAGGATCGCGCTCACGCGGGCGTCGTCGGGGCAGGCTCGAGCTCGTCGTCGGGCGCGAGCGCGGCCGGCACGGCGACGGTGGCGAGGAACTTGCCGAACCCCTGCAGCCCCTGGCGGGCGGTCTCCGAGTCGCCGTCCACCAGCCACGCGAGCGAGAAGCCGTCGACGACCGCGACGACCGTGCGGGCGAGCGTGCCGCGCGGCACCGTCCAGCCGACGTGGGCCGCCCGCTCGACCAGGTCGAGCACCTGCTCGGCCGCGGCCCACTGACCGCGGTACTGCTCGATGGCCACCTGGTTCAGCTCGGGGTGACGCAGCGAGGAGGTGGTCAGCTCATAGGAGAGGAGCTGGGGACCGCGCGACTCCTTGATCCCGGTCCAGAGGGCGTCGATGACGTTCTCGATGACGCTCTGGGTGTCCCCCTCCCCGCCGTCGGGGAGCTCGCCCAGGCTCCGCTCGAGGTTGGCCGACGTGATGGCGTGGGCCATCGCGCGCAGGAGCTCGTCCTTGTCCTGGAAGCAGTAGTGCACGACCCCCAAGGAAACCCCCGCCTCCGCGGCGACGGCGCGCACGGTGGCAGCATCGATGCCGTCCCGGCTCGCGACGGCGAGCGCAGCCTCGATGAGCTGTTCGCGCCTCTCGGCCACAGGCAAGCGATTCATGAAGGGTCCCCTCCCTCGTGCGACGGCCCGACCGGACGATCAATCACCGGTGGCGAGGCCGACGTCTCCCCAGTGCACAGTTCAATATCCCTTGTCACGATAGTCAAGGACCTGGCGCACTTGACTTGGACAACTGCCCAGTAAGACCCTTCGTCCTATGGGACGACTGCCGGCAGCCGGCGCCTGGCAGAACTGGGCACGCACCGCGAGCGCGACGCCGCGCCGCGTGCTGCATCCTCGTGACCTGGACGAACTGGTCGCGACCGTACGAAAAGGGGCGGCCGACGGCCTGTGCGTCCGCGCCGTGGGCGGCGGTCACAGCTTCACCCCCGTGGCGGTCACCGACGGGGTCCACCTGCGTCTCGACTCCATGGACGCGTTCGAGCGTGTCGCGCCCCAGCCGGACGGGACGACGCACGTCACGGTGGGCGCCGGGATCCGGTTGCACGCCCTCAACGCGCTCCTCGCCGACCACGGCCTGGCCATGCGGAACCTCGGCGACATCGACAAGCAGTCGATCGCGGGCGCCATCTCGACCGGCACCCACGGCACGGGCGCCGGCCTCGGCGGACTGGCCACGCAGGTGGTCGGCGTCCGACTGGTGACCGCGACGGGCGACGTCGTCGAGACCTCCGCCACGCAGCGGCCCGAGCTGTTCGAGCTCGCGCGCCTGGGCCTCGGCAGCGTCGGCGTGCTCGCCGCGGTGACGCTCGAGGTGGTGCCGGCGTACCGGCTCGAGGCGCGCGAGGAGCCGTGGCCCCTGGAGGCCGTCCTCGAGCAGCTGGACGGGCCGGACGGCCTGGTCGAGGGCAACGACCACTTCGAGTTCTACTGGTTCCCGCACACGCGCCGCGCGCTGACCAAGCGCAACAACCGGGTGGCCGACGACGTCGTACGGCCGCTGAACCCCGTCCGCGGATGGGTCGACGACGAGCTGCTCTCGAACGGGCTGTTCTCCCTCACCAACGGCGTGGCCACCCTGATGCCCTCGGCCACCGCGTCGATCAACGGCATCGCCGCCCGCGCTCTGAGCTCGCGCCGCTACACGGCCCCGTCGGCCGAGGTGTTCGTCTCGGCGCGGCGGGTGCGGTTCCGTGAGATGGAGTACGCCATCCCGCGCGACCGGCTGCGCGACGTCCTCAAGGAGATCGACGCCTGGATCGAGTCGACCGGCGAGCGGGTGCCGTTCCCGGTCGAGGTCCGGTTCGCCGCGGCGGACGACCTGTGGCTGTCGACGGCGCACGGGCGGCAGACCGCCTACGTCGCCGTCCACCAGTACCTGCGGCTGCCGTACGCGCGCTACTTCACCGCGGTCGAGCGCATCGTCGCGCAGGTGGGCGGGCGGCCCCACTGGGGCAAGATGCACTGGCTCGAGGCCGAGCAGCTCGGGGAGCTCTACCCGCGCTTCGCCGACGCCCAGCGGGTGCGCGCCCATGCGGACCCGGAGGGCGTGTTCAGCAACCCGTACCTCGACCGGCTGCTCGGCTCGCCGGAGCTGAGCACCCACCACGCGGCCTAGCGCCTCGCGACCGTCGACCCCCGGATCACCAGGCGCCCGGACACGTACTCGGTCCCCGAGCCGATGTCCACGCCGTCGAGGGCGGCGAACACCCGTTGCGCGGCGGTGCGCCCCAGCTGCTGCAGGTTGGCGTCGATGCTGGTCAGCTCCGGGCGGGCGTTGGTGGTCAGCACCTCCCAGTTGTCGAACCCCATGACCGCGAGGTCGCCGGGCACGCTCCGGTGCAGGTCCCGCGCGGTGTCCAGCGCGCCGCGGGCGATCTGGTCCGAGCCGCACAGGACCGCGTCGACGTCCGGGTGCCGGGCCAGCAGCATCGCGGCGGCGTCGCGCCCCCACCGTTCGGACCACTCGCTGTACATGACGTCGCCCACCAGCTCGAGGCCCACGGCGTGCAGGCCCGCGACGACGCCCGCCGCCCGGTCCCGGGCCGCGGCGTAGGCGTGCTCGCCGGTGATGTGCGCGATCCGCGTGCGACCGCAGGCGACCAGGTGCTCGACGGCGATGCGGCCGGCGCTGACGTTGTCGGGCGTGATGGACAGGTCGGAGGCGTCGTCGGACGGCGCGTACGCGTAGACGACGGGGACCGGGATGTCGTGGCCGAGCGACGGGCGCGGGTCGGTCTGCCGGCCCACCACGATGAGCCCGTCGACCCGGCGGCTGAGCAGCGCCCGCAGGTGGTACTGCTCGCGGATGGTGTCGCCGCGCGCGTCGCAGAGGAACACGTTGACCTGACCCGCGCCGAACGCGTCCTCGGCGCCCATGAGGATCGGGATGACGAACCGGCCCTCGAGGTCGCTGGTGAGCAGGCCGACGGTCCCGGTCCGCCCGGCGAGCAGCCCGCGCGCCAGCGGGTTCGGGCTGAACGACAGCCGGTCCGCGGCCTCGATCACGCGTTGCCGGGTCGTGTCCTTGACCTGGTCGCGGCCGTTGAGCGCCTTGGACGCCGTGGCCACCGACACGCCTGCGAGCCGGGCGACGTCCGAGAGGGTCACCGCGCGGGCCGGCTCGGTGCGTGCCACGGGCCCTCCCTCCTCGGCTTCGCGGCCCCCGGTGCCGCGTGCTGCGGCCGGCGTCGCGGTTCGTGATCGAACTGTAACCGTCCCACCCCGTTGACGCGCCACCCCCGGCCGAACTATCTTCAGAAAACCTTTTCGGCGAGTTTCGGGATCCGGTCGGTGGCACGGTGATCTCCTAGGTGAGCAGGTCCGGGCACCAAGGAGTCGGCGCGAAGCCGACTGTTCAGCCCACCCGATGTTCACGAACCGATAAGGGTTTCGCCCCATGACCCCCGGGGTGCCGACGACGGCACCCGCTCGACGAAGAGCACGAGGAGAGCCCCATGAGGATCACCCGCACCCGGCAGGCAGGCACACGCCTTGCTGCCGGGGTCGTCACGGCCGGCCTGCTGGTCGGCCTGGCGGCGTGCACCAGCGCGAAGGACGACACCAGCACCGGCGGCAGCACCGCTGACGTCACGGCCGGTACGGACGGCACCGACGACGGCACCAAGCTGACGCTCTGGACCCGCGCGCCGCTGGAGAAGCAGGCCAAGCTGCTGGTCGCCGCCTACAACGACTCGCACGAGAACCAGGTCGAGCTCACGGTCGTCCCCAACGACGACTACGTCGCCAAGGTCGGCGCCGCAGCGGGGTCGGACGGCCTGCCCGACCTGTTCGCCGCGGACATCGTCTACGTCCCGAACTGGGTCCAGCAGGGCCTCTTCCAGGACCTGACCGCCCAGATCGACGCGCTGCCGTACAAGGACGCGATCAACAAGGGCCACCTGACCGCCGGCACGCAGGACGGCAAGGAGCACGTGCTGCCGTTCGTCCTCGACCTGTCGATGCTGTTCTGGAACAAGGACCTCTACAAGGAGGCCGGCCTCGACCCCGAGACGCCGCCCGCCAACATGACCGAGTACGTCGCCAACGCCAAGGCGATCCAGGCCCTCAACAAGCCGGACACCTACGGCACGGCCACCGGGTTCAACTGCGGCGGCTGCCTGGTGTTCACCTGGTTCCCGTCGGTCTGGGCCGACGGCGAGCAGGTCATGAACGAGGACGGCACCGAGTCGCTGCTCAACAGCGACACGGCGAAGGACATCTACGGCGACTGGAAGGACATGTGGGACTCGGGCGCCGTGCTCCCGTCGTCCAAGGACGAGGCCGGACCGACGTGGACCGCAGGCTTCACCGAGGGCAAGGTCGGCCAGATGTTCTACCCGGCGACCCTGCTGTCGTCGACCACGGGCTTCGACGTCGGCGTCGCCGGCATCCCCGGGCCCAAGGGCGGCGCGTCCACGTTCGTCGGCGGCGACGGCATCGGCGTCTCGAAGGACTCCAAGAACGCCGCCCAGGCGTGGAACTTCCTGTCGTGGATGATGTCCGAGGACGCCCAGGTCGGCGTGCTGGCCAAGGACAACGACGTCGTCTCGCGCAGCGACCTGGCGGACAACGAGTACTCCTCCAAGGACCCGCGCCTGATCACGATCAACGAGGTGGCCGGCAAGGGTGACACCCCGGTCGCGCTGAACTTCCAGCAGGCGTTCAACGCGCCGAACAGCCCGTGGCTGACGCTCGTCCGCAACGCGGTCCTCGGCGACGGCAGCTCGGTCGACGCCGACAACGACGAGATCACGGCGGTGCTCGGGCAGTAGCTGCCCGACCTGTGGGGCGTCGCGGTGCCGCAGGGCACGGCGGCACCGCGGCGCCCCACAGCCGTCCGCCCCGTTGAGCTCGATCCCGCACGAGAGGCCCTCCGATGACCGTCCAGACGGCCGCCCCACCCCGGGCGGCGCAACCGCCGCCCCAGAACCGCCGCCGCGACGGCCACCGCCTGCGCGGCTGGGCCTACGCGTCGCCGACGGCGCTGTTCGTCCTCGTCCTGTTCGTGGTGCCGCTGATCCTCGTGTTCCGCATGAGCGCGTCGCAGTGGCCCCTGCTCTCGGGCGACCAGGGCATCAACTTCCCCGACAACTACACCGACGCGGTCACCAACCGGTTCTTCGTCGACTCGGTCCTGTTCACCCTGAAGTACACGATCCTGGCGACCGTCCTCCTCATCGCGCTGGGCCTCGGGCTCGCGCTGCTGGTGCAGGAGTCGACCCGGTGGAAGGGCCTGCTGCGCACCGCGTTCCTGGTGCCGAGCGCCCTCGGCCTGGCGTCGGCGTCGCTGCTGTTCTACGTCCTCTACTCGCCGCTCGCCGGCCCGCTCGCGCCCTTCATGGAGCGCATGGGCTGGAGCTTCCTGGGCACGCCCAACGCGGCGCTGGCGTCGACCCTGTTCCTCATCGTCTGGCGGTACGCCGGCTTCTACATGCTGCTCATGCTCGTGGGGCTCCAGTCGATCCCGGCGGACATCTACGAGGCGGCGCGGATGGACGGCGCCAACCGGTGGCACACGTTCAGCCGGATCACGATCCCGCTGCTCAAGCCGACGCTCGCCCTCACCACGATCCTCTGCGTCACAGGGTCGCTGCTGGCGTTCGAGCAGTTCTACATCCTCACCAAGGGCGGGCCGGACAACAGCACCATCACGGTGGTGCAGCTCATCTACTCGGTGGCGTTCCAGGGCCCCAACAACCTCGGCGTGGCTGCCGCGCTGTCCGTCATCGTCCTGGCCGCGCTCGTGGTCATCAACGTGGTCCAGCTCCGCGCGTTCCGCGGCTCGGACGAGAGCTGAGAGGGCCGACGATGACCATCGCCACCGTCACGCACGCCGCCCCGGAGGCCGAGCTCCCGCCGCCCCGTCGGACGGCACCGCCGACGACGATCGCCGGCCTGGCCCTGCGGACGCCGTTCTGGGTCTTCTCCGGCGCCATCGCCGTGATCTTCCTGTTCCCGCTGGTGTGGACCGCGTTCTCCTCGGTCGCCCCGCACCCCGGGACCGGGCAGGTCGACGGCTGGGGCTTCGGCAACTACGTCACGCTCGCGCACTACCAGGCGGGCATCTGGCAGTACCTGGCCAACTCCGTGTTCGTCTCGGGCCTGTGCGTCGTGCTCACGCTCGCCATCTCGACGCTGGGCGGGTACGCGTTCGCGCGGTTCCGCTTCCCAGGCCGCAACGCGCTGTTCCTGCTCACGCTGGCCATCCTCATGGTCCCGTACGCGACGCTGCTGATCCCGCTGTACGTGCTGCTCAACGCGATCGGCCTGCAGAACTCCCTGCTGGGCGTCGCGCTGGTGCTCACCATGTTCCAGCTGCCGTTCTCCACCTTCATGATGCGGATCTCGTTCGAGTCCGTGCCGCGCGAGCTGGACGAGGCCGCGATGGTGGACGGCTGCTCGACGTTCTCCGCGCTCTGGCGGGTGCTGCTGCCGGCCGTCAAGCCGGGCCTGATCACCGTCGGGCTGTTCGCGTTCCTGGCCGCGTGGAACGACTTCTTCGCGCCGCTGATCCTCATCAACGACTCGAACAAGCTGACGCTCCCGCTGGCCGTCGCCAACCTGCGCGTGCAGGTGCAGGGAGTCGTCGACTACGGCGCCACCGAGGCCGGCGTCGTGGTCCTGGCGCTGCCCTGCATCGTGCTGTTCCTCCTGCTCCAACGACACTACGTGCGCGGCTTCATGTCGGGCGCGCTCAAGGGATGACGACCATGACGACGACACGAGCGACGCCGGTCGCACCCACGAGCGGCGCGCTGCGCCCCCTCGGCCTCGACGAGGTCCGGATCACCGGGGGGTTCTGGGCCGACCGCCAGGAGGTCAACGGCTCCGCGAGCCTCGCGCACATCGAGCACTGGATGGAGCGCGAGGGGTGGATCGGCAACTTCGACGCCGCCGCCGCCGGCACCCTGGACGACGAGCACCGCGGGGGTCGGGAGTTCTCCGACTCCGAGGTCTACAAGCTGCTCGAGGCCATGGCGTGGGAGATCGGGCGCACCGGCGACACCACCCTCGACGGCCGGTTCGGCGCGCTCGTCGCCCGGGTCGCCGCCGCGCAGGAGCCGGACGGCTACCTCAACACGAACTTCGGGCGCCCGGGTCAGCGACCGCGGTACTCCGACCTCGAGTGGGGGCACGAGCTGTACTGCTACGGGCACCTGTTCCAGGCGGCCGTCGCCCGGGCACGCACGCGTCCCGACGCCGACGACGGGCTGCTCGCCGTGGCCCGCCGCGCCGCCGACCACGTCGTCGCGACGTTCGGCCCCGACGGCATCGCGTCGGTCTGCGGGCACCCGGAGGTCGAGCCGGCGCTGGCCGAGCTGGGGCGGACCGTCGGCGACCGTCGGTACGTCGACCAGGCCGCGCTGTTCGTGGAGCGCCGCGGCACGGGGACCCTTCGGGACATCGAGCTCGGCCGCGCGTACTACCAGGACGACGAGCCGGTCCGGGAGGCCACGGTCCTGCGCGGGCACGCGGTGCGGGCCAACTACCTGGCCGCCGGCGCGGTCGACGTGGCCGTCGAGACCCAGGACGCGGACCTGCTGAAGGCGCTGACCACGCAGTGGGAGAACACGGTCGCCCGGCGCACCTACGTCACCGGCGGCCAGGGCTCGCACCACGAGGGCGAGTCGTTCGGCGACGACTTCGAGCTCCCCCCGGACCGCGCCTACTCGGAGACCTGCGCGGGGATCGGCTCCGTGATGTTCTCGTGGCGCCTGCTCCTCGCGCAGGGCCTGCCCCGGTACGCGGACCTGCTCGAGCGCACCCTGTACAACGTCGTCGCCACGTCTCCGTCGGCGCAGGGCACCGCGTTCTACTACACGAACACGCTGCACCAGCGCCGGCCCGGCACCGTGCCGCCGGCCGACGTCGCCAGCCCGCGCGCGTCCTCCTCGTTGCGGGCGCCGTGGTTCGCCGTGTCGTGCTGCCCGCCCAACGTCGCCCGGACGCTGGCCAGCCTCGCGGCGTACGTGGCGACCACCGACGACGACGGCCTGCAGCTGCACCAGTACGCCCCGGCCCGCATCCGCACGACGCTGTCCGACGGCCGCCGCGTGGAGCTCGACGTCGACACCGCCTACCCGCGCGACGGCGCGGTCCGGGTGACCGTCGCGACGACCGAGGACCGTCCGTGGACCCTCACGCTGCGCGTCCCGGCCTGGGCGCAGGGCGCGACGCTGGTCACCCCGGAGGGCACCGAGCCCGCGCCGGTGGGGACCGTGTCGGTGCACCGGCGCTTCACCGCCGGCGACGTGGTCGAGCTGCACCTGCCGACGGCCCCCCGGGTCTCGACCGCCGACCCGCGCATCGACGCCGTGCGTGGCTGCGTCGTCGTCGAGCGCGGGCCGGAGGTGCTCTGCGTCGAGTCGGTCGACGCTGGAGCCGACGTCGGCGACCTGCGCCTGGACCTCGCAGCCGGGCTCCGGGAGGTCGACGGCAGCGTGCGGGCGACCCTCGTCACGCGGGCCGGCAGCGAGCCGACCTGGCCCTACGGCAGCCCCGCCGAGCAGCCCGCCGCGAACGCCGCCGAGGTGCCGCTGATCCCGTACCACGACTGGGCGAACCGGGGCCCCTCCACCATGCGCGTGTGGATCCCGGTGGCCTGATGCGTCGTCACCCGCGGGGGTGATCCCCGCGGGTGAGATCGGCGCGCACTGGCCTTGCGCCGGGCGGCAGGTGCAGAGTGTGCCGGTGGCACTCACCAGCAGGGCCGTCGTCGCCAGCGCGTACGGCGGACCGGAAGTCCTCCGCCTGATCGACGTCGACCCGGGCGACCCGGGTCCCGGCAACGTGCTCGTCGAGGTCCGGGCGGCGGGGGTCAACCCCACCGACTGGAAGGGCTACGCGGCCCGCCCCGGCGCGGACCCCGCGAAGCTGCCGCTGCGGCTGGGCTACGAGGTCTCGGGCGTCGTCAGCGCCGTCGGGCCGTCCGTGCGCTGGCTCGTCCCTGGCGACGAGGTGATCGCGTGGCGGGTCCGGGGCGGCTACGCCGACCGGATCGTCGTCTCCGAGCAGGTGACCGTCCGCCGGCCCCAGAACCTCGACTGGCCCGCCGCGTCGGGCCTCCTGCTGACGGGCGCCACGGCGGTGCACACCCTGAGCGCGACCGGGACGCACGACGGGGACGTCGTGCTCGTGCACGGCGGCTCCGGGGGCGTCGGCCGCATGGTCGTCCAGCTGGCGGTGCTCCGCGGTGCCCAGGTCATCGCGACCGCGTCCCCGTGGCACCACGACGACCTGCGGAACCTCGGCGCGACCCCCGTCGCCTACGGCGAGGGGCTGCTCGACCGCATCGCCGAGGCCGTCCGCTCCACGGGACCGGTGACGGTGGCCATCGACACCGTGGGAACGGACGAGGCCCTCGACACGTCGGTCGCCCTCGTGGCCGACCGCGCGCGCGTCGCGACGATCGCGGGCTTCCGCCGGGCGGGCGAGCTGGGCATCAAGGCCCTCGGCGGCGGCCCGGGTGCCGATCCCGGGGACGCCGTGCGCGAGGCCGCGCGCGCCCAGCTGGCGGAGCTGGCGTCGGACGGGACGCTCGACGTCCGCGTGGCCCAGGTGTACCCGCTGTCGGAGGTGGCGCAGGCGCACCGCGACGGCCAGGCGGGGCACTCCGCGGGCAAGCTGGTGCTGATTCCCTAGGCCCGTCAGAAGGGCAGGGGCGGCGGCGTCTCGGTGATCTCGCGGCGGTGCTGCTCGTCGAGCCCACGCAGTCCGGCGCTGGTCGCCTCGAGCACCTCGAGCGGGACGCGGACGCGCACCCGGACCGCCTGGACACCGGTCTCGCGGTGGGGCAGATGGGGGTGCGCGAGCGCTCCCACCACGGGGAGCCTCTCGGTGGGTGCCTCCGACGACTGTGTCACGCCGGGGACGGTACCTGCCCATCCCAACCGGACGCCAGCCCAGATTTCGGGCACGCCGCTGACCTGCCCGCACGCGCCGGGATCACGTCGCGCCGATGTCCGCCGCCAGGGCGCGCAGCTCGTCGAGCACGCGGCGCACCACCAGCCGCTCGGCCCGGTCCCGCCGCAGCAGCGCGTCGATCCGGCGGCCCGCGCGCACCCCCGCCAGCGGCACGAGCCGCACGTGCGCACCGCCGCCGAACGTGTACCGGGGCAGCAGCGAGACGCCGTGCCCGGCCGCGACGAGCGCCTCGACCACGTGGAAGTCGTTCACGCGGTGGACGATCCGCGGCGCGGCTCCGGAGCGGGCCCCGACCGCACCCAGCACCGTCGCCACGGGGAAGCCCTCGCGCACGGCGATCCACGGCAGGTCGCGCAGGTCCTCCGGGTGCACCTGCGCGCGCCCGGCCAGCGGGTGGTCGAGCGGCACCGCGACGTCGAGCGGCTCCCGCAGCAGCGGCACCACGCGGACGGCCGCCCCGCCCGCCCAGACGGCGCCGCCGTCGGGCCGGTGCGCGACGACGACGTCCATCCGGTCGGTGAGGCCGACGAAGTCGTCCTGCGCGACGTCCTCGTCGGTGCACTCGAGCGTGATGCCGTCGAGCTCCGGCAGCTCCGTGACCCGCGTGAGCAGCGCCGGGAGCAGCAGCTGCGCGCCGCTCTGGAACGCCGAGACCCGGACGACGCCCTGCGGCCGCTCGAGGAACTCGGCGCACGCGGCCCGCGCCCGCTCCAGCGCGACGGCCACGTCCACCGCGGCGACCGCCAGCGCCTCGCCGGCCGGCGTCAGCCGCAGACCCCGACCCACGCGCTCGGTCAGCGGCACACCGACCTCGCGCTGCAGCTGGGCGACCTGCTGGGAGACCGCCGAGGGCGTCAGGTGCAGCACCGCCGCCGCGGCCGTGACGCCGCCTTGGCTGCCGATGGTCCGGAGGGTCTCGAGAGCGCGCGGATCCATGAAGCGACGCTACATCGTCATGTCATTTCTCTGCGCTGGTGCTGCAGGGTGCGTGGCCCGCATGCTCGGACCATGCCCGCCCGCGACCGCCTGCTCGCCGTCCTCGTCGCCGTGTGCTGGGGTCTCAACTTCCCGGCCATCCACCTGTCGCTGGAGCAGTTCCCCCCGTTCTTCCTGGTCGCCCTGCGCTTCGCGCTCATCGCCGTCCCGACGATCCTGCTGGTCCGCCGCCCCACCGCTCCATGGCGCTGGATCGTCCTCTATGGCCTCGGGTTCGGCGTCCTGCAGTTCGTGTTCCTCTACCTGGCCATGTCGTCAGGCATGCCCACCGGTCTCGCGTCGCTGGTGCTCCAGTCGTCCGCGCCGTTCACCGTGGTGCTGGCGGGGGTGTTCCTGCGCGAGCGGATCACCGCCCGGCAGGGGGCGGGCATCCTGCTCGCCGTGGCGGGCCTGGGCGGCATCGCGGCGCACCGGGCCGGGCTCGCGGGCGGCGCGACACTGGTCCCCGTGCTCCTCACGCTCTGCGGGGGGCTCGGCTGGGCCGTCGGCAACCTCGGCAACCGCCGCGCGGTGCAGGCGCAGCCCGGCGAGCCGTTCCGGCTGATGCTCTGGATGTCCGTCGTGCCGCCGCTCCCCATGCTGGCGCTCTCCCTCGCCGTCGAGGGCCCGGAGCGCATCGCCGGCTCGTTCCACGACCTCGGCAGCGCACAGGGCCGCCTCGCGGTCGGCGGCCTCCTGTTCACCGTCGTCGTCGCGACCCTGGTCGGCTCCGGGCTGTGGACCACGCTCATGGGGCGGCACCCGTCGAGCACCGTGGCGCCGTTCTCGATGCTCGTCCCGGTCGTCGGCATCGCGGCCTCGTGGCTGCTGCTGCGCGAGCGGACGTCCGCCGCCGAGCTGGCGTGGGGCGCGCTGGTGGTCGGCGGCGTGCTGCTGGGCAGCACGCGAGCCCGGGTGTCGCCCGCGCGTCAGCCCGCGACGACGAGCGCGGTGGCGATCGCGGCGACGCCCTCGCCCCGGCCGGTCAGCCCGAGCCCGTCGGTGGTCGTGGCGGAGACGCTCACGGGCGCTCCGACCGCCGCCGAGAGCGCCGACTCGGCCTCGGCACGCCGCTGACCGACCTTCGGGCGGTTGCCGATCACCTGGACCGCCACGTTGCCGATGATGAACCCGGCCGCCCGGACCCGGGCCGCAGCCTCGGCCAGCAGCGCGGCGCCCGCGGCACCGGCCCACCGGGGCTCCGACGTGCCGAAGTTCGACCCGAGGTCGCCCAGGCCCGCCGCCGACAGCAGCGCGTCCGCCGCGGCGTGCGCCGCGACGTCGGCGTCGGAGTGCCCGGCCAGCGGCCGCTCCCCCGGCCATGCCAGGCCCGCGAGGTGCAGGACGGCGTCCGGCGCGGGGTCGGGGTCGTAGGCGTGCACGTCGACGCCGATCCCGGTGCGTGGCAGCTGGCTCACTCGTCGTCCTCCGTCGGCAGCGCGGCGACCGCGAGGTCCCGGGCGGTCGTGATCTTGGCGGCCCGCTCGTCGCCGGCCACCACCCACACGGGCTCGCCCAGCCGCTCGACCAGACCCGCGTCGTCGGAGGCCGCCAGCGCCTCGTCGTGGGCATCCACGGCGCCCCGCTGGTGCGCGCGCAGCAGCAGGTCGCGGGAGAAGCCCTGAGGCGTCTGGACGGCGCGCAGCTCGGCGCGGGGCACCGTCTCGAGCACGGGCTCCACGTCGACCCCGCGGTGGGCGGCGACGCGCTTGATGGTGTCGGTGACCGGCAGACCGGGCACCACGGCGGGGTGCCCGTCGCGCACCGCGTCGACCACGCGGGCGACGAGCGACGGCGGCGCCAGCGGGCGGGCCGCGTCGTGCACCAGCACGACGTCGACGTCGCGCCCCCGGGGGTCGCCAACGAGCGCCGCGAGGCCCGCGGCGACGGACGCCTGCCGGGTGGCTCCGCCGGCGACGACGAGCAGTGCCACGTCGTCGGACAGGTGCGCCAGCTCCCGCTCGATCGCGTCGAGGTGGAACGCGGGCGCCGTCACCACCAGCACCCGGACGCGCTCGTCGCCCGCCGCGCGAGCCGCCAGCAGGTTGCCGGCGGCGTGCGCGACGAGCGACTGACCTTCCAGAGGCACCAGGGCCTTCGGGAGGGAATGACCGAGCCTGCTGCCGCTCCCGGCGGCAGTCAGGACAGCAGCGACGGTCACCGGTGAGGTGGCGTCAGGAAGCGAGAACCTCGTCGAGGATCGCTTCGGCCTTCTCCTCCTCGGTGTGCTCGGCGAGTGCGAGCTCCGAGACGAGGATCTGGCGGGCCTTGGCGAGCATGCGCTTCTCGCCCGCAGACAGGCCGCGGTCGGCGTCCCGGCGGGAGAGGTCACGGACGACCTCGGCCACCTTGATGACGTCGCCCGACGCGAGCTTCTCGAGGTTCGCCTTGTAGCGACGGGACCAGTTGGTCGGCTCTTCGGTGTACGGCGCGCGGAGAACCTCGAACACCTTGTCGAGACCCTCCTGACCCACGACGTCCCGCACGCCCACCAGGTCGACGTTCTCAGCCGGGACCTCGATGGTGAGATCTCCCTGAGCGACCTTGAGCTTGAGGTAGAGCTTGTCCTCTCCGCGGATGGTTCTGGTCTTGATCTCTTCGATCAATGCCGCACCGTGGTGCGGGTAGACAACGGTCTCCCCAACAGTGAAAGTCATCTGCAGGTGTCCCCTTTCGCAGAGGGGTATCTTATCACGCCCATTTTCGCCTTTTGCCGGGCGAATACCGCCATCCGCGCAGGTCAACGGGCTGCCCGGCCGAGCGCCCCGCGCGGAGGGCGCACGGTCCGGTCCGGGCTAGGCTTGCCCCGACGGAGGACCCGTCGACAGCCACGCTGCAGCCGCCTGACGCCCGAGGAGTCATCGTGACCTCGCCCCGCCCCCGCACCCTTCGGGCTGCCGCCCTCGCCGCCGGCGCCGCCGCCGTCGGCCTGGTGCTCGCCGGCTGCTCCGCCACCAACCCGATCACCACCGAGGACCCGTACGGCGCCTCCGACGGCGTCCGGATGACGCTGGGCGACGTGCGCGGCAGCAACCTCCTGGTCGTCTCCGAGGCCGAGGGCGAGCCCGGCAACCTCCTGGGGGGGCTCATCAACGACGGCACCGAGAACCGCGTCGTCACCGTCTCCGCGGGCGACACCTCCGAGACGGTCGAGCTGGGCCCGAAGGAGACCGTGCTGCTCGGCGGCGGCGACGCGCCGGAGGACGGCCAGGCGAGCATCATCTTCGAGTCCGTCGACGTCCCGCCGGGCGCGGTCCTCGTCGTGACCTTCTCGACCCCCGAGGACGGCTCCGTCACGGCCAACCTCCCGGTGCTCGACGGCTCCCTGCCCGAGTACGCGACGTCGGTGCCGACGCCCTCCAGCTGAGCGCGCACGACAGAGGGGCCGTCCGGATCCGGACGGCCCCTCTGTCGTTCCGGGTTCGGCTGCTCAGCCGAAGCGGCCCGAGATGTAGTCCTCCGTGGCCTGCTCGCGGGGCGAGGAGAAGATCGTCGACGTCTCGTCGATCTCGACCAGCCGGCCCGGCTGCCCGGTCGCGGCGAGGTTGAAGAAGGCGGTCCGGTCCGAGACGCGGGCGGCCTGCTGCATGTTGTGGGTGACGATGACGATCGTGTAGTCCGACTTCAGCTCGGCGATGAGGTCCTCGATCGCCAGGGTCGAGATCGGGTCGAGGGCCGAGCACGGCTCGTCCATGAGCAGCACCTGCGGCTTGACCGCGATCGCGCGGGCGATGCAGAGGCGCTGCTGCTGGCCGCCCGACAGGCCCGAGCCCGGGCGGTTGAGCCGGTCCTTGACCTCGTTCCACAGGTTCGCGCTGCGCAGCGACGTCTCCACGACCTCCTCGGCGTCGGACTTGGAGATGCGCTTGTTGTTCAGCTTGATGCCGGCCAGCACGTTCTCCGCGATCGACATCGTCGGGAACGGGTTGGGGCGCTGGAACACCATGCCGACCTGGCGACGGACCGCGACCGGGTCGACGTCGGCGCCGTACATGTCGATGCCGTCCATCGCGACCGACCCCTGCACGTACGCGCCCGGGATCACCTCGTGCATCCGGTTGAGGGTGCGCAGGAAGGTCGACTTGCCGCAGCCCGACGGGCCGATGAACGCGGTGACGGACCGGGGCTCCACCGACATACCGACGTCGGCGACCGCCTTGAAGTCGCCGTAGAAGATGTTCAGGTCCTTGACGTCAATTCGCTGTGCCATGGGGATGTGTCTCCTTGTGGGGCTCAGGCCCGGGTCTTCGGCGCGAACCAGCGGCTCACGCCACGCGCCACGAGGTTGAGCAGCATGACGACCAGGATGAGCACGAGTGCCGCGCTCCAGGCCCGGTCATAGTTGATCGTCGCGATGCAAGCGTCGTCTCCGGGGGCGCAGGGCACAAGCCCGGCCGCGTACTGCCGGTACACGTAGACCGGCAGCGTCATCATGTTGCCCTCGAAGACGTTGTTGTTGATCGAGTCGGTCGCGCCGACCGTGATGAGCAGCGGCGCGGTCTCGCCGATGACCCGGGCGATCGCGATCATGACGCCCGTCGTGATGCCGGCGACCGCCGTGCGGAGCACGATCCGGATGATCGTGAGCCACTTGGGCACGCCCAGCGCGAACGACGCCTCGCGCAGCTCGTTGGGGACCAGCCGCAGCATCTCCTCGGTCGAGCGGATGACCACGGGGATCATGAGCACCGAGAGGGCGACCGCGCCCACCACCCCGCTGGTCGCACCTGGTCCGACGACGAGGTAGAACAGCGCGAACGCGAACAGACCGGCGACGATCGACGGGATGCCCGTCATGACGTCGACGAGGAACGTGACGGACCGCGCGAGCGAGCCGGACCCGTACTCGACGAGGTAGACCGCCGTGAGGATGCCGATCGGCACCGAGATGAGCGTCGCCAGGCCGGTGATGAGGAGGGTGCCGAGCAGCGCGTGGTAGACGCCGCCCGCGTCCATGCCGCCGTACACGTTGCGCATCGAGTGCGTGAGGAAGTAGAGGTCGAACCGGCCCATGCCGTTCGCGATGACGCTCCAGACGAGCGAGACCAGCGGGATCATCGCGAGGACGAAGGCGCCCCAGATGAGCACCCGCATGATGCGGTCGGTGCGGCGGCGCCTGGGGTCGACCTGGCCGAGCAGGCGGCGCAGCTCGGCGGTCTCCGGGGTGAGGGTGTCGCTGATGGCCATGGTCAGTTCGCCCCCGAGAATTCCTTGCGCCGCGCGATGATGCCGCGGGCAGCCAGATTGACGAGCAGCGTGATGACGAACAGCGCCAGACCGGTCGCGATGAGGGTCGAGCGGCCGATGTCGTTGGCGTCGTTGAACCGGGCCGCGATGTTCGCGGCGATGGTCTGCTGCTGGCTCGCGACCAGCAGCTGGAACGAGTAGAGCAGTCCGGGCGACAGGATCATGAGGACGGCCATCGTCTCGCCGAGCGCGCGCCCGAGACCGAGCATGGCGGCGGAGGTGACCCCCGAGCGACCGAACGGCAGGACGGCCATCCGGATGAGCTCCCAGCGCGTCGCGCCGAGGGCCAGGGCGGCCTCCTCGTGCAGGCGCGGCGTCTGCAGGAACACCTCGCGGCTCACGGCCGTGATGATCGGCAGGATCATCACCGCGAGCACGATCGCGGTCGTCATGAGGACGCGCGGCGGGTTCGAGGCGTTGCCGTTGGCGTCGCCGGCGAACAACGGGATCCAGCCGAAGTAGTCCACGAGGAACTGCCACACCGGCTGGACCTTGGGCGCGAGCACCTGCACGCCCCACAGTCCGAACACCACGGACGGGATCGCGGCGAGCAGGTCGACCACGTAGCCGAGCACCGACGCCATCCGGCGCGGCGCGTAGTGCGAGATGAACAGCGCGATCCCGACCGCGACCGGCACCGCGATGACCAGCGAGACGATGGCGGCCAGGATCGTGCCGAAGACCAGCGGCCCGACGACCGTCCAGAGGTTGCCGCCCTCGGGGATCCACGGGACCACCGAGGCGAGGTCGCCGTGGGTGAGCGCCGGCATGGCCTCGATGAGCAGGAAGATGGCGACCGCTGCGAGCACGGCGAGGATGACGATGCCGGACCACACCGCCAGGTACCGGAACCCGCGGTCGAGGCCGCGATCGGTCGGCTTGGAGCGGCGTCTCCGCGGAGGTGCTGCCGGCGCGGTGGCCGGGGTCATCGCTGTCGTGGGCGAGGCCAACGGATCTCTCCTGTCGAGGGAGTCGTAGTGCGTCGT
>NZ_JBFUIK010000027.1:0-45520 GCF_056401915.1 Cellulomonas sp. P4_D11 | reverse complement strand
CGCGTCGGCGGCGGGGGCGGTCGCGGTGGGCACGCGCGACCTCGGCGCGCCGTGGGCCACGGTCGCCGTCGTCGACGAGCGCGCCGCCGGCGTCGTGGTCCGTCGCCTCTGAGTCCTGGTCCGTCGCCGTCACGGGACGCCGTCGATCGATGCGGGGGCCGTCCGAGGCGTCAGCCGCCGGAGACGCTCAGCTCGGCCTCGTGGAGCGCCTTGGCGAACTCCTCGGACAGCTCACGCGAGTCGAGCCAGCCGTACGGCAGGAGCGGGCGCTTGGGCGAGCCGGCGCGGCCGCGCTGGCCCTCGGCACCGGCGCCCGGGTACCCCTGCTCGAGGTCGAGCCGGCCCAGGCGCTCGTCGAGCTCCGCCATGGTCGACACCAGCCCGAGCGCGGCCCGGGTCTCGCCGCCCACGACGTAGCCCTTGAAGTACCAGGCCATGTGCTTGCGCATCTCGCGCAGCGCCTTGCCCTCGTCGCCGAAGTGCTCGACCATCAGCTCGGCGTGCCGGCGGACGATCGTCGCGACGTAGCCCAGGCCGGGCGTGATGCGCTCGTCGGACCCCGCGAACGCGGCCGCGAGGTCGGCGAACAGCCACGGCCGGCCCTGGCAGCCGCGGCCGACGACGACCCCGTCGCAGCCGGTCTGCGCGACCATCTCGAGGGCGTCCTCGGCGGACCAGATGTCGCCGTTGCCCAGCACGGGGATGTCGGTGACGGTCTGCTTCAGCTGGGCGATCGCGTCCCAGTCGGCCGTGCCGGAGTAGTAGTCGGCGGCGGTGCGGGCGTGCAGGGCGACGGCCGCGACGCCGACCTCCTGGGCGACCAGGCCGGCCTCGAGGTAGGTGAGGTGGTCGTCGTCGATGCCCTTGCGCATCTTCACGGTGACGGGCACGCCGTACGGGCTGGCGGCGTCGACCGCGGCCGTGACGATGTTGCGGAACAGGTCCCGCTTCCAGGGCAGCACGGCTCCCCCGCCCCGGCGCGTGACCTTGGGCACCGGGCAGCCGAAGTTGAGGTCGACGTGGTCGGCGCGGTCCTCGCTCGCGATGAGCTTCACGGCGGCGCCCACCGTCGCGGGGTCGACGCCGTACACCTGGACGGAGCGCGGCCGCTCGTCGGGCTCGTGCGAGATGATCCGCATCGACTCCTCGCCGCGTTCGACCAGGGCGCGCGAGGTGACCATCTCGGCGACGTACAGCCCGGCACCGGACTCGCGGCACAGGCGGCGGAAGGCGGCGTTGGTGACGCCCGCCATCGGCGCCAGGACCACCGGGGTGTCGATGGTCAGCGGACCGATGCGCAACGGCGGCAGCACGGCGCCGGAGCGCGCCGGAACCGCAGGAGTCGTCAGGGTCATGCCCCCATTGTCCCTCACGCGACGGATCAGCCCAGCAGCCAGCCGTTCTCCTGCGCCAGCCGGGCCGCCTCGGCGCGCGTGCGGCCTCCCGTCTTGCCCATCGCCGCGGACAGGTAGTTGCGCACCGTGCCCTCGGACAGGAACGTCTCGCGGGCGATGTCCGCCACCGTGCCCCCGGTCGCCGCGACGACCAGCACGGCCCGCTCGCGCTCGGTCAGCGGGTTGGCGCCGACGGTCAGCGACTCCACCGCGAGGTCGGGATCGACCACCCGCAGCCCGCGGTGCACGCGGCGCACGGCGTCGGCCAGCTGCTCCGCGGGCGTGTCCTTGACGACGAACCCGCTGGCCCCGGCGTCGAGCGCGTGCCGGACGTACCCGGGGCGGCCGAAGGTAGTGACGATGAGCGAGCGGCACGCCGGGTACCGCGCCCTGAGCTCGGCGGCGGCGGAGATCCCGTCCATGCCGGGCATCTCGACGTCGAGCAGCGCGACGTCGGCGGCGGTCTCGCGCGCGGCGTGCAGCACCTCGTCACCCCGGCCGACCTGCGCGACCACCGTGAGGTCCGACTCCAGGTCGAGCAGGGCCGCGAGCGCGCCGCGGACGAGGGCCTGGTCGTCGGCCAGCAGCAGGCGGATCATCGAGTCCCGTTCTTCGTGGTGACGAGCAGCTGGTAGCCCCCCAGCGGGCTCGCGGACACCTCGACGTGCGCGCCGACCTGCCGCGCGCGCTCGGTCAGCCCGCGCAGCCCGTTGCCGGGCACCACCTCGGTGTTGGCCGGCCCGTAGCCGTCGTCGTCGACGACGAGCGTGTCCGCGGTCATCGTCACCCGCACGCGCGTGGCCGCCGAGTGCCGCAGGACGTTCGTCGTGCCCTCGCGCAGCGCCCAGGCGAACAGCTCCCGGAGGTCGTCGGGCACCTGGTCGACCGTGCCCGGCACGTCCGCCTCCACCCCCGCCGAGTCGAACGCCTGCCGCGCGCCGGCCAGCTCTCCGGCGAGCGTGACGGCTCGCGTCGCGGAGACCATGCCACGCACGTCCGCGAGCGCCGAGCGGGCCAGCGCCTGGACCTCCGCGATCTCGGCGCGCGCCCGGTCGGCGTCGACGTCGAACAGCTTCCCGGCGAGCTCCGCCTTGACCGCGATCACGGTCAACGAGTGCCCGAGGATGTCGTGCATGTCCCGCGAGATGCGCTCGCGCTCCCGCTCGACCGCCAGCACCGCGACCTCGTCCTGCGCGAGGGCCAGCTGCCGGTTGCGCAGCACCAGCTGCGTGAAGCCGTAGACGGCGACCGACGCCAGGATCACCGAGATGACCAGGTCGTCGATGGTGTCCCACCCCGGCACCAGCCGCGGGACGACCAGGATCACCGCCGTCGAGAACACCGCGACGAGCAGCGCGCGGGGATCGCGCAGCAGGAAGATCGCGGACACGCAGACGAAGACGAGACCGACGAGGCCCTGCTCGTCGGCCGCCAGGCAGGCGATCGCGACGAGGACCACCTGCTGGAGGAGCACGTACCCGCTGCGGGGGTCGGGCAGCCGGCTGCCGTGCGGCCCGGCCCGCGTGAGGACGACCCACGCGAAGCTCACGGCGAGCCCGGCGATCGCGCAGAGCGAGAGCGTGCGCTCGACCCCGTGGGGCGCGTCCCAGGCGGCCTGCCACGGCTGCAGCAGGAAGATCGCCCAGACGATGCCCATCGTCGGGCCGACGACCCGCATGACCCGGCGGGTGCGGGGCCGGGCGATCCCGTCCGCCTCCGAGGCGTACGCGAGCCGACCGCCCCAGCTGGGCCACTCGTCCTTGGGCACGGAGATGCCGTCACCCGGCTTCGCGCGACGCCTCACAGCGCTCACGCTAGCCGGGTGACGGTCACCGCGATCCGTCGGCGTGCGGGTCACACCCGCGCCGTGTCGCGGCGGAACCGCCACGCGGCGCCGCCGACGAACACGGCCGCCCAGCCGACCACGTTGACGATGGCCCAGATGCTCGGCGCGTCGCCGGTCAGGGGCGCCCGCACGATCTCCGCCAGGCCGTAGGTGGGCACCACCTTGGCGATGTCGGCGAACAGGCCGTCGCCGAGCGGGACGAACAGGCCGCCCGCGAAGGCCAGCAGCGCGAGCACCGGGCCGAGGATCTGCATGACGTTCTCGGCCGGCAGCAGGTAGCCCATGAACAGGCCGAAGGCGGCGAAGACCACGGAGCCGAGCCACGCGAGCCCGAGGGACGCGACGAGCGCACCGGTGTCGCCGGTCGCCCCGCTGGCCAGCCCGACGGCCGCGACCACGACGACCGCGGCCAGGCCCATCACCATGGCGACGGCCACCTTGGTGAACACGTAGGTCGCCGGGCGTAGCGGCGTGAGCCGCAGCTGGCGGGTCCACCCCTGCGAGCGCTCGACCGACACGCTCGCGCCTCCGCTGGTGGTGGCCAGCATGGCGCCGTACAGCGCCATCGAGACCATGATGAACGCGGTGACGTTGCCGTTGCCGACGGACTGCGTCTTGTACGCGTCGGCCGTGCCGAAGATGAGGAAGAACGCCGGCGGCATGATCAGCGTGAAGATGACCGTGCGGCGGTTGCGCAGCAAGCGGCGCAGCTCGATGGCGAGGAACGGGCCGTTGACCAGCGAGGTCCGCGGCGCGCGGTCCCGCGCGGTCGTGGTCGCGGGCAGGACGGCGGTGCTCATGAGGGGCTCCCAGGGGTGGTGTTGTCGCCGGTCAGGGCCAGGAACGCGTCCTCGAGCCCGCGGGCGGTGATCTCGACGTCGCTCGCCGCGGTGGCGGTGAGCAGGTGGCGTGCGACGCCGTCGGAGTCCGACGTGTGCACGAGGACGCGGTCGCGCCGCAGCTCGACGGACTGGACGCCGGGGATCGACTCCAGCGCGGCGCGCTCCGCCGCCGACAGGTCGGGCAGGGTGGCCGTCACGAGCCGGCCCGACGCCATGTTCTTGACCTGCGCGGCGGACCCGTCGGCGACGATCCGGCCGTGGCTGACCAGCACGATCCGGTCGGCGTAGGCGTCGGCCTCCTCGAGGTAGTGCGTCGCGAACATGATCGTCCGGCCGCGCGACGCGTCGGCCCGCAGCGCGGTCCAGAAGTCGCGGCGCCCCTCGACGTCCATGCCCGTCGTCGGCTCGTCGAGGACCAGGACGTCCGGGTCGGGCAGCAGCGCGAGCGCGAACCGGAGGCGCTGCTGCTGGCCGCCCGAGCACTTGCCCACCTTGCGGTCGGCGATGTCCGCGATGCCGGCACGGCCGAGCACCTCGGACGCGGTCCGGGCCGACCGGAAGAACGACGCGGTCAGCTCGACCGTCTCGCCCACCGTGAGGTCCTTGAGCAGGCCGCCGGTCTGCATGACGGCCGAGACCCGGCCCTCGGCGATCGCGCGGCTGGGGTCGAGCCCGAGCACCGACACCGAACCCGAGTCGGGCTGGGCCAGGCCGAGCATCATGTCGATCGTGGTCGTCTTGCCCGCCCCGTTGGGGCCGAGGAACGCGACGACCTCACCCGGCGCGACGGCCAGGTCGATCCCGTCGACGGCACGCACGGTGCCGAAGGACTTGTGCAGACCGCGCAGCTCGATCGCCAGCGGTCCCGAGCCGGCCGGGGCCGGGGTGGGAAGGGTGTCGGTGAAGGTCATGGCTCGATCCTGACCGGCCCGCCGGCACCGCTCCCCCGCCGCACGTCACCAACGGGGCATGACGGATGTCATCCGGGGACGACGACGCCCGCCCCGCGGACGGGACGGGCGTCGTGGATCGGTCGGGGTCAGGCGCCGACGAGGTGCTGCGCGAGGTAGCCGGTGACCTTGTCGAGGGCGACGCGCTCCTGCGTCATGTCGTCGCGGTGCCGGATGGTGACCGCCTGGTCGTCGAGCGTGTCGAAGTCGACCGTGATGCAGAACGGGGTGCCGATCTCGTCCTGGCGGCGGTAGCGGCGACCGATCGCGCCGGCGTCGTCGAACTCGACGTTCCAGTTCCTGCGGAGCTCGGCGGACAGGTCGCGCGCCTTGGGCGACAGCGCCTCGTTGCGGGACAGCGGCAGCACCGCGGCCTTGACCGGCGCGAGGCGCGGGTCGAGCTTGAGCACGGTCCGGGTGTCGACGCCGCCCTTGGTGTTGGGCGCCTCGTCCTCGTAGTAGGACTCGACCAGGAACGCCATGAGCGAGCGGGTCAGGCCGGCCGCGGGCTCGATGACGTACGGCACGTACCGCTCGTTCTTGGCCTGGTCGAAGAAGGACAGGTCCTGGCCCGAGTGCTCGGTGTGCGTCTTGAGGTCGAAGTCCGTGCGGTTCGCGATGCCCTCGAGCTCGCCCCACTCGCTGCCCTGGAAGCCGAAGCGGTACTCGATGTCGACGGTGCGCTTCGAGTAGTGCGACAGTTTCTCCTTCGGGTGCTCGTAGTGGCGCAGGTTCTCGCGCGAGATGCCCAGGTCGACGTACCAGTCGGTGCGCTGGTCGATCCAGTACTGGTGCCAGGTCTCGTCGGTGCCGGGCTCGACGAAGAACTCCATCTCCATCTGCTCGAACTCGCGCGTGCGGAAGATGAAGTTGCCGGGCGTGATCTCGTTGCGGAACGACTTGCCGATCTGGCCGATGCCGAACGGCGGGCGCATGCGCGCGGTCGAGTAGACGTTCTTGAAGTTGACGAAGATCCCCTGGGCGGTCTCGGGCCGCAGGTAGTGCAGGCCCGACTCGTCCTCGACCGGGCCGAGGTACGTCTTCAGCATCATGTTGAAGTCGCGGGGCTCGGTCCACTGGCCGCGGGTGCCGCAGTTGGGGCACGCGATGTCCGCCAGGCCGTTCTCGGGCGGGCGGCCCTTCTTCTCCTCGAACTCCTCGAGCATGTGGTCCTCGCGGAACCGCTTGTGGCAGTTCAGGCACTCCGTCAGCGGGTCGGTGAAGACGCCGACGTGGCCGGAGGCGACCCACACCTGCCGGGGCAGGATCACCGACGAGTCGAGGCCGACGATGTCGTCGCGGCTGGTGACCATCGTCCGCCACCACTGGCGCTTGATGTTCTCCTTGAGCTCGACGCCCAGCGGTCCGTAGTCCCACGCGGAGCGCGTACCGCCGTAGATCTCACCGCTCGGGAAGACGAACCCGCGCCGCTTGGCGAGGGAGACGACGGAATCCAGGCGGGAGGGTGCAGCCACGATCGATCACTCCAGGGTGGTGGCGCCCGCGGCTGGGTGTCGCGGGCGGATGGACCACGGCATCGCCGCCGTGGTTGAGGCGCAGCCCAGGCTACCGGTGAACGGCCGCAGCCGTTTTGACAACGGTTCTCGTCTAACTGAGAATGATCGTCATGTCCAACGCGTTCCGACGAGCCGCCGTGCTCGCGCCGCTCGTCGCGCTGCCCCTCGCGCTCGCCGCGTGCGACGCGGGTGCGACGCCCGGTGTCGCCGAGGGCACCGTCGACGTCATGGCGTCGTTCTACCCGCTGCAGTTCGTCGCGGAGCAGGTCGGGGGCGACCGCGTGACCGTGCGATCGCTCACGCCACCCGGGGCCGAGCCGCACGACGTCGAGCTCTCCCCCGCGCAGGTCTCCCGCATCGACGGCGCCGACCTGGTGGTCTACCTGTCCGGCTTCCAGGCCGCGGTCGACGACGCCGTCGCGCAGACCTCCCCCGCGCACGTGGTCGACGCCGCGAACGACACCACGCTCATGACACCCGCGCAGGAGCATGGTCACGAGGAGGGTGCCGACGAGGGCGAGGAGCAGGACCACGGCGCGCTCGACCCGCACTTCTGGCTCGACCCCAGCCGGCTGCCGTCGGTCGCCGACGACGTCGCGCAGCAGCTCACCGCGATCGACCCCGAGGGCGCCGACACCTACTCGGCCAACGCCGCGGCGCTGAACCAGCGCCTGGCCGACCTCGACGCGTCGTACGCCACCGGGCTGGCGACCTGCGAGACCAACACGTTCGTCACCTCGCACGAGGCGTTCGGCTACCTCGCGGACCGGTACCACCTGCACCAGGTCGGCATCTCCGGCATCGACCCCGAGGCCGAGCCGTCGCCGGCCCGGCTGGCGGCCGTCGAGAAGATCGTGCGCGAGCAGCACGTCAGCACGATCTTCTTCGAGAGCCTGGTGAGCCCGAAGGTCTCCGAGACGCTGGCGAAGGACCTCGGCATCACGAGCGCGGTGCTCGACCCGATCGAGGGCCTCGCCGATGCCGCCGACGACTACTTCTCGGTGGCTGAGCGCAACCTCGACGCCCTCCGCATGGCATTGTCCTGCTCGTGAGCACCCCCGTGATCGAGGCGACCGGCCTGGGCGTCACCCTGGGCGGGCAGCCGATCCTCGACGGCATCGACCTCGCGGTCCCCGCCGGTGAGGTGCTCGCCGTGCTCGGCGCCAACGGCTCGGGCAAGTCGACGCTCGTGCGCACGCTGCTCGGCGTGATCCCGCGGACCGCCGGGGACGTCCGGCTGTTCGGCACGAACCTCGGGCCGGCCGCTCCCTGGGACCGCATCGGGTACGTCCCGCAGCGCCTCCCCGCCGCCGCCGGGGTGCCCGCCACCGCGTACGAGGTGGTGACGTCCGGGCTGCTGCACGGCCGGTCGCTGCGTCCGCCGCGCGGTCACCGCCGCCGGGCGCTCGACGCCCTCACCGACGTGGGGCTGGGCGACCGCGCCGACCAGCGCGTCCAGGAGATGTCCGGCGGGCAGCAGCAGCGGGTCCTCATCGCGCGCGCCCTCGTGCGCGATCCCGACCTGCTCGTGCTGGACGAGCCGACCTCCGGCATCGACATCCCCACGCAGGCCACGTTCGTCGACACCATCAGCCGCCTGCACGACGCGGGGACGACGGTCGTCGTGATCCTGCACGAGCTGGGCCCGTTCGCGCCGCTCATCGACCGCGCGATCGTGCTCCGGCACGGCCGCGTCGCGCACGACGGCGCCCCTCCGCGCGCCCGCGGGGAGCACGCCGGCGAGTGGCACGACCACACCCACGCGCACCCCGACCCCGAGCCGCCGCACATCGGGCCGTCGCTGTCGGTGGAGGTGAACCCGTGACCGCGTGGGACCAGGTGGTCGAGCTGCTCAGCTCGCCACTCATGCAGCGCGCGCTGCTCGCCGCGATCCTCGTCGGCGCCTGCGCGCCCGTGGTCGGGACGTTCCTGGTCCAGCGCCGCATGGCCCTCATGGGCGACGGCATCGGGCACGTCGCCCTCACGGGCGTGGCGCTCGGCTGGCTCGTCGGCAGCTGGGCCGGTCTGGTGCCGCAGGACTCGCTCGCCGTCCCGGGAGCCGTCATCGCCGCGATCGTCGGCTCCGTGGTCATCGAGCTCGTGCGCGAGCGCGGCCGGACGAGCGGGGACCTCGCCCTCGCGCTGATGTTCTACGGCGGCATCGCGGGCGGCGTGCTGCTGATCAAGGTCGCCGGCGGCACCAACGCGAACCTCATCAGCTACCTGTTCGGCTCGATCTCGACCGTGTCGACGACGGACCTCTGGTGGACCGTCGGCCTCGCCGCGCTCGTTCTCAGCGTCGGCATCGGGCTGCGGACCGCCCTGTTCGCCGTGAGCCACGACGAGGAGTTCGCGCGCGCGAGCGGCCTGCCGGTGCGGTTCCTGTCGATGATCGTCGCGGTCATCGCCGCGCTCACCGTCACCATCGCGATGCGCGTCGTCGGCCTGCTGCTGGTCAGCGCGCTGATGATCGTGCCGGTGGCCATCGCGCAGCTGTTTGCGAGGTCCTTCAGCCGGACGATGACGCTGGCCAGCATCATCGGCGTCGTCGTCAGCGTCGCCGGCCTGGTGCTCACGTACTGGCAGGACATCCCGCCGGGCGCCACCATCGTCGTGCTCGCCATCCTGGTCTACGCCGTCGCCGCGACACTGCGGCCGTTCTGGTCGCGCTCGCAGCCCCCGCGCGACCCGCACCCGGACATGGTCGACGACGTGCTCCTGGTCGACGACGTGCACGACGAGCTCGAGGTAAGGCCAACCTCACCCGCACCGTAGAATCGGCCCGTGACCGACGTCCGCGACGCCTACGGCCTGGGGGGTGTCTCCCTCGGCATCGCCGTCGCCGTGCTCTTCGCGATCGTCATCGCCCGCTCGCACGCCACCTACTGGGCCGGCCGCGGCGTCGTTCGAGGCGCTCAGGCGGTGCACGAGACCGCGGGTGCACCGGGCTGGTGGCACGCGACGATGGTGCGGCTCGAGGCCTGGACCGACACGCGCACGGCGAAGCGCGGCCTCGACCTGGTCCGCCGGTGGGGTGCCGGCGCGATCACGCTCGCGTACCTGACCGTGGGGCTGCAGACGGCGATCTTCGCGGCGGCCGGGCTCATCAAGATGCCCTACCTCCGGTTCGCGATCGCCTCGATCCCCGGCGCGCTGATCTGGGCGGTCGTCTGGGCGACCGTCGGTTTCGGTGCGGTCTGGGCCGGGCTCGCCCTCTTCGCGACGTCGCCCTGGGCCCTGGCCGGGGTCGCGGTGGTGCTGGTCGTCGGCATCGGCTGGCTGGTGCGCCGACGCCTCGCGCGCCGAGCGGCCGAGCCCGTCCCGGCGCCCGTCGGCGACTGACGGACCGCCTGGTCCGGGGGCTACCCGGGCTGGGCGGCGCGGTCGACGGCTCCGCCGTAGCGCCGGTCGCGCCGCGCGTACGTCTCGACCGCCCGCCAGAGGTGGCGCCGGTCCACGTCGGGCCACGGCTCGTCGAGGAACACCAGCTCGGCGTACGCCGCCTGCCAGATCATGAAGTTCGACGTGCGCTGCTCTCCCGACGACCGCAGGAACAGGTCGACGTCCGGCAGGTCCGGCTCGTCGAGGTAGCGCGCGAACAGCTTCTCGTTGACCTTGTCGGGCTTCACGCGACCCGCCGCGACCTCGCGGGCGATGGCCTGCGCGGCGTCGGCGATCTCGGCCCGACCGCCGTAGTTCACGCACATGGTGAGCGTGACGGTCGTGTTGTCCTTGGTGAGCTCCTCGGCGGTCTCCAGCTCGGCGATGACCGAGCGCCACAGCTTCGGGCGTCGGCCGGCCCACCGCACGCGCACGCCCCACGAGTTCATGAGGTCCCGTCGGCGTCGCAGCACGTCGCGGTTGAAGCCCATGAGGAACCGGACCTCGTCGGGTGAGCGCGACCAGTTCTCGGTCGAGAACGCGTACGCCGAGACGTACTCCACGCCGACCTCGATGGCCCCCGCGACGACGTCGAGCAGCGACGCCTCCCCCGCGGCGTGCCCGGCGGTGCGCGGCAGCCCGCGAGCATTGGCCCAGCGGCCGTTGCCGTCCATGACGACCGCGACGTGCTTGGGGACGAACTGCTTCGGGATGTCCGGCGGGCGGGCGCCGGAGGGATGCGGGTACGGCGGTTCGACGGCGTGCGGCACGTCGGCCATTGTGCCGCGTCCGGCGCTATGAAACCGGATGGTTGCACTACGGGTCGTCGCGGGTTAGCGTGACGTGCAACATATTGATTGCACATCGAGAGGATCGCCACCATGAGCACCAGCCTCACCCTGACGTTCGCCGTCGACCAGACCGCCGAGCACACCTTCGCCGCCATCAACGACGTCCGCGGCTGGTGGTCCGGCCCGCCCGCGCCCACCGAGCCGCAGATCGAGGGTCGGACCGACCGGCTCGGCGAGGAGTTCAGCTACCTCGTGACGGACGTGCACTACTCGAAGTTCCGGATCACGGAGCTGGTCCCGAACAGCCGGGTCGCCTGGCTCGTGCTGGACAGCCGGCTCACGTTCATCAAGGACGAGCAGGAGTGGACGGGCACGACGGTCACCTTCGACGTCAGCGAGCAGGACGGCCGCACGCAGGTCGTGTTCACGCACGTCGGTCTGGTGCCCGAGCACGAGTGCTACGAGGTCTGCGACGACGCGTGGAGCTCGTACATCCTGGGCAACCTGCGCCGCCTCATCGAGACCGGCTCGAAGGACCCGGCTCCAGCCGGCTTCGCGACCGCCGTCGACGCCCTGCGCTGACCCGTCGCCGGTGGTCGGGAGGTCAGACCCTCTCGACCATCGGCAGCGAGCGCAGCTGGCGCTCGAGGTGGAACTGGCAGAACGCGGCGACCAGACCGTTGCCCTCGCCGCGGTGCCGCTCGGCGCTGGAATCGGCGAGCGACCAGTCGCCCGCGAGGAGGGCCGCCAGGAGCTCGAACGTCTCCGGCGCCGGCGCTGCGGCACCCGGAGGTCGGCACGCGCGACACACGGCTCCGCCCGACGCGACCGCGAAGGCCGTGTGCGGACCGGGCTCGCCGCAGCGCGCGCAGTCGGTGAAGCTGGGAGCCCAGCCGGCGACGGCGAGCGCGCGCAGCAGGTACGAGTCGAGCACCAGACCCGGCGCGTGGTCGCGGCCGGCCAGGGCCTTCACCGCGCCGACCAGCAGCCAGTACTGCTGGAGCGACGGCTCGTGCTCGGCCTCGACCAGGCGGTCGGCGGTCTCGAGCATGACCGTGCCCGCCGTGTAGAGCGTGTAGTCCTCGCAGATGCGGCGACCGAACGCCCCGAGCGTCTCGGCCTGCGTGACGATGTCGAGGTTGCGGCCCGTGCTCAGCTGGAGATCGACGTGCATGAACGGCTCCAGGCGCGACCCGAACCGTGACGACGTGCGGCGCACACCCTTGCCGACCGCACGGACCTTCCCGTGCGACCGGGTCAGGAGGGTGACGATGCGGTCGGCCTCCCCCAGCTTGTGGGTGCGCAGCACGATCGCCTCGTCGCGGTAGAGGCTCACCCGCTCATTGTCTCCCGCGCCACCGACAGTCCCCGTCGGCGCGCGGGGGCGAACGACGCCGATCAGGCGGCGAACTCCTCGTACTCGGCCACCAGGCCGGAGAAGCAGGCGTCGATCGCGGAACGCTCGCCGACGACAGCGCGCACGTCGGTCACAGAACCCTCGTCACTCTTGACCGCGGTGGACCTGGCGGGCGTGGGCGGGCTCGGGGCGCGACTCAGGTACTCATGCCCGGTGGGCGTGGTCGTCAGGACGTGGTGCCCAGGTCCCGCTCGCTCGAGTGGCCTGCGCGACCATCCCGGCGCTTCCTTCGCCAGGTTGCAGGCGACGCAGAGACCCTCGCCGTTGGCGGCCGTCGTCGCGCCGCCCGCGGCGGACGAGACGATGTGGTCGATGTGCCGCACGGGAGCTCCGCAGTACGGGGTTCGGCAGATTCCTTGGTCGCGGATCCGCAAGAACTCGGCCAACCCGTCCGGGTGGAAGCGCGCGCGGGAGGTCATCGCGACGAGGTCGCCGCCGGGATCGGCGTACAGCCGCCTCAACCACACCGCACCGGCATCGACACCAGCAGCAACGAGCTCACGAGCCACCTGCGCGGGGACTGGACCGCCACCCGATACGTGCCCGGGCTCGTGGCCGGCACCCAGCAGCGCCGAGTCGCTGAGGACGAGGTTCACCGTGAGGGGTACCGCCGCCGTGCTCGACTGACCGGTGACGAGCTCCACGAGCGTGTCGGCCATGACCTGCCCGCGACCTCGTCGCGCAGCCGCGCGCCCGTCCTCGCCGCCGCCGACAGCCGCACCCGCGCGCTCCGGCGGAACACCCGCAGCCGCCGCATCGGCCGCCCGGCCGAGGGCCGCGAAGACGGCGACACCCTGTGCCACGGGGAGCAACGCCGTCAGGTACGTCATCGTGTCGGGGGCCGCCCGCAGGGTCACGCAGCGCTCGGACTGCGCACGCCGTGCGCGGCGGACGGCCGCGGCGGGATCGAGCCGCGCGGCATGAGTGCGAGCCGACGCGACGAGCTGCCTGGTCCCGATCCCGACCAACGTCGACGGGTCGGCGCAGAGCAGCGCGTCGACCTCGCGACGATCCTCGACCTCCAGGCAGGCCGTCTCCTGGACCAGCAGCATCGCGCGGTGCTCGGAGAGCAGCCCATCCCGCAGTGCGCCGAACGTGTGTGGCATCTCCGAGAGCCACGCCTTGGCGGCACCGACCAGAGCGGCGCCCCGGTGCGGCGACTCGCGACGCGCCAGACCGACCTGCGCGGCGACACCCAGTCCGCGCCGCCTGGCGGGCACGCCCTCGTGCGCCTGCCGCTCACGTTCGGCACGGTCGAGCGCGACCGCCGCCTCAGCCTGGAGCGAGCACGCCGCGGACTTGAGACCCTCCAAGGCTGCGATCAGCTCAATCAGTGCCGCACTCGGACCGGCCGCACATCCGCCGCGGTCGTCGCCTCTTGCGCGGACGACGCTCAGCCCTCCGCCATCCGTCGATGAACCAGCCAGTCCACCGACGGCCCGCACGAGCTCGTGCCGCCAGCGCATGACCACACCCGCATCGACCGCACTCACGTCGACCCGAGCGGCACCCGAAGCCGCGGCTGCGAGGTCGCAGGAGGAGAGCGCGGGGCTATCGGCCGGAGCCATCGAGCCCACGGGCGCATCGAGCACGCCGACGACCGGCGTGGCCGCGTCGGCGGCCCGCTCGGTCCGGAGCGGAGTCGATGTCATGAGACCACCCTATCGAACATACGTTCGATTCGAATGCTCTGTCCACATTCCGACCCGCGGGGGTGAGCGGAGAACGCGGCACGCATCAGCGACGACCGGCGACCGCCGCGAGAATCGCCAACGCCGCTCGCTCGGGGGCCACGACGGAACCCAGCGTGCGACTTCAGGACCTCACGGTCATGACCGCCGGCGCAGGGCCGAACGCGTGCGCGGCGAGGACCGCGCGCCCCTGCGGTGCAACAGGACGTCCAAGCAGGGGACGTCAGAACCCGAAGGTCGTGACCGCCGGCACAGCACCGAAACCGCGCGCATCGATGACCGGGCGGTGCCAGAGCACGTCCGAGCAGAGCACGTCAGAACCCGAACGTCATGACCGCCGGTACCGAGCCGGCCGCGAGCGCGTCCAGCACGGCGCGCTCGTGCGGAACGACGGGGTCCGGCAGCGCGTGCAGGGGGAACCAGCGCAGGTCCGCCGCCTTGTCCGCCTCCTGGAGCGCGGGGTCGCCGATCCATCGTCGGCACTCGAAGAACCAGTCGACGCGCTCGTCGATCGGGTCCCCCGTGCCGTTGGTGCGGTGCATGCCGGTGAGGCCGGCGAGGTCGGCGGGGACGACGTCGATGCCCAGCTCCTCGCGCGCCTCGCGGACCGCGGCGGCCAGCACCGATTCACCGCGCTCGACGTGCCCGGCGGCGGCGCACGCCCAGTGCTCGTCCATGTAGCCGGTGCCTCGGCGCAGCTGGAGCAGGACCTCGTCGTCGCGTCGGAGCACCACGTAGGCAGCGGGGACGACCTGGAAGCGCACGGCAGCCACCGTAGACCGGACCATCGATCCGAGAGCGCGGCCGCGCCGCCGACACCTCGCCGCCCCGCATCCGTCGAGGGTGGTGACGGAGCTGCGGGCGAGGGTCGGCGGCGCGAGCGGTGCACGACCGTCGTCGGGGTCGCCGACGGACGGCCGGGCGCGCCCCGGGGCGGCAGGCGGTGTCGCAGCCGCGGGGCCAGGGCCAGGAAGTCAGTGCGGCGCGGTCAGCGCTCGTGCCGGTTGACGGCCGAGATGATCGCCTTCAGCGAGGCGGTCGTGATCGAGGGGTCGATGCCGACGCCCCAGAGGATCTCGTCGCCGATCGCGCACTCCACGTACGCGGCGGCCGTGGCGTCGCCGCCCGACGAGAGGGCGTGCTCGGCGTAGTCGAGGACGGCCACGTCGACCCCGAGCGTCTTCACGGCCGCGACGAACGCCGCGACCGGACCGTTCCCGGACCCCTCGAGCGTGCGCCGGACGCCGCGGTCGACGAGGTCCACCTCGAGCGTGTCCGGACCGTCCTCGACGCTGGTCCCCCGCGTGCCGCGCAGCGAGAACCGGCCCCACGGGGCGAACGGGCTGCCCGGCTCGACCGGCAGGTACTCGTCGTTGAAGATGTGCCAGAGCTCGTCGGCCGTGACCTCGGTGCCGTGCTGGTCGGTGTGTTTCTGCACCACCTGCGAGAACTCGATCTGCAGCCGCCGCGGCAGGTCCAGGTCCTTCTCGGACTTCATCAGGTAGGAGATGCCGCCCTTACCGGACTGCGAGTTCACGCGGATGATCGCCTCGTACGAGCGGCCCACGTCCTTCGGGTCGATCGGCAGGTACGGGACGGCCCACACGACGTCGTCGACGGTCTTGCCCTGGCGCGCCGCCGACGCCTCGAGCGCGGTGAGGCCCTTCTTGATCGCGTCCTGGTGCGAGCCGGAGAACGCCGTGAACACCAGGTCCCCGCCGTAGGGGTGCCGCTCGTTGACGGGCAGCTGGTTGCAGCGCTCGACGGTGCGGCGGATGTGGTCGATGTCGGAGAAGTCCAGCTGCGGGTCGATGCCCTGGCTGAAGAGGTTCATGCCGAGCGTCACCAGGCAGACGTTGCCGGTGCGCTCGCCGTTGCCGAACAGGCAGCCCTCGATCCGGTCCGCGCCGGCCAGATAGCCCAGCTCGGCGGCGGCGACCGCGGTGCCGCGGTCGTTGTGCGGGTGCAGCGACAGGACGACGCTCTCGCGGTACCGCAGGTTGCGGCTCATCCACTCGATCGAGTCGGCGTAGACGTTGGGCGTCGCCATCTCCACCGTCGCCGGCAGGTTGATGATGACCTTGCGGTCGGGCGTCGGCTCCAGGACCTCCAGCACCGCGTTGCAGATGCGCAGCGCGTACTCCAGCTCGGTGCCCGTGTAGGACTCCGGGGAGTACTCGTAGTAGACGTCCGTGTCCGGGACGAGCTCCTCGTACTTCTTGCAGAACCGCGCACCCGACACGGCGATGTCGACGATGCCGTCCTCGTCGGAACGGAACACGACCTCGCGCTGCAGGGTCGACGTCGAGTTGTACAGGTGCACGATCGCCTGCTTGGCGCCCGCGATCGCCTCGTATGTCCGCTCGATCAGGTGCTCGCGCGCCTGCGTCAGGACCTGGATGACGACGTCGTCGGGGATGCGGTCCTCCTCGATGAGCATCCGCACGAAGTCGAAGTCGGTCTGCGAGGCGGACGGGAAGCCCACCTCGATCTCCTTGAAGCCCATCTGCACCAGCAGCTCGAACATCTCGAGCTTGCGGGCGGGGTTCATCGGCTCGATCAGCGCCTGGTTGCCGTCGCGCAGGTCAACGGCGCACCAGCGCGGGGCCTGCGTGACGCGGGCGTCGGGCCACCGGCGGTCGGGCAGCTCCACGCGGATCTGCTCGTGGAAGGGGCGGTACTTGTGCACCGGCATCGACGACGGCTGCTGGGCGCTCGTCTCCAGGTAGGTCATGGTCTTCTCGTCCTTCGGGCGGTTCGGCGGGGGGTCAGCCGGCACACACGACACCGCGACGAGGATGCGGCCTAGAGGGCCTCGTCGCGGCAGCGAAGAAGGAGGGTGACTGCGAGCACGAAGTCACCGTACCCCCAATGACGCGGCGGCCCGCAAGTCGGTCTCACCGGAGCGCCACCAGCACGTCGTCGCCGAGCGCGTACAGCTGCGACCCCATCCGGACCACGCGCGTCGTGCCGGCGGGCAGCGGGATCTCCCAGAGGGACGCGCCGTCGTCGAGCGACAACGACGTCAGGACGGCGGTGCCGTCGGACGCGTCGTGCTCGACCGCGACGCGCCGGCCGTCTGTGAACGCGCGACCGATCGACGGTCCGAAGGTGCGGGACCACGACAGCTCCCCCGTGGCCGCGTCCAGCCCGACGAGCGCGCCGCCGCCGCGCAGCACCACCCGACCGCCCGCGTCGACGTCCACCTCGGGCGCCGGTGCCGACGCCAGCCACACCTGCTCGGCGGTGCCCCGGTCGTACGCCCGCACCCGCCCACCGGTCGACCCCTCGGTCAGCCCGCCCGCCGCGAAGACGAGCCCGGACGTCCCGTCGCTTACCGTCGGCGCCACGAGCACCCCGCGGACGGAGGCCCAGGGCCGGCCGAGCCCGGTCGACAGCTCGGACACGGCATCCACGCCCGCGTCGCGCAGCCGGTAGCGGGTGCGGACCAGCGTCCCGTCCTCGAGCAGCCGCGTCTGGTCCGCCACGGTGGCCCCAGGCGGTCGGGGCAGCCGCTCCCCCGTCGCCGCGTCGAGCACGAGCGTCACGTCGTTGCCCGCGGCCAGGACCAGGCCGGCCGCGGCGACCAGGGCGACGCGGCCGTTCGACGCGGACTGGAACGTGGACCACCGCTGCGTCTGCCAGCGCGCCTCGCCCGTCGCCGGGTCGAGCCGGCGGACGGTGAGCATCCCCCAGGCGTAGGTGGCGACGACGAGGTCCGACCCGGCCTGCGCCGTCGCGACGACCCAGCCGCCGACGGGGCTGCGGGACAGCACGGTGCCGTCGGCGGGGTCGAGGACCAGGAGCTCGGCGCGGCCGTCGTCGGCCCTCGGCTCCGACGGGACCAGCACGCGCCGGTCCGACGGCGGCGCCGGGCCGACCACGCAGGCGAGCTGCGCGTCGAGCGCCCGGCAGAGCACGTTCTCGGGCGCGGGATCGGCGCCCAGCGGGACGGCCCACCGCTGCTGCCCGGTCACGGCGTCCAGCCCCAGGATCTGCCGCCCGTCGTGCGGGCCCCCGACCGTCGCCACGATCACGTCGCCCACGAGCAGCGGGGGCGACGACCCGTCGACCGCCGCCGTCCAGCGCACGCCCGGTGCGTCCGTCAGCGACCGGACGGCGCCGGGGAACGCCGCCGCGCCGAGCACGGCGGCGCGCTCCTGGCCGGCCGCCCAGCGCGGCGCACCGACCAGTGCCACCGCCAGCACGACCGTCGCGACGACGACCGCGGACACCGCACGCGCCGGTCGGCGGACCGCCCAGGCACGGAGACGCTCGGGCCCGGACGGAGCGGGCTCAGCACCCGGCAGCTCGTCCTCGTCCAGCCGCACGCGCTGCATCGGGGCGCGGAGCCCGCTCGCCGCCATCCCTCAGCCGTAGACGATCAGGTCGTTCACCGTGCGCACCACGAGGTGCCCACCGACCGCGTCGACGTGCCGCACGTGCTCGGGCAGCGGCACCGCCCAGTACCGCACGCCGTCGGCGAGCGCGCGCCCCCAGAGCTCCGGCCGACCGTCGGGCGAGGTTCCCGGGCCGAGCACGAGCGTGCCGTCGGACACCGGCTCCCACCCGAGCGCGTCGCCGGAGTCGACCGACCACAGCGCACGGCCGTCCGTGGCGTCGAGCACCCCGTACGTGCCGGCTCCCGACACGACGAGCCGGTGACCCACCAGCACCCTCGGGTCGAGCATCGTCACGGTGCGCCACTGCTCGGCGCCCGTCGCGAGGTCCATTGCGGCCAGCTGCGAGCCCTCGTCGACCACCACGAGGGCCGGTTCGGAGCCGTCGTCCGCCGACAGCTGCGCGGGCAGTCCCGGCAGGCCGTACAGCTCGGTGCCGTCCACGTCGTGCATGCGACCGCCGCCGACCGGCGCCCAGGTGGCGAACCGGTCGCCCAGCGCCGCCACCTGGATCCCGGTGAACCGGGCGCCGGCCACGAGCGTCGTGCCGTCGTCCGCGTCCAGGACGATCGTCGACTCGCCGTCGAGCACGACGACCGGCGGCAGGACGCGCATCGACGCCGTGAGGAGCTGGGCCATGGCGTGCGGTGAGGTGTACGACCACACGACGGCGCCGGACCGCCCGCTGCGCCGCTGCACCTGCAGGTGGTTGTCCGGGTTCAGCCGGCCGATGACGAGGTCGTCGTCCACCCGCTCGATCCCGACGACGTCGCCGCGGACCTCCCAGCCGCCCGTGCGCGTCCCGTCCGCGGCCGCCAACGGCAGGACGGTGAGGCGCGGCGGCTCCTGGATGGACGCCTCGTCGGAGTACAGGACGCGGGGCTGCGGCACCAGGCACAGGACGAGCGACCCGACGTTCGCGTCCTGCGCCGGGCAGGTGACCCCGCTGGTCTCGAACCCGCTGCGCGAGGCCTGGGCGACGGGCACCGACCAGAGCACGTCGCCGGAGGCGGGGTCGTGCGCCGTGACGGTCCACTCCTCGTCGCCCACGGCGAGCACCACGAGCGCCCCGTCGGCGGCGAGCACCGCGCTGTGGGCCGTACGACCCTCCACGTCCCACAGGGGGGTCGGCGCCGCGTCGAGCGGCCGGACCAGGCCGGGGACGGCCTCGATGCGGGCGACGAAGGCGCGGTCCCGGGCGGACACGAGCATCGTCGCCGCGATCACCGCGAGCACGACGACGACCGCGAGCGGCCACCAGCGCAGGAGCGGGTGCCGGCCGACCGGGACGTCGGGCGGCGGTTCGTCGTCCGGGTGGCGCGACCGAGGCGTCGTGGTCGAGGCGTCCTCGATCTCGACGAGCTGCATCCGTGCAGCAAGGCGCCGGTCCGCCATGTCCCGACTCTAGGACACCGGCTGCGCTCCCGGAGCCCGGACGAGCCGCAGGGCGCAGTCGCCGAACGCCACCGTGGACCCCACCCGTAGCCGGACCTGCTGGTCGACCCGGCACACCACCTGTCCGCCGTCCGGCAGCGTCACGACCGTGCCGTTGGTCGATCCGCGGTCCGCCACCCAGACGCCGCCGGGCTCGACGCCGATCTGCAGGTGGGTCTTGGAGACCGACCGCCCCGGGTCCACCACGCGCACGAGCTGGACGTCCGCGTCCGACGCCGGGTTGCGACCCACCAGCGCCGTCCGCTCGATGGTGATCCGGCGGCCGTCCGAGAGCTCGAGCTCGGCCACCGCCCGGTCGACCGCGACCGACTCTGCCGGCTGCGCCACCAGGTCGTCCCGGGGACCGGCGGGCCGGGTCAGCTCCAGCTCGGGCGAGAGCCCGTAGCTCAGGCCGACCTGCCGGACGACGGGAGTCGCGCGGGTGTCGAGGTCGGGTCCGCTGCGCTGCGGCGAGACCGGTGCGAGCACGAGCGCGGCGGGCCGACCCTGGTCGACGAGGAGGGTCCCGTCGGCGCCGGCGGGCGTCGCGACCGCCCACCCAGGGACCGTCGCCGCGCGCGGGGACGGATCCTGCGGCGCGGGAACGGGAGAGACCCGGGGACGCGGTCCCTCCACGGGGGCGGGCGAGTGCACCGGACGCACGTCGAGGACCTCGTCGCGCGCCGCCAGGTCGTGCCAGCCGCGAAGGCGGCCGGTGCGGTCGAACACGGGCGAGAGCAGCACGACGAGCGCGCCGACGCCGAGCGCCAGCAGCCCGGCGACGACCACGAGCCCGCGGAGCAGGACACGCCCCAGGCCGATCGGCCGGCGCGACTCGACGTCGAGCGTCCGGATGCCCGTCGCGCGGCGGCCGACCGTCCAGCCGAGCCGGCCGTGCAGGGCCCACTGGACGGCGACGACGACCACGGCGAGCACGACGGCGGCGAGGGTGAGGATCCGCTGGTCGCTCAGCAGGCCGACGGCCAGGACCGCGGCCAGCAGCAGCCCGTCCAGCAGGCCTGCGGCGAACCGACGGCCCAGGCTCGCCGGCGCGGCCTCGGCCGCGGCGTCGTACGGACCCGCGTGCGCACTCATGAGATTCCCTTCGGGCGTCGTCTCCGGCGGTCCCGGAGCGACGCTGTCGATACGCGCGCACGCATGCGTCGGCGCCAGCCGACACCGTGCGCCATCGCCCCCACGGTCACCTGGACGTCCGCCCAGTACGCGGTGGCCTCGGCCGCGTTCGGCGCACCGGCGCTGAACACGGCGTGGTCGGCCGAGCGCGCGAGCGCGCCGACCCGGGACGCCACGACCGCGCCGTCGGGCGCGTCGGCGAACGACGCCGCCAGCGCGCGCGCCGACTCGTTGCGCGTCGCCAGGCCCCCCGTCGGCCGGCGCAGGTCGCGCGCGGCGTCCAGCACCTCGTCCCAGCCGCCGGCCACCTGCGCGACCGGGTCCTCGCGACGCCGCCGGCGACGGCGTCGGCGGGCCTTGAGCGCGACGATGACGAGGAACGGCGCTGCGAGCACGAGCAGCGGGACGGCCACGACGCCCGTCACGCGCGCGATCCGCCACCACAGCGCGTCGCCGTCGTCCCCCGTGTCGGGGTCGTCGGTCTGGGGCTGCTCGGTGTCCTCGTCGGGCGGCGTGACCGCCGCGGGCGGCGGCGGGGGCGGCTGGACGACCTGCGGATCGGGCTCGGACGGCTTCTCCTGGTCCTCCTGCTGCGGCGTCTGCTCCGGCGGCGGGGTCGGGTCGAACGGCACCCAGCCGTAGCCCTGGAAGGCGACCTCGACCCAGGCCTGGATGTCGTCGCCGGTGACCTCGACGGGGCCGTCGCCGGCGCCCTCCGGCGGCACGAAGCCGAGGACCACGCGCGCCGGCAGGCCCATCTTGCGCACCATGAGAGCCATCGCTGCGGCGTACTGCTCGCCGTCGCCCACCATGAGGTCGCCGCCGAGCAGCGACGTGATCCGGTCGGCGCCGTGCCCGGACAGCGACTCGGTGCCCGACACGTCCATGCCGTGGCTGAAGAACCCCTCGGTCGAGAGCCAGTCGGCCAGCGCCTGGCTGATCTGCACCGGGTTGCCGGCGTCGCGCGCGACGTCCGCCGCGGTCGCCGCGGCGACGTCCGGGACGCCCGTCAGGGGCGGCTGCGCCACATCCGACGCGGGCGCCCGCCCGATCTCCGTGGCGTCGGGCACGCGCGGCACGACGACGTCGACGCCGTACTCCAGCCCGGGCCGCAGCCCGCCGGTGAGCACCGCCGCACCCGTCGCGTCGTTGTAGCGCAGCGCGCCCGCCGCGCTGCCGTCAGCGATGTCGAACGACGTCGCCTGCCCCACGGTGGGCAGCCAGACGCCGGTGAGGCCGTCGATCGTGATGTCGACGTGCGCGGTGTCGCCCCGGACCGTCGTCTCGATCTCGTCGCCGACGCGGCGGAACTCGCCGGACGCCTGCGCGGAGCCGTCGCCGGCCACGTTCCAGACGACGCCGTCGTAGCGGTCCATCGTGGCCAGCCGCACCCGGGCGTTCGCCGGCAGACCGCTGACGGTGAAGAGGGTGGTGTCCGCGTCCTTCTTCACGTACTCACGGAAGGCCGACAGCGGGCTCGGGTAGTCCCTCGGGTCGAACGGCGGCACCAGCTCGTCGCGCACGACGAGCCGCTCGGTCCCGCCGGCCACCAGCGGTGCACCGAGCACCCCTGCGCTCACCGCGACGACCGTGAGCAGGCCCGTCGCCACCACGCGGCGGGCGCGGAGCAGACCCGCGCGCCAGGCCGCCCACGGCAGCAGCACCACGACGAGCACGAGCCCGGTGAGCACCGGCGGGACGGTCGGTCGCCGCGTGCCCAGCACGATGACCGCGATCATCACCGCGACGGGCACCAGCGCGGCCGACGCGGCTGCGGCCCCGGTGCGCAGGCGGAGGGCCAGCGAGACGGCGAGCGCCGCGCCGACGAACGACAGGAAGTACATCGCGACGAGGAGCGTGCCGCTCGAGCCGACGGGCGGCTGCAGCGTGAGCACCTGCTTCCACGTCGACGCGGTGCCCCGGGCCAGGTCGAGCACGGTCTGCGGCGTCGGCACGATCCCGGCGATCGTGGTGCTCGGGGCGGCGAGCGCACCACCGGCCAGCACGAACACCACGACGAGCACCGCGACCACCGTGATCGCGGACCATCGCCGCGCGGCGCCGACCGCGGCGACGAGGGTGCCCAGCGCGAGGCCGCCGACGAGTGCCGGCACCGCGGTCAGACCGCCGTAGACCTCGAGCAGCGGCACCAGGACGAGCGCGAGGGTCCCGACGAGGCAGGCGATGTCGACGGCGGCGCGGCCGAACGGTCGGGTCATGCCGTCACCCGCCTCAGGAGCCGGGGCAGGTCGTCCAGCCGGCCGATCGTCGCCAGGCTCAACGAGCCCTGCGTCCGCACGGAGACCTCGGCCCCGGGCAGGCAGCGCAGAACGACCGTCCGCGTCCCCGCGGGGACGTACCGGGCGCCGAGCCGGTGGTCCGCGTCGCTGGGCAGCGAGCCCGTGACCAGCATGGCGACCGACGCCTCCGGGGCCTCCCGGACCACGCGGCGGCCCAGGAGCGTCACGCCGGCGCCCCCGGCGGCCAGCGCGATCCCCGAGCAGTCGTCGAGCAGCAGGGGCGGGGTCTCGACGCGCAGCCGGCCCGGGCCGGCGAGCACCACGAGGTCGCGCTCCTCGCGGATCGTCTGGACACCGACCGACGCCACCACCGAGACCGCGAGCTCGAGCTCGTCGTCGTCGGCGTAGTCGCGCGGGTCCGTCGCCAGCGCGAGCGCCGTCGTGGTGCGCCGCGTGTCCTCGAACTGCTTGACCATGAGGCTGCCGCGGCGGGCCGTGGTCCGCCAGTGGATGTACCGGCGGTCGTCCCCGGCGACGTAGTCCCGCAGGGCGTGGAAGGACAGGTCGGAGTCCGACAGGTCCCGCGTCGCCTGCCCCTCGAGGTCGCGCAGCAGGCCGGCGCTCGCGCCCGCGAGCGAGACGAGCAGCGGGTGCACGAAGAGCTCGACCGGCCGCGTCCAGCGCACGCTGCGCCGCGCGATCCCGAACGGGTCGCCGCGCACCGAGCGCACGGGTCCGACGACGATCACCGCGCGCCGGGCGGTCGGGATGGCGAAGAGGTCGTCGTGCGTGGCGTCGGGACCGAGCGCGGGCACCCCCAACTCGGCGACCGCCGCGCCGACGGGCAGCTCGACCCGCGACGGCAGCGACCGGCGACGCGCGACGTTGCGGACCTCGAGGCGACCGAGGGCGCGCTCCCCCACCTTGACGCGCCGGTCGGCCATGTCGAGCGTGATCGCGTACCGGGCGCGCCCGGCGGTCATCAGCAGCGACACCACCAGCACGGCCCCGAGCGCGGACCCGAGCGCCGCGAGCTCCAGCCACCCGAACAGCCGGCCCAGCACGAGGCCGAGGGCCGCCAGCGCGGCGACCCCCCAGCCGATCGGTGAGACCCGCAGACCCACGATCAGGCCACCCGCAGGGCCGGCGGCGCCGTCGTCTCGAGGATGCGCGCCAGGATCTCGGCCGCCGTGATGCCCGCGAACTCGGCCTCCGTGTCCAGCAGCAGCCGGTGCGCGAGCACGGGCTGCGCGAGGTCCTTGACGTCGTCCGGGATGACGTACTCCCGGCCGGCCGCCGCGGCCCAGACCTTGGCGGTGCGCACGAGCGCGAGCCCGCCGCGCACGCTCGCGCCGATCGCCGTCTGCGCGTCGTCGCGCGTGGCCTCGGTGAGCCGTGCGACGTAGTCGAGCACGACCTCGTCGATGTGCACCGTCTGCGCCAGGTCCGCCATGGTGCCGACCGCCTGCGTGGTGATCCGCGGGGTCAGCACCGTGGTGCGGTCCTTGGCGCCCGCGAGGATCTCGATGGTCGAGGCGCGGTCGGGGTAGCCCAAGGACGTCTTGATGAGGAAGCGGTCGAGCTGCGCCTCGGGCAGCCGGTACGTGCCGGCCTGCTCGATCGGGTTCTGCGTCGCGATGACCATGAACGGGCGGCCGACCGGGTGGGTCACGCCGTCGACGGTGATGTTGCCCTCCTCCATGACCTCCAGGAGCGCGGCCTGGGTCTTGGGCGAGGCGCGGTTGATCTCGTCGGCGAGCACCACGGACGCGAAGATCGGACCCGGGTGGAACTCGAAGCGGTGCGTGCTCTGGTCGTAGATCGTCACGCCCGTGACGTCGGACGGCAGCAGGTCCGGCGTGAACTGGATGCGGTGGTGGCTGCCCTGCACCGTCGCCGCCAGCGCCTTGGCCAGCGACGTCTTGCCGGTGCCGGGGGCGTCCTCGAGCAGCAGGTGCCCCTCCGCGACCATCGCCGTGAGCGCGAGCCGCACAGTGTGCTCCTTGCCGAGCAGCGCCAGGCCGACGTTGGACACGAGGGCGTCGAACCTCTCGCTGAACCAGATGCTCTGCTCGGGGGTCATGTGCGGGTGTCTCCGTCTCGGTGGTGCGGTCTCGGGGTGGTCGGGGGTAGGTGCTACGGCATGGTGAAGGTCAGCGTGGTGGTGGCGCCCACGCCCTTGCCGTTGATGGCGGCGATCGTGACGGTGACGACCGCGCCGGGCACGGCGCCGGGCATGCTCGCCACAGTTCTGTCGGCGCTCCGGGCGCTCTTGTTGAGGTCCTTGCCGCAGTCCTCGGGGTCCGAGCCGGCGGTCCAGCACACGCGGTAGCCGCTGACGTTCTGGCCGCCGTCGTCGGTCGGCGGGTCCCAGCTCGCCGTCAGGGTGGTCGGCGCGCTGGCGTCGTCGGGGGTCAGCGCCGCGTTGATCACCTTGCCCGGGGCCGCGCCCCAGCCCCACGTCGCGGACTGCGTGGCCGTGCCGCTGGTGAGCGTGCGGCCGGTGCCGGTGGTGCTCGCGGTGACCGTGAGCGTGACCGTCGTGCCGCTCCAGCTGATCCAGCCGCTGACGTCCACGTCGGCGGCCCGGCCCGTGGTGGTGCCCGTCGCGGAGTGGCCGCCGGGCGCGCTGAGCCGGTAGGTGTACGTCACGGTGCCGCCGCCACCGTCGCCGGACGCGCCCCAGCCGATCGTGGCGGTCGACGGCTCACCCCACGAGCCGGTCGTCGCCGACACCGCGAGCGTGAGGTTCGTCGGGGTCTCCGGCGGGGTCGTCGCGGTGGCCGTGGCCGCCGGGCTCCACCCGCTCGAGCCGGCGGCGTTGACCGCCCGCACCTGGTAGGTGCTGGCGACGCCGGGCTGGGCGGGAACCGTGTACGACAGCCGGTTGCCGACGTCCGCCTCGCTGCCGTCGGGCAGCCTGATGACGTAGGCGCGGATCGGCGAGCCGTTGTCGTCGGCGGCGGACCACCGCAGGTCGATGCTGCCGTCGCCAGCCGGGGCGGTCGCGGTGAGGCTGGCCGGCGCGGTCGGCAGGCCGAAGGTCGAGGCCGTCGTGGACCCGACGTCGCCCCACCCGGCCTTGTTCTTCGCGCGCACCGAGACGCGGTAGGGGTACTTGGTCTGCGCCTGGTCGAAGGTCAGCGTCTGGGTGCCGGCCGCGACCGGGAACGTGCCGCCGTTCGGGCCGTCGACGACGACCTCGTACTGCGCGACCGCGTCGCCGTTGTCCTTCGGAGCCGTCCAGGCGATCGCGATGACCCGACCGAGCTGCGTGTCGGTCGGCGTCGCGGTGACGTCGGGCGCGTCCGGGGCGCGGGCCGGGACCATCGGCTGCGAGGACGGCGACCAGCCGCTGGGATCCGGCGCCTTGTTGTGCGCGCGCACGCGGACGGAGTAGGCCGTGCCGTTGCGAAGGCCGGAGAACGTGTAGCTCGTCGTCGGGGACGTGACCGACGCCGGCCCCGCGGTCGGCGCGGGCGAGATCTCCAGCGTGTAGCTGGTCACGGGCGAGCCGGTGGAGGTCGGTGCCGCCCACGTGGCCCGGACGGAACCGTCCCCGAACTCCAGCGTCGGCGCCGCGGGGGCGTCCGGGACGGCGTCGGGCCGGGCGGTGGCCGACGGCGCGCTGGGCTCCGACCAGTCGACGTCGTTGAGCGCCGCGACCGTGAACGAGTACTCCACGTCGTTGGTGAGGTTGTCGATCGTGCAGGTCGTGCTCGCGCACTGCCGGACGATGCCCCCGGGGTTCGCGATGACGCGGTAACCCGTGATCGGCGCGCCGCGGTTGTCCGGGGCGTCCCACGAGAGGACGACGGTCCGGTCCCGCACCTCGTTGATCCGGGGGGCTGTCGGCGTGGCGGGCCGGCCGCGCACCACGACCGTGATGCGCCCCTCGACCTCACGGTCCGGGTCGCCCGTCACGTCCCGCACCCGGTACCGCGTGACCATCTGGCCGATGAAGCCCTCGGCGGGCCGCACGCTCACGGAGTCCGCCGAGGCGCCCGCGGTCCCGGCTCCCGGGGTCTCCACCGTCGCGCCGAGCACGGTCATCGCCGACCCGGGGAACGGGTTGAACGCGCCGTCGAGCACGTCGACCGTGATCTGCCGGCCCTCGACGCCGTTCTCGATCGTGCGGTCCACCAGCCGGATCTTGGGCCGCGTGCTGGCCACGACGCGGACGTCGATCGTCTGGTCGAGCGAGCCCGTCCGGCCGTAGCCGATGCGCACGCTGAGCTTCTCCGTGCGACCCTTCGGCGTCGTCTCGTCGGCCGCGATGCTCAGGATGCCCTTCTCGATCCCGCCGGTGAACCCCGCCGGGATCGCGGACGTCAGCTGGTAGGAGTACCGGTCGTCCGTGGGGCTCGCGCCCTCGGGCCCGGTGGTGAACGCCCGCAGGTCGACGGTGAGCGGGTCCTCCCCCGGCGACACGTCGATGACCGACGGCGTGAACGTCGGCGGGTGGTCGTCGACGGCGTAGACGGTGATCTGCAGCGTGATGACCGAGGTGCGCGCGGACGTGTCGCCCGCGCCCGACGCGTCCGTCACGGGCACGGTGATCGAGGCCGGGCCGGCGTAGCCGGGCGCCGAGGTGAACTGCAGGGTGGTGAGGGTGGGCACGAGGTCCGAGCCGTCGGACTTCGTCGCCGTCACGCCGAGGGCGTCGGCGACGCGCGCCGTGCGGCCCGGAGCCACCTGCACCTGCTCGTCGAGAGGGATCACCAGCTGCTCGCCCGAGGCCACCCGCAGCTCCGGGGCCTTGGGCCGCGGCATCGGCGGGAAGAAGCCCAGCATCGGCACGGTGATGAACGCGTAGGAGGCCGCCGTGCCGGGTTCCGCCGTCGTGTTGGTCAGCAGGTACGGGATGGTCTGGGGGTGGTCGACGAGGCTCACGACGACGTCGCCCCCTTCGGTCACCCGCGCCACGTCCGACTGCGAGCCCGGGACCGAGACCGCCAGGTCGCTCAGCGGACCGCTGGGGTTCTGCGCCACCGCGAGCACGTCGACCGAGACCTCGGTCCGGCCCAGGGTGTCGAGCGCGGACACGACGACGTCGCGCGCGATCGGCGGCAGCACCGGGGCGTCGTCGAGCACCGTCACCGTCAGGACGGCGGTGTCCCGACCCCCACGGTCGTTGGACACCGTGTACGCGATCTGCAGCACCGTCGGCTCGTCCGGCGCGTGCACCACGATCCGGCGGCCCGAGACCTGCGCGTCCGTGCCCGCGGGCATCTCGAGCGCCGGGTCGAGCGAGAGCTCACCGCCGCTCGAGTCCACGTCGTTCGCCAGCACGCGCACCTCGACGCGCTGGCCCGGCTTGACGGTCACGTCGTCGTCGCGCGCGACCACCGGGGCGGCCCCGGCCGGGCGGGGGGCGATGCCGACGCGGATCGTCGCGACCGCGCGCTGGCCCACCCAGTCCTCGACCGCGTAGGTGAACTCGACGGTGCCGACGTCGCCGGGCACCGCCTGGAACTCGATCCAGTCGGGGCCGCCGGCGCGGGCGATGCCGTGCGGCGGGCCCGACGCGATCCCCAGCAGGGTGACGCCGTCGCCGTCGGGGTCGATCCCGACCAGCGGCACGTCGATGCGCACGGTGTCGCCCTCGAACACCCGCGCCACGATGTCGACCGGCCGGGGCGGCGCCTTGGTGGTCGCGTCGGACGCGTGCACGTGGACGGTGACGGTCGCGGCGGTGCGGTTGCCGGTGGCGTCCTGCACCTCGAACGTCGCGTGGGCCGTCATGGCGCCGGCCGGCGCCTGGTACCGCAGGACGTCGCCGGACACGAAGAGCAGGCCCTCGCCCTCGCCGAGCGGCTCGGCCAGCTGCGGCACGAGGGTCAGGCGGTCGCCGTCGGGGTCGTAGGCGTCCTGCAGCACGGGGATGGTGACCACGCCACCCGTGCGGACGCTGGCCTCGGCGTTCGGGACGACGGGCGGCTGCGACGTCGCGGCCGGCGGCACGGGGTGCACGACGATCTCGCCGACGGCGCTGAGCGCCCCGTTGGTCACGGTGTACCGCAGGACCGTCGGGCCGGTGAGCGTCCGGTCGGAGCGGATCTGCACCAGGTTGTGCCCGAGGACGGCGACGCGCAGGCCCTCGCTGTCCCCTCCGTCCACGGACTGCAGCACCAGCACGCGCCCGGCCGGGTCGCTGTCGTTCTCCAAGGGGTCGACCGTGACCTCGCCCCCGGCGGGCAGGAAGGCCTGGTCGCGCACGGCGACGGGGGGCTCCGCCGCCTCCGGCCACTCGCGGACGTCGATCCGCGCCAACCCCGTGACCTGCTGCGGAGCGGCCGTGACGAGGAACGTCACGTAGTAGCTGCCCGCGCGCGCGGCGCTGAACGTGAACGTGCCGCCCTGCAGGTCGCTCGTGATCGTGGCGCCGACGACGTCGTCCACGCCGGCCAGGCGCGGCGGCTCGGCGGTTGCACTGCGCACCGCGTCGAGGGGGTGCAGCGTGACGGGCTGACCGACGTACGTGACGGCGTGCACCGGGTCGATCTGGGGCGCGAGCGACCCCGCGGGCCGGACGTCGACGTCGAGGGTGCCCTCCGTCGTCGACGTGCCGTCGGAGACCTGCAGCGTGACCTGCGTCCGCCCGAGCGACGCCCCGTCCGCGCGGAACGTGAGGGACCCGTCCTGCCGGAACCGCACGGACCCGGCGGCGGGGTCGGCGACTGCCCCGACGAGCAGCAGGTCGTCGCCGTCGGGGTCGGCGAAGTCGGCGAGCACGAGGTGGTCGGCCTGGCCGCCCTGCTCCACCTGCAGCGACCCCGTGCGCAGCTGGACGGGTGCCGAGTCGACGCTGCCGTCGTGCACCGTCAGCCGGACCGCGGCGGTCGACGTCGCGCTGGTCCCGCGGCCGTCGGAGATCGTGTAGGTGAGCTCGGCCGAACCGCTCGCACCCTCCGCGACCGCGACCTGCAGCGCGCGTCCGCCGTAGATCGCCTCGACCGTGCCGAACGTCGGGGGCAGCGGGTCGAACTCGGAGATGACGAGGATCCCGCAGTCCGACGAGGAGTCGTTGTCGATGACCGGCAGGATCGTGGTCCGCCCCGGGCGCACGCCGAACTCGTCGTCGGCGGCCGTCGGCGGGGCCGAGGTGCCCGAGCACTCCGTCACCAGGTTCTGGGTGGTGTCCGTGGTCTCGGTCTGCTCCTGAGCCTCGTCGGGCTGCTCCTCCGGCTTCACCTGCGTCCAGTCGGGCACCCGCAGGTCGGGGTCCTGCAGCGGCATCCACAGCCGGCCGCGCAGGGTGTCGTTCAGCACGACGACCTGGCGGTTCACCCGGAACTTGAGCACGTCGGCGCTGGACATGTCCTCGAGGTTGCTGACCTCGGCCTCGGCGCCGTCGCAGAGCTGAAGGTAGGACCCGACGGCCGTCGCCCAGGCGCCGAGCGCGCACCGCCCGACCTGCACGGGCTCGGCCGGCAGCCCCGACCCGTCGGTGGCGTGCGTGACGACCGCGCCGCCGTCGAGCGGCACCTCCACGAGGGCCGTCCGGCTCGCGACGAGGGCGCGCGGCCGCTCCGGTCCGGGCTGCTGCAGCGTGAGGTCGTCCCCGTCGAGGTCCGTCTCGCCGCGCAGGGTGCGGACGGTGGACCCGGAGAGCACCACGGGCTCGTCCCCGACGGCGGTGAGCTTGTCGACCGGGCCGGCGCCGAGCGTGCCGAGCGGCGTCGCGCGCGCGGCGCCGTCCACCACGTCGATCTTCGTCACGGCCCCGTCCCGCGGCGCGACGCCGAGCACGGCCCCGCTGCGGGCGACGACCGCCGCGCCGCCGTCGCCCAGCTCGAGGTCGGGGGCGTCGGTGGCGATGCGCAGCGAGTCGAGGGACCCGACCGTGCGCACCCAGACGTTGCCGTCGTCGTCCGTCAGCGCGACGACGCCGGCCGCCATCGACACCACGGTGCCGGGCACGGAGACGGTTGCCGACGCGGTGACCGTCGCGGGGTCGACCACGGCGACCGTGCCGGGCTCGACCAGCAGCACGTCGCCGGCGTCCTGCAGCACGTCGAACGTGCTGCCCGAGGCGGCGAGGCCGCCGTTGAGCTCCTCCACCTGCGCGTTGTAGCGCCCGAGCTGCAGCTTGCTGGTGGCCGTCAGCCAGACCCCGCCGTCGTTGAGGTCCAGGCGAGCCAGCGGGAAGCCGTGGTCGAGCAGCGCGAGGACGAGGACCAGCACGGGCACCGTCACGACGGCGGCCGCGGTCGTCGCCCGCGTGCGAAGGGATGCCCTGCTCACGGCGCGCAGCCCTCCGCGGGGTCGGCCGAGACGCGGCGGTCCGCGCGCACGATCGACACCTCGACGCAGACCTGGCCGGCGCCGGCCAGGTCGGCGGGCACCGTCACGGTCGCCTCGTCGACGACCGCCAGCTGCGGCTCACCGGTCGCCTGCAGGACCCCCCAGAGGTACCGGTCGCCGTCCTGCGGCTCCGGGTTCTCCCAGGTGAACACCACCGAGCCGTCCGCCTGCCGGGTGCCCAGGAGCGAGTGCGGCGACGGCACGGGCTGCCCGATGCTCGTCGGCTCGGCGTCCTGCGTGAAGTCGGTCGACGACGGCTGCCCGTCGGGCGTGTCCCCGGTGCGCAGCGCGGCGGCGCCGATGGCCACGACCGCCGCCAGCACCACGACGCCCGAGACGATGCCCGCGACGACCCGTCCCCTGCCGCGGCCGACGGGCTCGGTCGCCTCCGCGACCTCGGGCTCGGGCGGTGCGACGAAGACCGGTGCGGACGTGGCGGCTGGTGCCTGCGGCGGGACCGAGACCACGCCGCGCTGCCGAGTCGGCTCGTCCGCACCCGGCGCAGGTGCGTCACCCAGAGGGGCGACCGGCGCGACGGTGACGATCGACCGCAGCCGCGTCGCGTCCTCGCGGCCGCCGTCGGGCGGGGCGGCCGGCAGGTCCCGGACCGGGCCGGCGTCGGGCTGGTCCGTGAGGTCGAGGGGCGTGATCGGCAGGCGCAGGTCGGCCTCGACCTGCTGCAGGGCGCGCGCGACGGCCGCCGCGGACTCGAACCGGCGCGCCGGGACCTTCGCCATGGCCCGCTCGAGCAGGTCCTGGAGCCCCCACGGCACGTCGTCGCGGCCCGTCGGCGGCAGGGGCGAGCGCTCGATGCGGGCGACCAGCTGCTGGGCCGTGTTCTCGCCGCCCGGCACCTCGAACGGGGTGCGGCCGGCCAGCAGCGAGTAGATGGTCGCAGCCAGGGAGTACACGTCCGAGCGCTCGTCGCCCGTCGGGCGCTCCCCGAGCAGCTCGGGCGGCGACCACGGGATCGACATGCCGACCGTCGCGCCGGCGCCGTGCCCGGTGGTGGCGGCGATGCCGAAGTCGGTCAGCGCGGGCCAGCCGAAGTCGGTGGTGAGCACGTTCGCGGGCTTGATGTCGCGGTGCAGGATGCCGGCCCGGTGCGCGGTCTCGACCGCCGACGCCAGCCGCACGCCGATCCGCAGCGCCTCGGCCACGGAGATCCGCTCCTGCCGGTAGCGCTCCGCCAGGCCCGGCCGCGAGCAGTACTCCATGACGAGGAACGGGCGCCCGTCGGCGGCGATGGCCGCGTGGTAGATCGTGACGATCGAGGGGTGGTGCGACAGCTGGGCCATGAGGTTGGCCTCCTGCTGGAACCGCGCACGCACCTCGTCGTCAAGGCTCCCGGCGAGCAGGACCTTGACCGCCACCTCACGCCGCGGAAGCTCCTGCTGGTACAGGAAGACGTCCGCGAAGCCGCCGAGCCCGAGGACCCGGAGGTACTCGTAGCCCGGCAGGCGGGGCGGCGTCGATGCTTCGCGGCGTGCGGTCACGAACCCCGCTCCACCGAGAACGTCACGCCGTCACCGAGGTCGACGACCTCGTCGACGCCGACGACGCTGGGCTCCCCCGGGTGCAGCCGACGCGCGCCCTCGCCGGGGCGGGCGACGTGGACGCCGTTGGTCGAGTCGAGGTCGGTGACCACCACGTGGTCGCCCTCGACCCGAACCTCGGCGTGCGTGCGCGAGATGTCCTGCTGCGGGCTGGGCACCGTGATCAGGCGCGGCAGCTCGCGGTTGGTGACGCGGGCGACCTGCGGCGCACGGCCGAGCAGCACGGCACGGTCCAGCGGCACGACCAGGCCGGTCGAGAGCACCAGGCGCGCGGCCGACTGCACCGCCGCGGGCACGCGGAACGGTCCCGGGACCTCGTCCCCCGCCCACGACGGCAGCTGCTCGCGGATCTCCGCCAGGTCGCTCGACAGGATGGTGAGGCCGTCGTGGTCGTCGAGCGACGCGCCGCCGACCGGCACGGGCGCGGCCGGCGCGGGAGCCGGCGGCCACGTGAGGAAGGACTCCGCGGCGGCCACGACGCCCGTCGGGTCGGTGTGCTCGTCGACCTCGGGCTCCGGCGTCGCGTCCCCGTGGGTCTCGACGGGCACGAGCGCGACCGTGGTCGGCTCGTCCCACACGGCCTCGGGGGCGATCTCCGGCAGGTCGTCGGTCACCGGCGCCTCGGCGACGGGGCCGGCCTCCAGCACGTCGGCGGTGCCGACCACGGGCTCGGCCGGCTCGTCGGCGGTCGCGAGAACGGGCTCGACCGGCTGGTCGTGCGCTTCGGCGACGAGCTCGTCCGTGACGCTGGGCTCGACGGTCAGCTCGTCGACGCTGCCGACGACCGGCTCCGCGGGCTCGTCGGCCGCCGACTCGTCGACGGCGGGCTCGAGAGCGACTGGCTCGACAGCGGCCGGGACGATCTCCACCGGCGCTGCCACCTCGTCCCGCGCCGTCAGGGACACGCTCACGCGCGAGGCCTGCACGACGCCGTCGGCCAGCGGAAGGCTGACCGGACCGCGCGCGGGGTCCTCGACCTGCACAGACACGTCGGAGACGCCGTCGAGCACACGCTCGGTCCAGGTGCTGACCTCGCCCGAGCGCCAGACGTCGCGCCGACCGCCCACCTCGACGACCACCTCGACGTCGCCGCGCAGGGCGGCGTGCACGCGCTGTCCGTCGACCGACACGACCGCGAACGGCGGGAGCCCGCCGAAGCCGTCGCGGGCCAGCAGCGCCAGCGCGGAGAAGACACCCTCGCCGGCGTCCTGCCACAGCGCGCGGACGGTCGAGGAGGCGGTCGTCGGACCGAGCAGCGCCACGAAGCCGGGCCGGACCACGGCGGTCCAGCCGCCGGCGGAGTACTCGGGCACCGTCATGACGTCTCCTCGTTCGGTGTGCTCGCGCCTCGCGCGTCGGTGGGGGGCAGCGAGCGGCGCGGGACCGTGGCGCCGTTGAGCATCTCGTCCCACAGGTGCGGACCGAGCTCGGCGCCGGTGCGGGGCACGGTGATGTGCACGTCGTCGTGCGCGCCCGAGGCGGTGGCCACGTCGACCACGACGGCGCTGACGTTGTCGCGCGCGCCGTGCTCGAGCGCGAGCCGGACCAGGTCGGCCGCGGCGTCCTGCGGGTCGCCGATGCCGGCGAGCACCTGGGCGAGGACGTCGTCGCCGAGCTCGCGCGTGAGGCCGTCGGTGCAGATGAGCAGGCGGTCGTGCAGCCCGGCGGGCAGCAGCCAGTACTCGGGCTCGGGCGGGTCGCCCGTGCCGAGGGCGCGGGTCAGCACGTGCCGGTCGGGGTGCGTCGCGGCCTCATCCAGGTCGATCTCGCCCAGGTCGAGCAGCTCCTGGACCACCGAGTGGTCCACGCTGACCTGCTCGAGCTCGTCGCCGGTCCACAGGTACACGCGCGAGTCGCCGACGTTGAAGACGAGCCAGTACGACCCGCCGTCGTGCTCGGTCACCGCGACGCCGGCCACGGTGGTGCCGCCCTGGCGCCCGCCCGTGAACTCGGTGCGGATCCGCGCGGCGGTGCGGTCGAAGCAGGCGTGGACGTCGTCGGCGGTGGCCGCGGCCTGCCCGGCCAGCTGGGCGAACTCCTCGACGGCGATCCGGCTCGCCAGGTCGCCGGCGTCGTGACCGCCCATGCCGTCCGCGACGAGGAAGACAGGCGGGTACGCCAGGAGGGCGTCCTCGTTGACCTCCCGGACCAGGCCGCGATCGGTCGCCGACCCCCACGACGTTCGCACGCGACCCCCTCGTCCCTCGTGTGGCCCCGGCGGGTGCCTCGTTCAGATCATCGGCGCACATCGTGCCGCACGTGAGCGCTTCGTACACAACCGCGACCGGCTCGTGATCAGATCCCGAGCTGGAAGACCCCCCAGTAGGCCAGGACGACCAGCAGGACGACCGAGCCGATGGCCCCCGCCCACAGGACGGAGGTCCGCACGATACCCGGCGCGGGGTGTCCGCCGGCCAGGCGCACCCGGCGGCAGCGGCGGAGCAGGAGGACCCCGACCACGACGACCGCGATGCCGAGCACGCGCACGGCGACCCACCCGCCCTGCACCACGAGGTCGTTGCGCTGGTAGTCGAGCGCGAGGCGCGCGATCGAGACGATGTACCAGGCCAGCCCGACGACCGTGAGGATCGCGCCGAGCCCGAGGGCCACCAGCAGCGGCAGGACGCCGGGCGCGAACCGTGGGCCCGGGCCGGTCGGCGTCGCGCCGCGCCGGCGCCGGACCTCGCCCGTCGCCGCCTCGGCGCCTCGCGCCACCAGCACGGCCAGCGGCCCGAGCAGGATGAGGGCCAGCGCGGCCACGGCGAGCGCCACGACCACGTCGCCGTCGCCGAACCACCGGGGCTCGGGCACGGGCGCGGCGACGTACGTCTGCTCGGGCTGCGCACCGGCGATGCGTGGCGGGGCGTCGCCGGTCGCGGGCAGGCCGAGCACCCAGCCCGACAGGTCCTCCAGGAAGGCGGCGTCGACCTGGCCGTCCACCCGGATGCCGTGGTTGGCGCCCTCGTAGTAGCGGACGGTCACGTCCCCGTTGCCGGCGATCGCGGTGTCGCGCAGGACCTGCTCGGCCCCCTGGATGGTGGGCATCGAGGCGTCGCCCGTGCCGTAGACGACGAAGACCGGCTGGCGCATCTGGCGCTGGTACGGGGTCACGTCGAAGTCCGCGTACTCGAACCCGCCGCCGGGCAGCGACATGCCGACGGCCCGCGGGATCGCCCGGAACACGCCGTGCGGGACGCCGGTGTTGCGCAGGTAGGCGTCGACCGCGAACGCGGCCTGCTCCCGCGGCGGGACGACGGGCGACGAGACGAGCACGACGAACGCGATGCTCGGGTCCTGCGCGGCCATGATCGGCGCGATCCAGCCGCCCTCGCTCTCGGCGTAGATGCCGACGCGGTCGGGGTCGACCCCGTCGCGCGCCTGCAGCAGCGCGACCGAGGCGTCGTAGTCGGCCGCCATGAGGGGGTAGTCGCGGTGGCGGGTGGTGTAGGTGTCGAGCCGCTTGTTGGGCACCATCGCGACGATCCCGGACGCCGCGAGCGCGTGCGCCTGCTCGAGGAAGGCCGTGTCGTAGCGGCCGGTCCCGGCGCCGTGCACGAAGACCACGCCCGGCAGCGGACCCTCCGCGCCGACGGGTTCGCTGATCTGGGCGTCGACGGTCGTGCCGTCCAGCTGCACCGTGACCACGGACGTGCGCACCGGGTACGACGGCACCGGCGCGGCGGACCCGATCGCCGTCGACGACGTCTCGACCGTCAGCGGGTCGGCCAGCGGGACCGGGTCCCACTGCGGCCCCATGACGGCGCCGAGGATCGCCAGCAGCACGACGCCGAGCGCGGTGCTCGCGACGACGCGGTACGACCGACCGACGTGACGCTCCACGTCCGTCTCCGCGCGCGACGCGACCCGCTCCTGTGACCTCAGCATCCTCAGAAGCCCAGCTTTCCGAGCTGCTTGGGGTCGCGCTGCCAGTCCTTGGCCACCTTGACGTGCAGGTCGAGGTACACGCGGGCGCCGAGCAGCGCCTCGATGCCGCGGCGCGCCTGGCTGCCCACGTCGCGCAGCCGTGCCCCGCCCTTGCCGATGATGATGGCCTTCTGGCTGTCCCGCTCCACGAACAGGTGCACCCGCACGTCCAGCATCGGCACACCGTTCGCGGCCGGCTCGTCGCGCGCCACGATCTCGTCGACGACCACGGCGAGCGAGTGCGGCAGCTCGTCCCGAACCCCCTCGAGCGCGGCCTCCCGGACCAGCTCGGCCACCATGACGGCCTCGGGCTCGTCGGTGAGCTCGCCCTCGGCGTACAGGGGCGTGCCCTCCGGCAGGTGGCCGATCAGCACGTTCTCGAGCACGTCGACGTTGTAGCCGGACGTCGCGGAGACCGGCACGATGTCCGCCCACTCCCCCAGCGCCTGCACGGCCATGAGGTGCTCCGCGAGCTTGCCCTTGCCGACGAGGTCCGCCTTGGTGACCACCGCGACCACCGGCGTGCCGCGGCCGTCCCTGGCCAGCTCGGTCATCTGCTCCGCGATGAACCGGTCGCCCGGTCCCACGCGCTGGTCCGCCGGCAGGCAGAACCCGACCACGTCGACCTCGGTGAGCGTGTCCTTGACCAGCGCGTTGAGCCGCTCGCCCAGCAGTGTCCGCGGGCGGTGCAGACCGGGGGTGTCGACGAGGATCAGCTGCGCGTCGGGCCGGTGCACGATCCCGCGCACGGTGTGCCGCGTGGTCTGCGGGCGCCCGGACGTGATGGCCACCTTCTGCCCGACGAGCGCGTTGGTCAGCGTCGACTTGCCGGCGTTGGGGCGCCCGACGAAGCAGGCGAACCCCGAGTGGAACGTGTGGACGGCGGTCATCGAGTGGCTCCGTGGGTGTCGGGCGAAACAGGGGTGTCGGCGTCGACCACGCTGACCAGGACGGTGGCGAGGCGCCGACGACGGCCCTCGACCCGGTCGGCGACCAGGTGCAGCCCGTGGATGTCACCGGCGGAGCCGGGCAGGGGGACCTTGCCCAGCGCCTTGGCCAGCAGGCCGCCGGCGGTGTCGACGTCCTCGTCGTCCACCTCGAGCTCGAACAGCTCGCCCAGCTCGTCGCGGCCCAGCCGGGCCGGGACGCGGAACACGCCGCCCCCGAGGTCCTCGACCACGGGCGCGGTGGGGTCGTGCTCGTCGGTCAGCTCACCGACGATCTCCTCGAGCGCGTCCTCGATGGTGACCAGGCCGGCGATGCCGCCGTACTCGTCGACCACCATCGCCATGTGCGACGAGCCGTCCTGCAGCTCGCGCAGCAGCTCGTCGACCGGCTTCGACTCCGGCACGAAGACCGCGGGGCGGGCCAGCGACGACGCCGGCGCGTTGAGCATCGCCTCCTGCTCGTGCCGGTCCGACCGACCCGCGGGCGCGATCGGCAGCCGGCCCACGACGTCCTTCAGGTAGAGCACACCGCGCAGGTCGTCGACGGAGTCGCCGGTCAGGGGGACGCGCGAGAAGCCGGACCGCAGCAGCAGGGCGAGCGCCTTGCGCAGCGGGGTGTCCTCGGGCGTGGTCACCATGTCGGTCCGCGGGACCATGACCTCGCGCGTGAGCGTGTCGCCGAGCTCGAGCACGGACCGGAACATCTCACGCTCCTCGTCCTCGATCACGTCCGACTCGCTGACGCGCTGCACCATGTCCCGCAGCTCGTCCTCGTCCTCGGCCGCCGAGCCCGCACCCGGCCGCCCGACGGCGCCGAGGCCACCGGCGACGGCCGTCACGGCCACCAGCACGCGCGACAGCCGCGTGAGGGTGGCCACGGGGTGCTGCCGCCCGATCGTGCGCGGGCTCACCCGGACCAGGAGGAACGCCACGAGCCCGCAGACGGCGAGCGCGACCAGCAGGACCGCCCACCACACCAGGCCGGTCGACCCGACCGTCAGCGTGAGGCACACGGTCGCTGTCATCTCGGCGAGCAGGCGCACGAACGCGGCCGCCGACGCCACCCGCGCGGGGTGCTCGGTGAGGGCGCGCACGCGACCCGCGGCGGGGTGCCGCTCGGCCAGCAGCTCGGTGACGGCGGATCGCGAGATGCGCACCACGGCGACCTCGCCCGCCGACAGCGCCGCAGCGGTGGCGATGCCCAGGACGGCGACGACGACGAGCAGCGCGGCGGGGATGTCCGTCATCGCGACGCCAGGAACGTCAGCAGCAGCCGACGCTGGAGGGCGAACATCTCCTTCTCCTCCTCCGGCTCTGCGTGGTCGTAGCCGAGCAGGTGCAGGATGCCGTGGGTGGTCAGGAGCAGGAGCTCCTCCGCGGTCGAGTGCCCGGCCGTGCGCGCCTGCTGGGCCGCGACCTCCGGGCACAGCACGACGTCGCCGAGCAGGCCGGCCGGCGTCGGGTCACCCTCCCGGCCGGGCCGGAGCTCGTCCATCGGGAAGGACAGGACGTCGGTCGGTCCCGGCTCGTCCATCCACTTCACGTGCAGGTCGGTCATCACATCCGTGCCGACCAGCAGGATCGAGACGTCGGTCTGCGGGTGCACGTGCATCTCGTCCAGCACGTAGCGGGCGAGCGCTGCGAACTCCGCCTCGTCGACGTCGAACCCGGACTCGTTGTTGACCTCGACGCTCATGGCCGCCTCAGCTCCTGTCCCAGCGCGCGTACGCGTCGATGATCTCGCTGACGAGACGGTGCCGGACCACGTCCGACGACGTCAGGCGGCAGAACGCGACGTCGTCGACGCCGTTGAGGATCTGCTCGACCACGCGCAGGCCCGAGGTCTGCGACGACGGCAGGTCGACCTGCGTGATGTCGCCGGTCACCACGACCTTCGACCCGAAGCCCAGCCGCGTGAGGAACATCTTCATCTGCTCGACGGACGTGTTCTGCGCCTCGTCGAGGATGATGAACGCGTCGTTGAGGGTGCGGCCACGCATGTACGCCAGCGGCGCCACCTCGATGGTGCCCGCCTCCATGAGCCGCGGGATCGACTCGGCGTCGACCATGTCGTGCAGCGCGTCGTACAGCGGCCGCAGGTAGGGGTCGATCTTGTCGGAGAGGCTGCCGGGCAGGAAGCCGAGCCGCTCGCCTGCCTCGACCGCGGGCCGCGTGAGCACGATGCGGTGCACCTTGCGGTCCTGGAGCGCCTGCACGGCCTTGGCCATCGCCAGGTACGTCTTGCCCGTCCCCGCGGGGCCGATGCCGAACGTCACCGTGTGCCGGTCGATCGCGTCGACGTAGTCCTTCTGCCCCGGGGTCTTGGCCCGGATGGTGCGGCCGCGCCCCGTGAGGATGTTGAACGACAGCACGTCCGCGGGACGCGCGGTCGACGCCGCCGTCAGCATGGCGACCGACCGGGTCACCACGTCGGGCGTGAGCGGGGTGCCGCCCGCCGCCATCTCGACCAGCTCGTCGACCAGGCGCGACACGAGGGCGACGTCCCCGACGGGTCCGGCGAGGGTCACCTCGTTGCCGCGGACGTGGATGTCGACGGAGGTGAACCCCGACTCGATGGTCCGGAGCACCTCGTCCCGCAGGCCGAGCAGCTCGACCATCGAGACCTCGGAGGGGACGCTGATCCTGTGCTCGACGCGTGCGGGTGCCCCGGTGGGACGCGCTGCGGAAGTGGACTCGGCCATGTGCTCGGCGTGCGCCGTGCGCTCCTTAGCTCGGATGCGGTCAGGGACTGCTGTCGGTCTGCCGGCAGGGAGGGGTGTCCCGGACGACGTCGACAGTCTACGAGTCGACGCCGACACCATTCCCCTGCGTGCTCAGGCCCACCGGCCGAGCCGCTCGGCCACCAGCGCGAGCGCGACGGGCCCGGCCGTCGAGGTCCGCAGCACGTGCGGTCCGAGGCGTACCGCGCTCGCGCCGGCCTCGACGAGGCGCCCCAGCTCGGCGTCGCCGATGCCGCCCTCGGGGCCGACCACGACGAGGCACTCCCCGGCGGTCGGCAGGCCCGTCGCCGCGATGGCGTCGGTCGCGTCCTCGTGCAGCACGAGCGCGACGCCGCCGGTCGCCACGACCGCGCGGACCCGTTCCGCCAGCCCGCGCCCGTCGAGCGCGACCTCGACCTCGGGCACGCGGGCTCGTCGCGACTGCTTGGCGGCCGCCCGCACCGTGCCCAGCCAGCGCGCCCGGCTCTTCGCGGCCCGGTCCCCGCGCCACACGACGATCGACCGCTCCGCCTGCCACGGGACCACGACGTCGACGCCGACCTCCGTCGCCGCCTCGATCGCCATCTCGTCGCGGTCGCCCTTGGCGAGCGCCTGCACCAGCACGAGGGCGACGGCGGGTGCGGGCTCGACGACCCGCTGCCGGACCTGCACGACCACGCCGTCGGCCGTCACCGCGTCGACGACCCCGACGAGGCGCACGCCGGCGCCGTCGACGACGTCCACGCGCTCGCCCGGCCCGCGCCGCTGCACGACGCCCGCGTGCCGACCCTCGGTGCCGTCGAGCAGGTAGGTGCCGCCGTCGACGACGGCGTCGAGCGTGCCGGGCTCGGCCAGGAAGACGGGCGCGCTCACGACGCGGCCGGTGCGGTCATGCTCAGCGGCCCGAGAGCTTGTCGCGCAGCTTGGCGAACACGCCCGTGTTCGACGCGGCCAGCCGCGCCTCCGGACGCTCCTCGCCGCGCAGCGTCGCCAGCCGGCGCAGCAGCTCGGCCTGCTCCTCGTCCATCGCGGTGGGCACGTGCACCTCCACGTGGACGTGCAGGTCGCCGCGGCCGGCCGCGTGCAGGTGGCCGACGCCGAGGCCCTTGATCGTGACGACCTGCGCCGGCTGGGTACCGGGCCGCAGGTCCACCTCGCGCGCGCCGTCCAGGGTGTCGAGCATGAGGACCGTGCCGAGCGCCGCCGCGGTCATCGGGACCTCGAGCGTCGCGTGCAGGTCGTCGCCGCGCCGCACGAAGGTGTCGTGCTTGCGCTCGCGGACCTCGAGGTAGACGTCGCCGGCCGGACCGCCGGCCGGGCCGACCTCGCCCTGGCCGGTGAGCTTGATCCGGGTGCCGGTGTCGACGCCCGCTGGCACGTCGACGCTGAGCGTGCGGCGCGAGCGGACGCGGCCCTCGCCGGAGCACTCGGTGCACGGCTCGGGAATGACGGTGCCGAAGCCGTGGCACGCGGCGCAGGGCTGCGTCGTCATGACCTGGCCGAGGAACGACCGGGCGACCCGCTGCACCGAGCCGCGGCCGCCGCAGACCTCGCAGGTGCGCGGCGAGGTGCCCGGGCGGCAGCACGAGCCGCTGCAGGTCGGGCAGACGACGGCGGTGTCGACGGGGACGTCCTTGTGGACGCCGAACGTGACCTCCGCCAGGTCGAGGTCGAGCCGGACGAGCGCGTCCTGGCCGCGCCGCGCGCGCGGGATGGGCCCGCGCTGCTGCGCGGCACCGGTGGCCGCGCCGAAGAACGTCTCGAAGATGTCCTGGAAGCCGAACCCGCCGCCCATGCCGCCGCCGGGCGACGACGGGTCGCCGCCGAGGTCGTACGCGCGGCGCTTCTCGGGGTTGCCGAGCACGTCGTAGGCGCGCGAGACGTCCTTGAACCTGTCCTCGGAGCCGGGGTCCGTCCCGGCGACGTCGGGGTGGTGCTCGCGCGCGAGCTTGCGGTACGCCTTCTTGATCTGCTCGGGGCTGGCGTCACGCGGGACGCCGAGGACCTCGTAGTAGTCGGTCACGAGTGGGGGTGCTCACTTCCAGCTGTCGTTGACAGGGTCACGGTCATTGCGCCGGTCATTGCGCGAGGATGCGCGTCAGGTAGCGGGCCACGGCGCGGACCGCGGACATGGTGCCGGGATAGTCCATGCGGAGGGGCCCGATGGAGCCGATGCGCGCCACGGACCCGCCGCCCTCGTCGCCGTAGCCCGTGGTCACGAAGCTCGTCTCGAACAGCCCGTCGTGCTGGTTCTCGCGCCCGATGCGCACGGACACCGTCGCCGAGTCCTCGGCCATCTCCGAGAGCAGGCGCAGCAGCACCACCTGCTCCTCCAGGGCCTCCAGGACCGGGCCGATCGACCGCACGTCGGTGCCACCGACGCGGGCGAGGTTCGCGGTGCCGGCGAGCACGACGCGCTCCTCGCTCTCCTGCGCCAGGGTCTCCTCGACGACGGCGACCACCGCGTGCACGAGCGCCTGGTCGGTCGGCGCGAAGGCGTCCGTCAGCTCGCCCAGGGCCACGGGCAGCTCCGAGAGGCGCCGTCCCGCGGCGCTCACGTTCAGGCGGGAGCGCAGGCGCGCGACGACGGCCTCGTCCAGGTCCGACGAGAGCTCGAGCGTGCGCTGCTCGACCCGCCCGGTGTCGGTGATGAGCACCACCAGCAGGTGGCGCGCCCCGACGGGGACGAGCTCGACGTGGCGCAGCGCCGAGCGCCGCAGCGACGGGTACTGCACGACGGCGACCTGCTGCGTCAGCTGCGCGATGAGGCGCACGGCGCGGTCGACGACGTCGTCCAGGTCCTGCGCGCTCTCGAGGAACGCGCCGATCGCGCGCCGCTCGGGGCTCGACAGCGGCTTGACGGTGGAGAGCCGGTCCACGAACAGCCGGTAGCCCTTGTCCGTCGGGACCCGCCCGGCCGACGTGTGCGGCTGCGCGATGTAGCCGCCCTCCTCGAGCGCGGCCATGTCGTTGCGGATGGTCGCGGGCGACACGCCGAGCGAGTGCCGCTCCACCAGCGCGCGCGAGCCCACGGGCTCCTTGGTGGCGACGTAGTCCTCGACGATCGCGCGCAGCACGTCCAGCCGCCGGTCCTCGCTCATGTCGCCTCCTCCGTCGTCGGGCTCGTCAGATGCCCGAGCGGGTAGCACTCCCCGCACGGGAGTGCCAATGCTACGCCGCGGAGCCGACACCCACGGGGCGGCTGCCGACCATCCGGCGCGACGGCCCCTACGCTGCCCGGGTGAACGACGACCGCTACGGCTCGGACGTGCTCGGGGGCTCCGGCTCGACGCACCACCGGCCGGCCCGCACCAGCCGCCCCCAGCCCGCCGAGACCGGCCTGGTCGTCGAGGAGGTCACCACTGGGTGGGTCGGCGCCGTCGTCCGCGTCGAGAAGTCGGGCGGCCAGCACGTGGTCGTGCTCGAGGACCGGCGCGGCCGCACCCGCACGTTCCCGCTGGGCCGGGGCTTCTGGCTCGACGGCGAGCCCGTGGCGCTCACTGCGCCGGTCCGCGCCCCGGCGCCCGCGAAGCCCGCCCGCACCGCGTCGGGCTCGGTCGCGGTGCACGACGCCCGTGCGCGCGTGGCCCGCGGCAGCCGGATCTGGGTCGAGGGCAAGCACGACGCCGAGCTGGTGGAGAAGGTCTGGGGCGACGACCTGCGCCTCGAGGGCGTCGTGGTCGAGCTGCTCGACGGCGTCGACAACCTCGCGGTCGCCCTGCGCGACTTCGCCCCCGGCCCCGGTCGCCGCGTGGGGGTGCTGGTCGACCACCTCGTGGCCGGGTCCAAGGAGAGCCGGATCGCCGCCGACGCCGTCCGCGGCCTCCCGGCCGGCTCCGTGCTCGTCCTCGGGCACCCCTACGTGGACGTCTGGCAGGCCGTGCGGCCGGAGCGCGTCGGGCTGGCCGCCTGGCCCGTGATCGAGCGGGGCACGGAGTGGAAGCACGGCATCCTGCGAGAGCTCGGCTGGCCGGCCGAGGACCAGGCAGACGTCGCCCGCGCCTGGCAGCGGATCCTGCGCTCGGTGCGCAGCTACGCCGACCTGGAGCCCAGCCTGCTGGGCCGGGTCGAGGAGCTGATCGACTTCGTCACGACGTGACGGTGCCCGGCCCGCCGTGCTGGCGGGCCGGGCACCAGGAGTCGTCCGTCAGGGCACGAGCTGGGCGACCGGGTCGCCCAGCAGGCGGCGGAACAGGAAGGCCGTGGCGATGAGGACCACGGGGATGGCGACGAACAGGCCGAGGCCGCACAGCAGGGCGCCGACGAAGATGATGACGATGCTGAGCAGGTAGAACAGGATCGTCGTCGACAGGTTGGCAGTGATGAGCTGCACGCTCGACCGCAGCGCGTCGATCGGGCTCAGGTTCTTGTCGATGACGAACCAGAGCGTGAAGAACACGAGGAAGTTCACGGCCACGGAGATCAGCCAGCCGATGATCGGGATCCACGACACGAAGCCGACCACCAGGTTGATGCCGGCGAGCAGCAGCGCCGTCAGCAGGATCGGGCCCACGTTGGTGAACGTGAAGAAGTCGCCCAGCCTGGTCGCGCGCCCGTCGGTGAGGCCGAGCGCCGCGCGGATGAACGCCGCCTCGATCAGGTACCCGACCAGCGCGAGCGCCGCGTAGAGGATCACGGTCACGAACGAGAACCCGGCGCCGACCAGCCCCCCGCCGTTGCCGTTCGGGTCGGTCAGGCTGGCGGACCCGATGAGGATCGCCCAGAGGATCGCGGCCACCGCCGCACCGATGACCAGCCAGATCAGCGTCGCGAGGATGAAGAGGCCACCGGCCCGCGTGAACCCCTTCCAGCCGTAGGAGTAGGCCTCGCCGATCGGCGACGGCTGGATCATCGGCGCGCCGTAGCCCGGCCCGGGCGGCGGGTAGGCGCCGGGGGGCGCCTGCCCGTAGGCGGGCGCGGGCGGCGGCGGGTAGCTCCCGGGAGCCGGCTGGCCGTAGGGCGACGCGGGCGGCTGGCCGTAGTCGGGCGCGGGCGGCGGGGGCGGCGGCGGGTAGCCACCGGCAGGTGG
>NZ_JBFUIK010000026.1:0-45728 GCF_056401915.1 Cellulomonas sp. P4_D11 | reverse complement strand
GCGGCAGCTGCTGCGGCGGCGGCCAGCGGTGCCGTGGCCGCGAGCGGCGGTTCGGGCGACGGGGGCGGCGGCGGCACGAAGGTCGCGGTCGGCGCGTCGCCGGGGGTCGAGCCGAGGGAGCCGGCCCGCGCCGGGGTGGCCGGCGGCGGCGTCCCCAGGCGCCCCGCGCCCGGGGGGTCCTGCTGCTGGAACGCCGTCCGCACGGACTGCCGCTGCACGGTCACCGGCGCGGTGTCCTGCTGATCCTCGTCGTCCTCGGGCACGGGAACCCCTCCGCCGGGTGCGGCCGCCCCGGTGGGCGGGAACTGCGTGGTGGCCGCCGCCGCGCCGCCGACGGGCGCGACGTCGCTGACCGACGCTCGGATCTCGCCCCACGGCTCGAGCTCGCGCACGAGCTCGCCGGGGCTGTGCGGCCCGTCGTCGTTCGGCCCGAGCGTCACGACGCACAGGGTGTCGAGGTCGTTGGGCACACCGGGGACCAGGTCCGCGGGCGCGACCGGCGAGCCGTTGACCACCGGTGCCGGCGGGAGCGTCTCCCCGCCCGGGGTCTGCGGTGCGCGCGGATCGGCCGGCCACAGCCCGGTGAGGGCCGCGTACAGCAGCCGGACGAGGCCGACGGCGTCGGCACGGGTGGTCGAACGGGCGTCGCCACCCGAGTCGCCGAGCAGGGCGGCGTCCAGCGCGAGGCCGCCGAGGAGCACGCGACCGTCGGGGCTGACGTGGAGCACCGACGGGCGCAGGGCGAGGTGGTGGACGCCCCGGCGCCGGGCGACCTCGAGCGCGGCGGCGGCCTCGCCCACGACGGCTCGCGCCTGCTCGGCGGTCAGCGGGCGGTCGGCCACCAGCCGGGCGAGCGACGGGCCGACGAGCTGTTCGGAGACGACGTAGCCGTAGCCCTCGTGGGTGCCGACGTCGAGCACCCGCACCAGCCGGGAGTCGGTGACCAGCGCCGCGCGGCGGGCGGCGTCGAGGGCGGGCGCGACCGCTCCGTGCTCGAGGATGCGCACGCGGACCGGGCGGTCGAGGATCTGGTCGGTGGCCTGCCACGCGCTGGCGCCCTCGAGGTCCGACTCCACCGGGGACAGCACGCGGTAGCGCCCCGCGAGCACGGTGCCCCGCCCGACGACCTCGCTCACCAGCACCTCCGTGTCGATCACGCGCACGCTCACCTGCATCAGGACACCTGCATGCTAGACGTGCCGGATCAGCGGCGTCCTCCGCGCAGCCGCCGGAGCAGCGGCAGGAGCAGGCTGTCGAGCTCCTTGACGCGGAGCAGGCGCAGGCCGCCGACGTACACGAGCCCCATGACGGTGCCGACGACGGCGCACTGGATGGCGGAGGCCACGAACCCGGTGGAGAGGAACACGTCGAGGAGGCGCAGCACGCCGTAGCCGATCCCCGCCGACACCAGGGCCGCCAGCGACGCGCGGGCGATGACCTGCACCACGCGGGTGCCGTCGATCCCGCCGAGCCGCCGACGCAAGCGCCACTGGGCGATGAGCGCGCCGACGACGTACGAGACGCTCATCGCCGCGCCGGCGCCCGCCACCCAGAGCCACGGCGGCAGGAGCATCTGCGAGAGGACCGCCCCCGCGACGACGACCGCCGCCATGACGACCTGGATCGGCACCATCGACCGCGCGTCCTCGTAGGCGTAGTACGCCCGCTGGAACATGGACCACGCCCCGAAGGCGGGCAGGCCGACGATCATCGTGAGGACGACGGTGGCGACGGCGTCGGCGGACCCGGCGGACGCGGTCGCCAGCACGACGCGCGTCAGGGGGAGGGCCAGGACGGCGATGGCGACGGTCGCGAAGACGGTGAAGACGCCGACCACCCGCAGGCCCGACGACAGGGTGGACCGCACGCCGGCGACGTCCTTGTCGTGCGCCTGTCCGGACAGCCGCGTGAACAGGGCGGTCGCGAGCGACACCGTGACCAGCGAGTGGGGCAGCATGAAGATGAGGAACGCGACGTCGTAGGCCGCGGGGCCGGCGACGGCGGTCGCGGAGGTCCCGTCGGCGACGGCGGCGGCCGGGGCGGCCGAGGCCACGCGGGACACGACGAGGTAGCCCAGCTGGCCCACGGTCAGGCCGATCAGGGTCCAGGTCGCGACGCCGCCCGCGGCGCTGAGGCCCGAGCCGCGCAGACCCCAGCGGGGCCGGTAGTGGACGCCGGCGCGGCGCAGCGCGGGGATGAGGACGACCGCCTGCGCGATCACACCGAGCGTCGCGGCGGCGGCCAGCAGGGTCGTCTGCCCGGTCGTCCAGGTGTCGGCGTCGACGACGCCCGAGGTCTTCCAGCCGCCGAACAACGCGATGAACAGGCCGAACCCGGCGATGGCCACGATGTTGTTCACCGCGGGCGCCCACATGTACGGGCCGAACGAGCCGCGGGCGTTGAGCACCTGGCCGAGCAGCGCGTACGCGCCGTAGAAGAAGAGCTGCGGGATGCACCAGTACGCGAACGTCGTCGCGAGCGCGTCCTGCGCCGCGTTGCCGAAGTTCGAGTAGAGGCCGACGAGGAACGGCGCGAGCAGCGTGAGGACGAGGGTCAGGCCCGCGAGGATGACGAACCCGAAGGTGAGCAGCCGGTCGACGTACTCCTGGCCCGCCTTGCGCTTGTAGGCGCGGACGACCTGCGGCACCAGGATCGCGTTGAGCACGCCGCCCGCGAGCAGCATGTAGAGGACGTTGGGCAGCTTGTTGGCCACCGCGAACGCGTCGGCTGCCTGGCCGGTGGCGCCGATCGCGCTGGCCAGGACCATGCCGCGCAGCAGGCCGAGGACGCGGGAGGCGGCGGTGCCGGACGCCATGAGTGCGGCGCCGCGGCGGACCCCGTCGTCGCTCATCGGGCCTCCTGCTCGTCCTCGGGCGTCCCGCCGAGCACGGGGAGCGACACGGGGGCGTCGGACTCCGCCTCGGTGCGGGCGCCGCGGCGCGCGCTCTGCCCGCGACGCACGGTCCGCACGATCCCGAGCACCAGGCCCAGGGCCAGCAGGACGCCGACGACGATCGTGCCGATGCTCTCGATGGTCGGCGCGACCTGCGCCGTGAACCGCACGGTGGGCGAGACGGCGAGGCCGTCGGTGGAGGTCAGCTGCGCCCCGACGACGACCGAGCAGTTGGCCCGGGCGTGCAGCGGGACCCGCACGCTGACCTCGCTCTGGGCCTCGACGGTCACGGGCTCGACCGCCCCGACCTCGAGGCAGGCCTTGCGCGGGGTGACCTCGAGCACGACCGTCGCGGGGACGGCCAGGGCGTTGCGCACGATCAGCGGCAGCTCGCTGTCGGCGGCGACCACCCGGACGTCGCTGACCCGCGCGATCGTCAGCCCGGTCGTGCGGGCGTCGACCTCCGTGATGACGGACCCCACCAGCGCCTCGCGGCCGTCGGGGTCGGCGCGCCATGACACGGACAGGGGCGCGAGCACCGCGGTGTCCACGCCGTCGAGCAGGATGGCCGGCTCGCTGGTCACGCTCGCGAACGCGACCGCGCGGCCCCGGGCGGCGGCGAGGGCGCGGACGCCGGCCGGCGCGAGCTCGTCGACGGCCGTCGAGTCCGCGGGCAGCGTCGTGCGTGCGGGGTCGGTGACGGCGTGGAGCAGCGAGTCGACCCGGGTGACGCGGACCCAGGGCGTTCCCTGGAACGCCGTGAGCAGCGCGGTGACGTTCGGCAGGTCCGGCTCCCAGGCGCGGTCCGGCGCGAGGAGCATCCGCGGCGGGTCGGAGCCCTCGCGGCTGATGACCGCCAGCTCCGCGAGGGCGCGCTGGACCGTCGTGGTCGTGGTCGCGCCCGGGTCGACGTCCTGCGGCGCGGTCAGCAGCCGGGTCAGGGTCGCGTCCGGCCCGAGGGTGGCGACGGTGCCTGCGGTCGTGTGCGCCGACCCGCGGGCGTCGGGGGTCGCCTTCGCGTCGGTGTCCGTCCGGGGCGGCAGCACCAGCAGGTCGGCGCCCGCCTGCGAGGTCACCGCGCCGGTCGCCTGGTCCGGCAGCTCCTCGCCCGGTGCCCAGAGCAGGCCGTCGGTGGTCGTGAGGCCCGGGATGCCCGTCTCGGCGGTCCGGTCCACGGCCAGCTGGACGAGATCGGCGCTCCCCGCGTGGGCCGCGGCGGCGATGTCGGGGTCGGACCACGGGAGCGCGACGACGTCGTGCGCTCGCAGCTCGTCGGTGAGGTCGGTGGCCCAGGTGCGGGTCCGCTGGCTGCCCGCGGAGGCGGCGGCGATCAGGGCGGGGTCCAGGGCGACGCCGATGTCGGGGTCCGTCGCCACCGCTGCCGCCAGGGTGTGCAGCCGACCGCCCGGGGCCGTCAGCTCGTCGAGCTCGGCCACGGTCCGCTCGTCCGGACCCGTCCCGTCGCCCGACTCGGAAGGTGCGGACGGGGGGCCGACCGCCGGGACGAGGATCGACACCGGCGTCTGCGGCACGTCGTCAGTGGTGAGCCAGAGCAGGAACGTGCGCTGGAGGCCGACGCGACCGGTCCCGTCGAGGGCCTCGACCACCAGGCCGCGCGGCCCCCACGTGTCGGCGCCGTCGAGCAGGCGGACGCCGGCGGCCGGGACGACGAGCTCGACGGTCGCGCTCGCTCCCGGAAGCAGCGGCGCGGCGACGGGCGCGGTGGCCACCCGGGAGGTGCGGCTCAGGCCCTCGGTCCCGGCGGACGACCAGGCCTCGACCTCGGCGCGCGAGCTCACACGGAACCGGCTCAGGCGGAGCGCGGCGGTGGGCTGCGCGATCTCGTCGTCGCCGTCGTTGCGCAGCACCGCCGTGACGTGGAGGTCCTCGCCCGGCCGCAGCACGCTCGGCGCGACGGAGGTGATCTGCACGGACACCGGCAGGTCGGGGTCGGCGGTCGCGGCGCTCGCAGGGACGGCGAGGCCGGCGAGCGCGCCCGCGACCGCCAGGGCCGCGCACAGCACCCGGCGTCGCAGCGAGCGGGCGCTCATCCCTCGCCGACGAGCACGACGAGTGCTGCCTCGGCGAGCCGGCGTTCGTTCGGGTACGCGAGGACCCCGTGCAGCTCGGCGACGGGGATCCAGGCGGCATCCTCCGCCTCGCCGTCCGGGTCACCCTCGACGGTCAGCGACCCGCCCGTGGCGCCGAGCAGGAAGTGGTGCACGACCTTGTGCACGCGCCGGTCGTCGCCGCTGAACCAGTAGTCGATGACGCCGAGCCGGCGCAGGACCTCGCCGGTGATGCCCGTCTCCTCGGCGATCTCCCGCACGGCGGCCTGCTCGGGCGTCTCGTCGCCCTCGAGGTGCCCCTTGGGCAGGCACCACTCGAGTCGGCCGGCCCGGTTGCGGCGGGCGATGACGGCCGCGTGGTCGACGCCCTCACGCCGGCTGACGACGATGCCGCCCGCCGAGGTCTCGTCGACGACGGGGAGCGGGGTCGCGGGCACGCGGACGAGCGTGTGGCGGGGGTCGATGCGCAGCGGATGCCCGCCCGGCGGCGCTGGTACGCCCCCTGGGACGGGTGGATGCGCCGGGCTCGACATATCGACACTGTAACGACTTGGGCGGCGCCGACCGTCCGGGGAGGTCCGCGCCGCGGCGGAGATCTGCCCGGCATCTGGCAGGCTTGGACGAGTGCCGTCCCTCGATCCGCCTGTCGACCCCGAGACCCCAGACCTGAGCGCCGCCCTGGTCGCGCTGCAGAAGCGCGCGCTGGGTGTGCTCGCCGGTCTGCCCGCCGACGCCCTCGAGCTCGGCGCGCTGTTCCGTGCGGCGGGACACGAGCTCGCGCTGGTCGGCGGACCGGTGCGCGACGCGTTCCTGGGTCGCGCCTCGGCCGACCTGGACTTCACGACGTCGGCGTCGCCGGACCAGACCGAGGCGATCCTGGCGCGCTGGGGCGATGCGCACTGGGACATCGGCAAGGAGTTCGGGACCATCGGCGCCCGGCGCTTCGCGGGCCGCCGGTCGTCGCTGGCCGAGGACGTCGTCGTCGAGGTCACCACGTACCGCACGGACGAGTACGACCCGGCGTCGCGCAAGCCGCAGGTCGCGTTCGGCGACTCGCTCGAGGGCGACCTGTCCCGGCGCGACTTCACCGTCAACTCCATGGCCGTCCGGGTGCCGGAGCTGACGTTCGTCGACCCGTTCGACGGCCTCACCGACCTCGCGGCCGGCGTGCTGCGTACCCCGGTCGACCCCCGGCAGTCGTTCGACGACGACCCGCTCCGCATGATGCGCGCCGCGCGGTTCGCCGCTCAGCTCGGGTTCGCGGTCGACGACGCCGCGCGCGAGGCGATCGTCGACATGGCCGACCGCATCGCGATCGTGTCGGCCGAGCGCGTGCGGGACGAGCTGAGCAAGCTGCTGGTCTCGGCGCAGCCGCGGGCCGGCCTGGAGGTGCTCGTCGACACCGGGCTCGCGGACCACGTCCTGCCCGAGCTGCCCGCGCTGCGCCTCGAGATCGACGAGCACCACCGCCACAAGGACGTCTACGAGCACTCGCTCATGGTGCTCGAGCGCGCGATCGCCCTCGAGACCGGCCCGGACGGACCGGTGCCCGGCCCGGACCTGGTGCTGCGTCTGGCGGCGCTGCTGCACGACATCGGCAAGCCGAGGACCCGGCGGTTCGAGGACGGGGGCGGCGTCAGCTTCCACCACCACGAGATGGTCGGCGCGAAGCTCGTCGCCAAGCGTCTCAAGGAGCTCCGCTTCGACAAGGCGACCGTGCAGGCCGTCGCGCGGCTGACCGAGCTGCACCTGCGGTTCCACGGCTACGGCGAGGGCGGCTGGACCGACTCCGCCGTCCGGCGCTACGTCACCGACGCCGGCCCGCTGCTCGAGCGCCTGCACCGGCTGACCCGGTCCGACTGCACCACGCGGAACCTGCGCAAGGCCGCCCGGCTGTCCGCGGCGTACGACGACCTCGAGCAGCGGATCGCGCGCCTGCAGGAGCAGGAGGAGCTGGAGTCGGTCCGGCCCGACCTGGACGGCACGCAGATCATGGAGATCCTCGGGCTGGCGCCGGGCCGCGAGGTGGGCGAGGCGTACCGGTACCTGCTCGAGCTCCGGATGGAGCGCGGGCCGCTCGCCCCCGAGGCCGCGCGCGAGGAGCTGATCAGCTGGTGGGCAGCGCGCGCCTGACCACGAGCAGGCACACGTCGTCCTCCTGGTGGGCGCCGACGAACGCCTCGACCAGCCGGTCCTTCACCACCGTCGCGTCGGCGTCGTCGGGCAGGGCCGAGAGCGTGGCGGTCAGCGCCGCGATCCCCTCGCGCAGCCCGCGGTCCCGCCGCTCGACCAGCCCGTCGGTGTAGAGCACGAGCGTTCCCCCCGCGGGCACGTCGATCTTCCCCTCGGCGCCTCCAGGACCGGCCAGTCCGATGGGCGTCGACAGGCCCTCGTCCAGCGCGACCACCTCGCCGCCGGCCAGCCGGAGCAGCGGCGGCGGGTGACCGGCGCGGGCGTAGGTGACCTGCGCGCCGTCCTCGGTCGAGTGCCAGCGCAGGTACGCGCAGGTGGCGATGTCGGCGATGTCGAGGCCGCGCACCAGCTGGTCGGCACGGGCCAGGACCTCGCCCGGCGAGGAGCCCTCCCACGCGTACGACCGCAGCAGCGACCGCAGCTGGCCCATCGCGGCGGCGGCGCGCAGGTCGTGGCCGACCACGTCGCCGACCGCGAGGCCGATCGCCCCGTCGGGCAGCGGGAGGACGTCGAACCAGTCGCCCCCCACCTCGGTGCGCCGGGTGGAGGGCACGTAGGCGGCGGCGACGTCGAGTCCCGCGATGACCGGGATCTCCGGCAGGAGGCTGTGCTGCAGGGTCAGCGCGGCGGTGCGCTCGGCCAGGAAGAGGCGCACGTTGTCCAGCGCCAGGCCCGCGCGACGCCCGAGGTGGGCGGCGGTCACCACCGCGTCGGCGCTGAACCCGTGGACCGCGACGAGCGCCAGCACGCCGAGGACGCGGTCCCGCGCGCGCAGCGGGACCACCATGGCGCTGCCCAGACCGAGCCGGCGGAGCAGCTCCAGCTGCGCGGGCGTGGTCCGGTCGGGCAGGCCGGCGACGTCGATCGAGTACGGCGTCGCGACGAAGCCCGGTGCGCTCGTCAGGGCCTCCGAGATCTTGGGTGCCCGCGAGAGCCAGCCCACGTCCTCGTTGGCCAGGGCGCGCGCGGTGTCACGGTCGTGCAGGTCGCCCGCCACGAGGTGCACGCGGGAGAACCGGCCGCGGTCGTCCGTCATGGCGACGAACCCCCAGGTGGCCAGCGAGGGGATCGCGATGTCGCCGAGCGCGTCGACCGCGTCGTCGTACTCGAGGTGCTGCGCCATCTCGTCGCTGATGCGGGCCAGGAGCTCGAGGCGGGCCGTCGACTGCTCGGCCAGGTCGAGCTCGAGGTCGTGCGCGCGGTCGTGGGCCCGGTCGGCCTCGACCCGGTCGGTGACGTCTGCCTGGATGCCGATGTGGTGGGTCACCCGCCCGGCCTCGTCGACCACCGGGCTGATCACGACCTGGTTCCAGAACTGCGACCCGTCGCGACGGTAGTTGCGGATGACGGACGCGCTCGCACGGCCCTCGTCGAGGGCGGTCCGGATGCGCGCGACCACGAGCGGGTCGGTGTCCGCACCCTGGAGGAAGCGGCAGTTGCGCCCGAGCACCTCGTCGGCCGGGTAGCCCGTGAGACGGCTGAACGCCGCGTTGACCCACACCAGGGGTTGGTCGGGCCGCTGCGCGTCCGAGATCGACAGCGCCAGGTCGCTGGCGAGCACGGCGTCGAGAGCGCTGACCACCTCGTCGTCGCTGCTCACGACGCCAATCGTGCCTCGGTGGCGCGGGTGGCCGGTACCCCCCGAGAGGTGGTTCCGTACAGCGCCGCGAACCCGGCGTACGCGACCGCCAGGGCCAGGAAGAGCCCGCGCGAGTAGCCGGTGTCGGGCAACGTCACCGCGCCCAGCGCGGCCGCGCCGACGAACGCCGCGTTGTAGAGGACGTCGTAGAGCGCGAATGCCCTGCCCCGGAAGGCGTCGTCGGTGTCGCGCTGCACGATGGTGTCGACGGCGATCTTGGCGCCCTGCGCGGCGAGGCCCAGCGCGCCGGCGGCGACCAGCACGGCGGTCTTGGTCGCCGACGCCACCAGCAGCAGCTGGCTGACGGCCGCGAGCGACAGGCAGAGGACGATCCACACGTGCGGCCCCGTGCGCGGCGACAGCACGGGCGTCAGCACCACCGCGAGCACGAAGCCCGCGGCCGACGCCCCGAGCACCAGGCCGAACGTGCGCAGCCCCTCGCCGGCGTCCGCCGGGTCCGAGAGCAGGTTGCGGGCGATGAGGATGCTGGCGATGAACGTCACGCCGTAGAGGAACCGGTGCGCCGCCATGATCCCGAGCGCGCGCGCGGGGGTCCGGCGCTCGATCAGGTGCCTGGCGCCGGCGACCAGGCCGTGCGCGAGCGTGCCGAGGGCGGCCCGCATCTGACGGGCGTCGGCGCGTTCGTCGGGACCCAGCCTGTCCTTGCCCAGCCGCGTGGCCAGCGCCGCCGCGGTGGCCATGACCGCTGCGGCGACGAAGAGCGCCGCCGCGTCCTTGAGACGTCCGGTCGGCAGCACCAGGCCGAGCACGAAGCCGATCGCGCCACCGACCCCCGCCGCCGCGGCCCCGAGCGTGGGGGTCAGGGAATTGGCGGTGAGCAGCAGCGGGCCGTCGACGGTCCGCGGCAGCGACGCGCTCAGCGCCGACAGCAGGAACCGGTTGATCGACAGGTTGAGCAGGGCGAGCACGTACACGGCCGGCCCGACGCCGTCGGTCACCATGATCACCGCGATGAGCAACGTGATGGCGACCCGGACCAGGTTGCCGACGAACAGCACCTGCCGGCGCCGCCACCGGTCCAGCAGCACGCCCGCCCACGGCCCGACGATGGTGAACGGCAGCAGCAGCACCGCGAACGCCGCCGCGACCCCGACCGCGGTGCTGGCGTTCTCCGGCGAGAAGAAGAACAGCGTCGCCAGCCCCACCTGGAACATGCCGTCGGCCGTCTGGCTCACGAGCCGGACGGCGAACAGCTTGCGGAAGTCCTTCAGGGGCCAGAGGGCCTTGAGGTCGGCGATCACCTGCACCGGGTCATCCTCCCATCCGGTCTGGCAGGCTCCCGCCGACGCCCAGGGTTGCGTGACGGAACGGTCTCGGCGCTCACCCCAACCGATCCGGGTGCCGAGACGTTCTTGATGACCGGCGGTGCTCGCCGGGCGACAGGAAGGGGTCCGATGGCCCGGGGTTGGGAGCCGCTGCTCGAGCAGGTGGCGCGCGAGCGCTACCCCCGGCTCGTCGCGCGGGCGATGCTGCTGGTGCCGTCGCGGTCGGACGCGGAGGACCTCGTGCAGGAGGCGCTCGTGGCGACGTTCACCGCACGCGCCCGGTTCGAGTCCGTCGGCCAGGCCGAGCAGTACGTGCGACGCGCGATCGTCTCGAGGTTCGTCGACCGGGTCCGTCGCAGCGGCCGGGAGCGGTCGGCGGTCGAGCGGACGGCCTTGCGACCCCAGCCGTCGACGGTCGAGCTCGCGGAGCAGGGGCTGTCGACGGACCTCGAGGTCGCGCTCCTGGCGCTGAGCCCGCGCGTCCGCGCCTGCGTCGTGCTGCGGCACCTGGAGGACCTGTCGGTGCGGGAGACCGCGTCCCTGCTCGGGCTGAGCGAGGGCGCCGTGAAGCGGTACGTCTCGGACGGCGTCGCCGCCCTCAACGCGGCGTTGGGCACGACGAGCCCCGACGACCGCGACCCGGTGGTGCTCGTGCAGACGGAGGAGGTGCGTCGTGGAGCGTGACCTGAGGGACGTCATGGCGGAGAACCTGGGCGCCCGAGAGCAGTCGATCGGCGGCCTGGCTCCGGCGCCGGGCGTGCTCGCGCGGTCGGTGCGGAAGGTCCGGCGGCGGCGCGCCGTGCGGCACACGTCTCAGGCTGTCGGTGGGGTCGCGATCGTCGCCGTGCTGGCGACCGGGTCGTGGTTCGGGCTGCGCGGCGACCACGACCCGGTGCCTGCCGTCACGCCGACACCGACGCCGTCGGTCTCCGCGCCGGCCCCGACGCCGACCGCGGAGCCGACCGTGGTTCCCGACGACGTCCTCGGCCTCCCACCCACGTTGCCGCTCCCGCCCGGGCTCCTCGAGCGGACGACGCCGGGGTGGGTGCTCTCGGTCTACGCCTCGGAGGCGTACTCCGCGGACGCCGTCGAGAACGGCGTGGACACCATCCCCGCGTTCGTCGAGCACACCGTCGTCCTCGCGTCGCCGACCGGGGAGCTGTACCGGGTCCTCGACCTGCCGCAGGCCATGGGGGTCAGGCTGCTGCACTGGGTCGCCGGGGCGACGACCGCGACGGTGAGCGTCGACTGGCAGGAGGACCTCGGCCAGGGCGTGGTGCCGCGCGCCGAGCTGGACCTCACGACGGGCACGATCACGCCACGGCCGGTGGGCACGACCGAGTGGGGCGAGGACGCCAGCTGGTACTTCGACGGTGTCGCGGCCGACGGCTCCGAGCTCTGGTACACGCCGACGAGCACCGATGCGGCTACGTCGGCGCTCTACTCCGTGTCTCAGGACGGTGCCGCACGACCGCTCGCGGACCTGGGCTACACGATGCTGCTGGACCCGACGGGTCGGCGTGGGGTCACGCCGGACGTCGTCGGACCGGTCAACGGGTGGACGTCCTTCCGCGTGGTCGACGTCCTCGACGGCGGCGCGACCGCGCACGAGTTCGGGGTGCCTGGCAAGACGTGCGACGTCGTGGGCTGGCTCGACCCCGACGCCCTGCTGGCGCTCTGCCTCGCAGCCGACTACCGCAGGTGGTCGACCGAGCCGAGCGGTCTCTCCGAGGGCGCCGACTGGGCTGCGGCGGACCCGAGCATGTACCGGATCGACCTCTCGACGCAGCAGCGCACGCTGCTCGCCCGCCTCACCCAGGCGAACCCGCTTCCATGGACCTGGAGCGGGACGTGGCTGCGTGCGGGCCAGGTCGTCTACAGCGGCTCGGCCGCCAGCCTCCACGACCCCGACAGCTGCGCGACGGGGGCCTACGTCTGGGAGGGCGGCGCGTCGACGCTCCTGCAGGACATGGGGGTCGGGATGGACAACACGTTCCGCTCGACCCTGGCCGGCGACCGGCTGCTGGTGCAGTCCCGACCCGCGTGCAGCGGCGACGCCCAGCCGGCCACGGTCACGGCCTACTCGCTGCTCTCGGGGGCGTCGACGGTCCTGCTGCCGGCGCCGCCGGTGACGGCCGACGTGCCTGAGTGGATGAACGGCGTGGACTCATGGGTGGTCGGTCGCTGACGGGAACGACGAAGGCGCGCACCCCGAGGGATGCGCGCCTTCGTCGATCAGTCCTGTGTCAGCGCTCGTTCTTGTGGTCGCGCTGATCCTGCGTTCCGCTACGGGCGGGAGCCGCGCTYCGCGGAGCTCCCACCCTTCGCTGCACTCCGGATCAGCGCTCGTTCTCGCCGCGGATGAACGACTCCAGCTCGGCGCGGCCGAGGGTGTCCTCCATCTGGACGGGCGGGGACTTCATGAAGTAAGTCGACGCCGACAGGATCGGGCCGCCGATGCCGCGGTCCTTGGCGATCTTCGCGGCGCGCAGGGCGTCGATGATGATGCCGGCCGAGTTGGGCGAGTCCCAGACCTCGAGCTTGTACTCGAGGTTCAGGGGCACCTCGCCGAACGCGCGACCCTCGAGGCGGACGTAGGCCCACTTGCGGTCGTCGAGCCAGGCGACGTAGTCCGACGGGCCGATGTGGACGTTGCGGTCCTCCTTCTTGCCGCCCAGGGGGCCGGTCAGGTTGGAGGTCACGGCCTGCGTCTTGGAGAGCTTCTTGGACTCCAGGCGCTCGCGCTCGAGCATGTTCTTGAAGTCCATGTTGCCGCCGACGTTCAGCTGGTACGTGCGGTCCAGCACGACGCCGCGGTCCTCGAAGAGCTTCGCGAGGACGCGGTGCGTGATGGTCGCGCCGACCTGCGACTTGATGTCGTCGCCGACGATCGGGACGCCGGCAGCCTCGAACTTCGCGGCCCACACCGGGTCGGACGCGATGAAGACGGGCAGGGCGTTGACGAACGCGACGCCGGCGTCGATGGCGCACTGCGCGTAGTACTTCGCCGCGATCTCGGAGCCGACGGGCAGGTAGCAGATGAGGACGTCGGCCTGGGCCTCGCGCAGGGCGGCGACGATGTCGACCGGCTCCGCGTCCGACTCGGTGATCGTCTCGCGGTAGTACTTGCCGAGACCGTCGTTGGTCACGCCGCGCTGGACGGTCACGCCGAGCGGTGGGACGTCGGCGATCTTGATGGTGTTGTTCTCCGAGGCGACGATGGCCTCGGACAGGTCGAAGCCGACCTTCTTCGCGTCCACGTCGAAGGCGGCGACGAACTCGATGTCGCGCACGTGGTAGTCGCCGAACTGCACGTGCATGAGACCCGGCACGGTGCTGCTGGCGTCTGCGTCGGCGTAGTAGTGCACGCCCTGGACAAGCGACGCGGCGCAGTTGCCGACGCCGACGATGGCGACGCGGATGGAGGTCATCCTCGCTCCTTCTCGGTGGTTCGCGCGGGAGCGACGTCGTCGTCCCCAGCGGGTGTGTCAGCAACGGCCGGACGACCGGTGCCTGCAGGACGGGTGCGGCGGAGGCCACGCTCGTTGTCGATCAGCCCGTCGAGCCAGCGGACTTCACGCTCGACCTGTTCGAGGCCGTGCCGCTGGAGCTCGAGGGTGTACTCGTCCATGCGCTCGCGGGTGCGTGCGAAGGACTGGCGGACCGTCTCGAGACGCTCGGTCAGGCGTGTGCGCCGACCCTCGAGGATCCGGAGGCGGGTCTCGGCGTCGGTCTGCCCGAAGAAGGCGAACCGGACGTCGAAGTTCTCGTCCTCCCAGGTGGCGGGACCGGACGACGCGAGCACCTGCTGGAGGTGCTCCTTGCCGTCGGCCGTCAGCTGGTAGACGATGCGGGCGCGCTTGGACGCCACGGTGTGCGGCGTGACGATGGACTCGGTGCCCTGGATCCACCCGCGGTCGACCAGCGACTTGAGGCAGGGGTACAGCGAGCCGTACGAGAGGGCCCGGAACGAGCCCAGCACCAGGTTGAGCCGCTTGCGCAGCTCGTAGCCGTGCATCGGCGACTCGTGGAGCAGCCCGAGGATGGCCGGCTCGAGCACGTCGGAACGACCGCGCACGGGGGCACCTCCTCGGGATGTTGGTGGAGTCGATGTATCAACTCGATACATCCGGAGAGTATGTCGAGAACGATGATCCGGGCAAGTCGGCCCTGGTCGGCGTGACCGCCGTCACCTCCGAGGCCCGGTGTGCGGCGGCGGTTCGCGGGCACCGTGCCGATCGTGTGAAGGCTGCCGGTTTCGGGCCTGTGGTCCCCTGACCGGCACAGACCGGTCCCCCATACTGGCTCCGCGGCTGACGCCTGCCCGGACCCGGGCGGGCGCGCCCATCCCAGTCGTCGGACGGAAGGCAGCGCGTTGGCAGGCACGAATCGGAGGGCTCCCGCCCGGGGCAAGCGCAGTGCGCCCCGCGGCTCGACGTCCTCGTCGCGCAGCAGCGCCCCCAAGAAGCGCTTCTTCGACTACCCGCGCACCGGCTTCCATGGCCTGCACCGCTGGCTGCCGTCGTGGCGCGTCGTCCTCGGCACCCTGATCACGGTCGGCTTCCTCGGCGTCGGTGCCGTCGTCGGCGCGTACGCCTACACCAAGGTCCCCAACCCTGCCGACGACACGCGCTCGCAGACGACGACCGTCTACTACGCCCCCAACGCGGACGGCACGCCCGGCGCGGTCATGGGCACGTTCGCGGCGCAGAAGCGTCAGATCGTCGACTACGCGACGCTCCCGGAGTACGTCGGCCAGTCCGTCGCCGCCGCCGAGGACAAGACCTTCTTCACCAACAACAGCGGGGTGTCCCTCACGGGCATGGGCCGCGCGTTCCTCAACAACCTGCAGGGCGGCAAGACCCAGGGCGGGTCGACCCTCACGCAGCAGTACGTCGAGCGCTACTACGTCGACAAGACGACGACGGACTACGTCGGCAAGTTCAAGGAGACGCTGCTCGCGATCAAGATCGCCAAGAGCGAGTCGAAGTCCGAGATCATGGGCCGCTACCTCAACACGATCTACTTCGGCCGTGACTCCTACGGCATCCAGGCCGCCGCGCAGGCGTACTTCGGTGTCGACGCCGCCGCACTGACGCGCGAGCAGGCGGCCGTGCTGGCCGGCATCATCCCGTCCCCGAACAACTGGGACCCCGCGGTCAGCCCGGCGAAGGCCGAGGCGCGCTGGAACATCGTGCTCGACTCGATGGAGGAAGAGGGCTGGCTCACCGCGGCCGAGCGTGCGCCGATGGTCATGCCCCCGACCGTCCCCTACCAGCGGTCCGACTCGATGAAGGGCAGCACCGGGTACCTCCTCGAGATGGTGCGCGACGAGCTCAAGGCGCCGCCGCTCGCGCTGTCCGACGACGAGATCAACCGCAAGGGTCTGAAGGTCGTCACGACGGTCCAGCAGCCGATCCAGCAGGCGGCCCAGGACCAGGTCGCGGGCTTCTACGCCGGCTCGCTGCCCGACCAGGACGGCGCGATGCCGAACCCGCGCACGCGCGTCTCGATCACCTCGGTCGACCCCAAGGACGGGGCGATCGTCGCGATGTACGGCGGCTCGGACTTCCTGACCGACCAGAGGAACACCGCGACGTACGACAAGATCCAGCCGGGCTCGACGTTCAAGCCCTTCACTCTGATCGCCGCGCTGGAGCAGGGCGTCCCGCTCACCACGCGGTTCAGCGGCAGGTCCCCGCAGACGTTCGGTGACTGGAAGGTCAACAACTTCAGCGGCCAGAGCTTCGGCACCATCGACCTGGTCGAGGCCACCGCCCAGTCCGTGAACACGGTCTACGCGCAGCTCAACCTCCAGGTCGGTCCGGACGTGACCGCGAAGGTCGCGGAGCGTGCCGGCCTGACGGCGCCGGTGGAGACCAACCGCGCGAACGTGCTCGGGACCTTCGCGGTCCGGCCGATCGAGATCGCCGGCGCCTACGCGACGATCGCGTCGGGCGGGACGCGGGTCGACCCGTACATCGTCCGCACCGTCAGCAACGACGACGGCTCGGTCGCCTACCAGCACAAGGACCCGACGGAGAAGGCGTTCGCCCCCGACGTCATGGCCGACACCACCTACGCGATGACCCAGGTCGTGCAGAAGGGGTCGGGCAAGCAGTGGATCAAGCCGCTCGACCGCCCGATCGCCGGCAAGACCGGGACGTCGCAGGACAACAAGTCGGCGTGGTTCGTCGGCTTCACGCCGAACGTCGTCACCGCGGTCTCGCTGAGCCAGCTCGGCGAGGACGGCAAGTCGATGGAGACCATCGCGCCGTTCACGGGGCACGAGAAGGAAGACGTCACCGGTGCCCGGTGGCCGGCCTTCCTCTGGCAGTCCTACATGAAGAACGTCTTCGCCCAGCCGCAGTACTCGGCGGTCCTGGACTTCCCGGCCCGCGCCAACGTGGGACCCAAGCCCAGCGCCACGGCCTCGGCGGCGCCGACCGAGACGGTCGCGCCGACGGAGGAGCCCACGCAGGCCGCGCCCACCGAGATCGCCGTGCCGGGTGGACTCGAGGGCAAGCTCGAGGCCGACGCGACGGCGACCGTCGTGAACGCGGGGCTCTCGTCGACCATCGTCACGGAGTCGTCGGACACGGTCACGGCCGGCCGCGTGATCCGCGTCGACCCGAAGAGCGGCACCATGCTCGCCGCCGGCGGATCGGTGACGCTCGTGATCTCGTCCGGCCCGAAGGACCCGCCGCCGACGCAGGCACCCACGCCCGCGCCGACCCCCTGATCACCGGCGCGGGGCGGTCCGCCGCCCCGCGCCAGAACTTCCGGGTCCCCGTCCGTCCACAGCCGATTTCGGCGGTGGCTCCGGGCCGGGTAGCCTTGGAGATTGCTGTGCCCGGAGGGACCCGTCGTCATGGACGGATCTCGTCGGCCAGCGACGCACACACCCTCCTGCCACGGATCGACCGTGGCCGCGAAGACCAGAGGAGGTGGGTATGAGCCTGCGTCAGTACGAACTCATGATCATCCTTGACCCCGAGATCGAGGAGCGCACCGTTGCTCCGTCGCTCGACAAGTACCTGACGGTCGTGAAGACCGACGGTGGCACTGTCGACAAGGTCGACATCTGGGGCCGTCGCCGCCTGGCGTACGACATCCAGAAGAAGTCCGAGGGCATCTACGCCGTCATCGACTTCCACGCGACGCCCGCGACCGCCAAGGAGCTCGACCGCCAGCTCGGCCTCAACGAGGTCGTCCTGCGGACCAAGGTCCTTCGCGCCGACGCCTGATCTCTTGTGGGTGGCTGCACGTAGCGTGCGGCTCCACATCAACCGACTGATCGAACGAACGAGGAGCTGGGCATGAGCGGTGAGACCGTCATCACGGTGATCGGGAACCTGACCGGGGATCCCGAGCTGCGCTTCACCCCCTCGGGGGCTGCGGTCGCGAACTTCACCGTCGCGTCCACCCCCCGTACGTTCGACCGCCAGAGCAACGAGTGGAAGGACGGCGACACGCTGTTCCTCCGCTGCTCGATCTGGCGGGAGGCGGCCGAGTCGGTCGCCGAGTCGCTCACCAAGGGCACCCGCGTCATCGTGACCGGCCGGCTCGTGCAGCGCTCCTACGAGACCCGCGAGGGCGAGAAGCGCACCGTGTACGAGCTCCAGGTCGACGAGGTCGGCCCGTCCCTGCGCTACGCCACGGCCAAGGTCACCCGGACCCAGCGTTCGGGTGGCGGCGGCGGTGGCTTCGGCGGCGGGGGCGGCGGCGGCTTCAGCAACGGTGGCGGTGGCGGCGGATTCGGTGGCTCCGGCGGCGGCAGCAGCCAGCAGGACGACCCGTGGGCGACGCCCGCTGGTGGTTCCGGCGGCGGCTACTCCGACGAGCCCCCGTTCTGATCGGCGCCTGACACTCAGACATTCCCCATCCCTGGGCACGGCAACGCCCAGGGCTCCAGCAGACAAGGAGCACCACGATGGCCAAGGCCGTGGTCCGTAAGCCGAAGAAGAAGCAGAACCCGCTCAAGGCGGCGAAGATCGACGTCGTCGACTACAAGGACACTGCGCTGCTGCGCAAGTTCATCTCCGACCGCGGGAAGATCCGCGCTCGCCGGGTGACCGGTGTGTCCGTCCAGGAGCAGCGCGCGATCGCGCGTGCCGTCAAGAACGCCCGCGAGATGGCTCTCCTGCCGTACTCGTCGTCGGCGCGCTGAGAAAGGGGACCATCATGGCGAAGATCATCCTGACCCACGAGGTCACCGGTCTCGGTGAGCCCGGCGACGTGGTCGAGGTCAAGGACGGGTACGCCCGTAACTTCCTCGTCCCGCGCAACCTGGCGACGCCCTGGACCAAGGGCGCCGAGAAGGACGTCACCGCGATCCGCAAGGCCCGCAAGGCCCGCGAGATCGCGACGCTCGACGACGCCAAGGCGATCCGCGACTCGCTGCAGAGCAAGCCGGTCGTCGTGTCGGCCAAGGCCGGCGAGTCGGGCCGTCTGTTCGGTGCCGTCACGACTGCCGAGATCGCTGACGCGGTCAAGAAGTCGGGCGCCCCGCAGATCGACAAGCGGAAGGTCGAGATCGGTCAGCCGATCAAGGCCCTCGGCGAGTACCAGGTGTCGGTCCGTCTGCACGCAGACGTGTCCGCGAAGGTGACCGTCAAGGTCGTCGCAGCCTGAGCTGAGCACCACCGAAGCGCCCCGTCCCCGATCACCGGGGGCGGGGCGCTTCGCTGTGGGGGAGGTTTGGGTCAGATGCCCGTGACCATCCAGGCCGTGCCGCGGGCTCGCCAGCCGGTGGTGACCGCGCGGGCGAGCATGAAGACGCCGGCAAAGGCCGCCCACAGCCACGCCAGTCCCGCGGCGCCCGGCGGTGCGGCCGCCCGGACCGCCAGTGCGAAGGGCACGTAGACCACCAGCGTGGCCATGCCCGCCCACGCGAGGAAGCGGCCGTCGCCGGCGCCGATCAGGACGCCGTCGAGCACGAACACCCACCCGGCCATGGGCATGGTGACGGCGGCGACGACGAGCGCGAGGACCGCGGCCTGTCGGACGTCGTCGTCGGAGGTGAAGAGCGGCACGTACGCCCAGGAGAGGCCGCCGATGACGAGCCCGAGCGCGGCGCCCGCGCCGACTCCCCACTGCAGGGTGCGGCGCAGGACGCCGCGGACGCGCGGGACGTCGGCACCGCCCAGCGCGTGCCCGACGAGCGCCTGGGCGGCGATGGCGAGGGCGTCGAGCGCGAAGGCGGCGAGCCCCCAGACGGCGGCGACCACCTGGTGCCCGGCCAGCTCGACGGCGCCCAGGCCGGTGGCCACCCAGACGGTGAGCAGGATGGCGAGCCGCAGCGACAGGGTGCGGACGAACAGCGGGGTGCCCGCGCGCGCGTTCGCCAGGATCCCTCCGGCGGCGGGTCGGAGCTGCGCGCCGGCGCTCCGTGCGCCGCGGACGACGACCACGGTCAACGCGACGGCCATCGCCAGCTGCGTCAGCGCCGTGCCCAGCCCGGACCCGGCGATGCCCATGCCGACGCCGTAGACGAGCACGATGTTGAGCACGGCGTTGACGACGGCGCCGAGGGAGGCGACGACGAGCGGCGTGCGAGTGTCGAGCAGCCCGCGCAGGGCTCCCGTCGAGGCGAGGACGAGGAGCATCCCGGGCAGGCCCGGCGACGACCAGCGCAGGTAGATGACCGCCTGCTCGGCGACCTCGCCGGTCGCCCCGAGCGCCTCGACCAGCCAGGGGGCGCTCAGCCAGGTGGCGGCGGCGAGCACCACACCGAGGCCCAGCGCGAGCCACATGCCGTCGACGCCGACCTGCAGCGCGCCGGCCCGGTCACCGGCGCCGAGGCGTCGCGCGACGGCAGCCGTGGTGGCGTAGGCGAGGAAGACGCAGAGACCGACGACCGTCACCAGGATGGTCGAGGCGAGCGCCAGACCGGCCAGCGGGGCGGTGCCCAGGTGGCCGACGACGGCCGAGTCGACGAGCACGAAGAGCGGCTCGGCGACCAGCGCGCCGAGGGCCGGGAGGGCGAGCGCGAGTATCTGCCGGTCCAAGCCGGGGGATCGGTGTCCGACAGATGAAATCTCGGCCAACCCTTCTCGCATCCACAGCACGTGCACAGCGTTTCCGCGGGTGACGCGCAGATCCGGTCCGACATTCACCCGGCCGTCCACACGACTGTCCACGGCCTGTGGATAAATTCGGTCACGATCCACAGCTCGACTCACAGTAGGCGAGCAGTGCTCCACAGATCTCCACAGTCGACCCCACAGATGTGCGACACGTTGCCCACAGGCCGTTTCCGGCGTTTGGTGGACCGGCCGTCGGCCCCTAACGTCGCGAGTGCGAGGCCCCGATGGGTGTCGGGGAGCTTCGTGTGGGCGCGGATGTCAGACCCCCCATGGAACATGAGTTCGAACGACGATGATGGGGACCAGATGACGATCGAGGAGCTCGAGTACGGCGCGCCGTCGGGCACCGCACGCGGTGGTGGCGGCGGCTACGACCGGACCCCTCCGCAGGACCTCGACGCGGAGCGCAGCGTGCTCGGCGGCATGATGATCTCGAAGGACGCGATCGCCGACGTCGTCGAGCAGATCCGTGGCACGGACTTCTACCGACCCGCGCACGAGGTCGTGTACGACGCGATCATCGACCTGTACGGCCGCGGCGAGCCGGCCGACGCCATCACGGTCGCGGACGAGCTGACCAAGCGCGGCGAGATCCAGCGCATCGGCGGCGCCCCCTACCTGCACACCCTCATCTCGTCGGTCCCCACCGCCGCCAACGCCGGCTACTACGCGCGGATCGTGCGCGAGCGGTCGGTGCTCCGCAAGCTGGTCGAGGCCGGCACGCGCATCGTCCAGCTGGGCTACGGCACGGACGGCGGCGACGTCGACGAGATCGTCAACAACGCGCAGGCCGAGGTCTACGCGGTGACCGAGCGCCGGTCGTCCGAGGACTACATGATCCTCGGCGACATCATCGGCGGCGCGGTCGACGAGATCGAGGCGGCCGGGCACCGCGGCGAGGGCATGATCGGCGTACCCACCGGGTTCTCCGACCTCGACCGGCTCACCAACGGGCTGCACCCGGGTCAGATGATCGTGCTGGCCGCACGCCCCGCCATCGGCAAGTCGACGATGGGCATCGACATCGTCCGCTCGGCGTCGATCAAGCACGGCCTGACCTCGGTCGTCTTCTCCCTCGAGATGAGCCGCAACGAGATCACCATGCGTCTGCTCTCGGCCGAGGCGCGGGTGCACCTGCAGAAGCTGCGCAACGGTCAGATGGGCGAGGACGACTGGGCCAAGATCGCCGCGACCATGGGGAAGATCTCCGAGGCGCCGCTGTTCATCGACGACTCGCCGAACATGTCCCTCATGGAGATCCGCGCCAAGTGCCGGCGGCTCAAGCAGAAGCACGACCTCAAGCTCGTGGTCATCGACTACCTCCAGCTGATGTCGTCGGGCAAGCGCGTCGAGTCGCGGCAGCAGGAGGTCTCGGAGTTCTCGCGTGCGCTCAAGCTGCTGGCGAAGGAGCTCGAGGTCCCTGTCATCGCCATCTCGCAGCTGAACCGTGGAGCCGAGCAGCGCACCGACAAGCGCCCGCAGATGAGCGACCTGCGTGAGTCGGGCTCGATCGAGCAGGACGCCGACATCGTCATCCTGCTGCACCGCGAGGACGCCTACGAGAAGGAGTCCCCGCGCGCGGGCGAGGCCGACGTCATCGTCGCCAAGCACCGAAACGGACCGACCGACACGCTCGTCGTCGCGTTCCAGGGTCACTACTCGCGCTTCGTGGACATGCAGGCCTGACCGACCCTGCAGGTGCGTTGTCGGTCGCCACCAGCCGCTGCTGATCAGCTCCCGGTCGCTGCTGATCAGCTCCGGTCCGCCTAGTTCAACTACCCGATATGTCCGTTTCAGCGGCGGGCTACGTGCGGTCGGCAATCGGTGCGGTCGCGCTGGTGGTTGCGGCCCAGCTGGCCAGCATGCGGATGGCGTCCTCATCGGGCGAGCCCGCTGGGCTGGTGAAGGTGATGAGCGTCAGGCCGGGGTCCGCGGGCAGGTCGAGGACCTCGAAGTCGAGGTGGAGTTCGCCGACGACGGGGTGACGGAAGTGCTTGCGCCCGGTGCGGTGTAGGCGGACGTTGTGGGCTGCCCAGCGTGTGCGGAACGGTGGGCTCTGGGTGCTGAGCTCACCGACCAGGTCGGTCAGGGCTCGGTCGTAGGGGTCGCGGCCGGCTTCGGTGCGCAGCTGGGAGACAGAGTCGTCGGCGGCTCGTTCCCAGTCGATCCAGAAGTCGCGTGCGCGGTCGTCAAGGAACGTGAACCGGGCGTGGTTGGCGGGGACGCCGGCTGGGTGAGGTGTCGCGTAGACCGGGGAGAACAGTGCCTGGCCGAGGGTGTTGGCGGCGACCAGGTCGAGGCGTCCGTTGTTCACGATGACGGGGACGGTTTGGCCGATGAGGTCGAGCAGTCGTTGCACGCTGGGGCGGATCTGGCCGGGTGTCGGCTTGCGGAGTCGTCGGGCACCAGGGACCGCTTCGCGGGCAAGGTCGGCCAGGTGGGCGGTTTCGGCCTCATCGAGCTGCAGGGCGCGGGCAAGAGAGCCCAGGACGCTGTCGGAGACGCCGGCCAGATTGCCGCGTTCGAGCTGGGCGTAGTACTCGACGCTGACGCCGGCTAGGTCGGCAACCTCGCTGCGCTTGAGGCCGGGCACGCGCCGGTTGCTGGCGAACGCGGTGAGCCCGGCCTCCGCTGGGGTGAGCCGGGCGCGGCGGGTGCGCAGGAAGTCCTTGATCTCGTCGCGGTTGTCCACCTCGTCACGGTACGACTGGGCCGTCGGACTTGAGGTGGGCTGTTGGTACACGTTCCAGCAGTGACTTCTGCGCCCTCTTGATCGCGGGTTGCATGGCTCGTGCCGCTCCAGGCGGCGTACCCGAACGCGGCTGACGCCTGCAGGCAGTCACGCGAACCGGCGCCGCGCACGTCCTCAACCACCCGACCAGCCGCCCAAGGGAACCGAACTTATGAACACGCCATTGTCCGGAACTGTCGCGATCGTCACCGGCGCGAGCAGCGGAATCGGCGAAGCGACCGCCCGGCAGCTCGCCCAGCTCGGTGCCTCGGTCGCGGTCCTCGCTCGTCGCGGTGATCGCCTCGAGGCCCTGGTCAGCGAAATCGAAGCGGCGGGCGGCACGGCACTGGCCGTCACGGCCGACATTGCGGACCGCGCCCAGGCTGAACGGGCGCTGCAGACCGTGGTGGAGCGCTTCGGTCGGCTCGACATCCTCGTCAACAACGCCGGCCTGATGCTGCTCGGCCCGGTCGTCGGGGCCGACGTCGAGGAATGGGAGCGGATGATCGCGGTCAACCAGAAAGGCCTGCTCTATATGACCAGCGCGGCCCTGCCGCACCTGCTGGCCGCTGCCGAGGACAACCTGCGCGGGGTAGCCGACATCGTGAACATCTCCTCGATCGCCGGCAGGCAGGCCTGGGCGAACTTCGGGGTCTACAACATGACCAAGTTCGGCGTGAACGGGTTCACCGAGGCCCTGCGCCAGGAGGTCACCAAGAAGCAGGTGCGGGTCGGGGTGCTCGAACCCGGGGCCGTGGCCACCGAGCTGGTCTCGCACAACAACGACCAGGTCCGCGCCGACCTGGCCGCCTCCGACGCGGAGAACATCCCCGTCCCGCTGCAGCCCGAGGACATCGCCGACGCCATCGCGTTCATGGTCACCCGACCCCAGCGCGCCTCGGTCGCCGAGCTGTGGGCCATGCCCACCTCCCAGGCCTGAACCTCACGAGAAGGAGCCACCCTTATGAAGACCGCACACCTGGCAGACCTCGAGGTCTCCCGCATCGGCCTGGGCGCCATGACCATGGCCGGCACGTACACCAGCGAAGGCGCCCTGGACGACAGCGAGTCGATCCGCACGATCCACCGCGCCCTGGACCTGGGCGTCACCCACATCGATACCGCCGAGATTTACGGACCCTTCCACAGCGAAGAGGTCGTCGGCCGAGCCGTCAAAGATCGCCGCGACCAGGTCGTCATCGCCACCAAGTTCGGCCTCGTCCGGCACGGCGACGGCGACCCCACCCCCGGCGTGACCGACAGCACCCCCGCTAACATCCGGGCCGCCGTCGAGGGATCTCTGCGCCGGCTGGGCACCGACCACATCGACCTGTACTACCAGCACCGCGTCGACCCGGCCACGCCCATCGAGGACACCGTCGGCGCGCTGGCCGACCTCGTCACCGAGGGCAAGATCCGGTACGTCGGCCTGTCCGAAGCGGGCGCGGACACCATCCGCCGCGCACACGCCGTGCACCCGATCACCGCTTTGCAGACCGAGTACTCGCTGTGGACCCGGGATGTCGAGGCCGAGCTCCTGCCGCTATTGCGTCAGTTCGGCATCGGGTTCGTGCCTTACTCCCCGCTCGGCCACGGCCTGCTCACCGGCCAGATCCGCACCGTGGCCGACTTCGCCGACGACGACTGGCGCAAGACCAACCCCCGCTTCACCGGCGAGAACTTCGCGCGCAATCTCGCGATCGTCGACGAGGTCCGGGCCATCGGCGCCGAGAACGGCGCCACACCTGCACAGACCGCGCTGGCCTGGCTGCTGAGCCGCGGCGAGGACATCGCCCCCATCCCCGGCACCCGGCGCGTGTCCCGCGTCGAAGAGAACACCGCCGCCGACGCCGTCGAGCTGACCCCGGCACAGCTGCACCGCCTCGACAACCTCGAGCCCGCCGCCGGTGAACGGCACGACGAGGCCAACATGGCCTCGATCGACCGCTGACCCACCCCGAACACCACCGGAGGGCACCGTGACGCACTGGACTCCCGAGCAGCTCACCGCCATCGAGCAGAACCAGGACCTGTTCGTCTCCCCGTTCCGCCCCGACGGCCGCACCTACGGCACACCCACCCAGACCTGGGCTCTGGTCGTGGACGGCGACGTCTACGTCCGCGCCGCGAACGGTCCGCAATCACGCTGGTACCAGGCCGCGATCGCCCAGGAGGCCGGTCGGGTGCGGGTCGGCAGCCAAGCCTTCGACGTCACGTTCGAGTCGGCGACCGAGGCTGACCAAGCCGCGATCGATTCCGCCTACGAGGCCAAGTACCCGGGCAGCCCCGCCGTGCCGATCATGCAGGGATCCGGACCCAGGTCAGCCACCGTGCGAGTCTCGCCACGCTGATCGCTCGCACCGCCGAGGTTGCCGTCAAGACGCGGCACCAGCCGCGGCGTACCTTGCCCGCGAGACCAGAAGACCCGCCAGCCAGTCAAAGTACGACGCTCAGCTGCGGTCAACCTGTTGTGCATCTCGACACCTGCTGGTTGAGCCCGACGCAGGTGTCATCCGTGGTTCCGGAGGAACTCCTCGAGGCTGGTCGGCGGGGTGCCAGTGATCTTCTCGACGGCGTCTGTCGGGTCGGCCATGACGTTGCTGCCGATGGCGGTGTAGGTGCTGACCCAGGCGTCGAGCTGCCACGGCGGGGCGCCGTAGGAGGCGCGGGAGGCGTAGGCCTCCTCGATCGTCTCGTCGTGGAACGTGACGGTGCGGCCGCGGACGTCGTTGATGATGCGGGCGACATCGGCGAGCGACAGCGCCTGTGGGCCGGTGAGGTCGTAGGTGTTCCCGGCGTGGGCGTCCGGGTCCAGGAGCACCGTGGCTGCGACGCGGGCGACGTCGGCGCGAGCGACGATCGCGCATCTCCCGCTGCCGGCCGGGCCACGGATGACGCCGTCTGTGCCGACGAGCTGCTCCATGAAGTCGATGTAGAAGGTGTCGCGCAGGAACGTCCACGCCATGCCGGAAGCTTTCAGGTGCTCCTCGGTCGCGTAGTGGTCGCGGGCCAGGGTGAACGTCGCGTCAGGCGCTGCGGCGGCGAACGAGGTGTAGACGACGTGCCGCACGCCGGAGGCGGCGGCCGCGTCGATGAAGGCGGCGTGTTCGGCGGTGCGGGTGGGGCTCTCGTGCGCGGAGACCATGAACAGCACCTCGACACCCTGCAGCGCCGCCTGGGACAGATCCTGGTTGGCGTAGTCGATACGGGCGACCTCGGTGACAGACCCGAGCTGCGGCAGTCGCGGGCTGGCTGGGTCGCGTACGAGCAGCCGCTGCGCGCGGCCGGCGGTGTCCAGGTGTGCGGCGACGAGCCCGCCGATGTGGCCGGTGGCGCCGGTGACGGCGATGGTGGGCTGGTTCACGGGAGGGCTCCTTCGGTCGGCTTCTTGTCGATGGTTCGCGGGTCTGGGCGGGCGACGTCGTGTGCCCTGAGCCGGGCCACGATCCGGCGACGATGCCCGCCAGCTGGGCTGCCCTGGGTGGACCGTGTCTCGCGATCGGCCAGGGCGCGGGCGGTGAAGATCTCGAGCGGGATCACAGGACCACCACTCCCTTCCCGGCGATCGTCCCGGCCTCCGTGTCGGTGTGCGCCCGGGCGATCTGGTCGACGGCGGCGCGCATCGTGCCTCGCGCGCTCATGCAGACACCGCCGCGAGCGGGGACCTGAGCCGCCCCAACAGCACGGTGAGGGTGGACGTCATCTCGCCCAGGTCGATGCCCTCGAAGTGCTCTGTGAGAGCCGCGTCAACCAGCGCCACACCGTCGTCGTGAGCGGTGTCTCCGGCCCGCGTCAACGCGACCAGCGAGGAGCGGCGGTCGGTCGGGTGGGCTGCGCGCACCGCGAGGCCATCGCGCTCCAGGCGGTCCACCAGCTTGCTCGCCGCGCCCACCGTGATGCCGAGCTCGGATCGCAGCTCCTGCGCCCGGCAGCAACCCTCATGTCGGCGGATCACCCGCAGTGCGAACAGCGTTCCCAGCGAGATCGAGCCCGCGTCGCGGAGCCGGTCGTCGAGCTCGTTCCACAGGTAGGTCTCGTAGCGCACGAGGGAGTCGAAGAGGTCCACGACCGCCTTAACTAGACGCTTCGGAACTATATTCCCAGTGATCTAAATACGGTCGCCTCCGGTCGGCGGTGAGGCCGAGACCCGGATGCTGCCCGCCTGGCCGGCGGTGGTCAGCCCAGATCGAACCGACCGCTCGAACACACCACGCGCATGGCGCCGGGCGTGAGCGTGAGCCACGAGAACCTCCGGGTGGGTGTGGGCCGTCGACAAGCCACACCCAACCGGAGGTCCTCCTCTCGTCAACGGCCACCGACGTCACCGATGTCCTGGCCGAGGACACCTACTCGCCAGCGAGCGTCGCTGTCCGCGCGATCAGAGCGACGACCACCCGCTCCATCCCGTCGCTGGTGACGGTGACGTCGATGGCCCCGTGGCCGGTCGGGCGGACCACGGCGAGGGCACGACCGTCGAAGGTCGTGCGTGTCGGGGCGTCGAAGCGCTCGGTCGTCGTCGGATTGCCGGAGCCCAAGGCGACCAGCTCGCCCGCGCCGCTGACGTCCACCGTGATCGGCTGGTCGGCGCCGGTGACCAGGACGCCGTTCGCGTCGCGCAGCTCGATGGCGAGGTAGGCGAGGTCGGTGTCGTCGGCCCGCAGCTCGGTCCGATCGGCGGTGACGGTCAAGGTGGTCGGGCCCGACGCGGAGACCAGCGAGGTCCGGCCGGTCTCGACGCCCGCCTGGTAGGAGACGGCCACCAGCTCACCCGGGCGGTAGACGGTCTCGAGGGACGCGAGCATGGGTCGCCGCGCGCCCACGGGTTCGCGCGCCACCTCGGTCCCGTCCAGCAGGAGGGCGACCTCGTCGGCGTCTGCGTAGACCTCGACGGTCACAGGGCGGCCTTCGAAGCCCGGCCAGGTCCAGGAGGAGACCGAGTCGCTCCATGCCCACGGGGACTGCATGGACACGGTGTGGCCGTGCCGTTCGGGGCGGAGCACGGCGATGGCGGGCTCGGTGCGCAGGCCGAAGACGATCTCCCGGTAGTAGGAGACCGGTCGGCGCCACCCCGTGATGTCCAGGTCGCCGCACCAGGCAGTGAGGTACGGGTACTCACGCTCGAGTCCGGGCACGGCATCGGGGTCCTCCTGGTAGGCCGTGGCGCCGATGCCGACCTCGCCGAGATAGTCCCAGCCGGTCCACGTGAAGTCTCCGATGACGTGCGGATGGGCCAGGACCAGCGGCCAGAGCGTCCCGATCTGCGAGGGGAAGGTCTCCGAGCCGACAAGGACGCGGTGCGGGAACAGTGCCGCATCAGTGGCGTAGCGGCCGTCGGCGTAGTTGAGGCCGAGCACGTCGAGCACGGAGCTCGACTCGGCCGTGCGCCGGGTGACCGCTTCGGACGACCCGATCGCCCGCATCCCCTGGCCGACGTCGGCCATCATCTCGTTGAGTCCGCGCTCGCTCGCCAGGATCGCCGGGAGGTCGTCGAGGACGGCCAGCGCGGCGTTGATGCCGTTGGTGACCAGGCGGGTGGGGTCGAGGCTGCGTACGTGCTCGGCCATCTCCCGTGCCAGGGCTGCGCCGTGCGGGGTGCCCACCTCGACGATCTCGTTGCCCAGCGAGTACATGATCACGCTCGGGTGGTTGTAGTCCTTGGCGACCATCGACTGCAGGTCGGCTCCCCACCACTGCGGAAAGTCCAGCGCGTAGTCATTGGGCGTCTTGCCGCGGGTCCACATGTCGAAGGCCTCGTCCATCACGAGCATCCCCAGGCGGTCGCACGCGTCGAGCAACGAGGGGGAGGCCGGGTTGTGTGCGGAGCGGATCGCGTTGAAGCCTGCAGCCTTGAGCAGCTGGATGCGCCTCTCCTCCGCCCGGGCGATCGACGCCGCTCCGAGCGGGCCGTTGTCGCTGTGGATGCATGCGCCGCGCAGCAGCACGATCTCGCCGTTGATGCGTAGCCCTCGGAGCGGGTCGACGGTGACCGTGCGGATGCCGAAGGTGGTGAGTACGTCCTGGGCCGCGTCGCCCAGGCCGGTGCGGGCCACGTACAGGTTCGGCGTGCTCACGCTCCACAGGTGGGGATCGGGGAGGTACAGGCGTTGGCGCACGACGGCGGTGCGCCCCGGCGCGAGCGTCAGGGGCGTGACATCGCCTTCGACGCGTGTCCCCGCGGGGTCGGTGATGGACGTGGTGACCGTGAGCGCACCGGTGGTCAGCCCGCGGTTGACGACCGACGTGACGACCTCGATGACGGCTCGGTCGTCCTCGAGACGCACCGTGCTGACGCGGACGCCGTCGGGCTCGATGTGCACCGGGTCGTCGACGTGCAGGTAGACCGGGCGGTATAGCCCCGAACCGGAGTACCACCGCGAGTCCTGGCCGGACCGCACCTCGATGCGCAGGGTGTTCCGGTCACCGAACCGGAGGTACGGCGTCAGGTCGACGAAGAAGCGCGCGTACCCGTCGGCCCGATGTCCGGCGAGCTCGTCGTTCAGGAACACCATCGCGTGCCGGTACGCACCCTCGATCTCGAGGCGGACGACCTTTCCGGCCCACTCTGCCGGGACGTCGAACGACTTCAGGTAGGCGTACGCACCGGTCGGGTAGTACGCACCGGCGCCCTTGGACGGGACGTCCGCCGCGCGATCGGCGTCTCGGAGCGCGTCGTGCGGTAGCCGGACCGGTGTGAGTGCGGCGTCCTCGCCGTTCACTGCCGCGAACGCACTGAGCGGTGCGCGGTAGGACCAGGCATCGTTGAAAGACGTGCGCGCCATGCGGGACTCCGATCGGACGGTGCTCACCACCGGACGGAGTAGCCATCCGGCCGGTGGTCTTGTGAGCCGGCAGTCGTCCGGCGGGGCGTGGCTACGTAGCCAGCGCGGCCGACCCTAGTGATCTGAGTCGGCCGAAGTCAACCAGCACGGATGCGGACGACCGGTGCGCGGCGAGGTGCAGAACGCCCGTCTCGCCCCGCGTCCGGCTCAGCTCCCAGGAGGGGCGGCCGTGGTCTCGCGTATCACGAGGTGGGTCGGCACCTTCTCGACGGTGCCCTTGTCGCGGCGCCCATCGAGCACCTCCATGAGCAGCTCGACGCCGCGAACTGCCGCGGCCGTCAGCTCTTGGCGCACGGTCGTCAGCGCACGCGGCATGAATGCGGCCTCCGGCACGTCGTCGAACCCGACGATGCTGATGTCCTCCGGCACGCTCCGGCCGGCATCCTGCAGCGCCCGGATCAGGCCGAAGGCCATGTGATCGTTGGCGGCGAAGACCGCCGTGACATCGGCGCGCGCTGCGAGGGTGCGGCCAACCTCATAGCCCGACGAGGGCGACCAGTCTCCCTCGGGTGCGTCGGGGATACGGCGCCCGGCGTGCTCGAGTGCCGAGCGCCACGCCTCCCGGCGTCGCACCGACGAGGGCCACTCGTTCGGACCGGCGATGTGGTGCACCGTCTCGTGCCCGAGCGCGAGCAGGTGGTTGACAGCCTCGGAGATCCCGCCGGTCTCGTCGCTCTCGACCACGAGCTCGATCTCCGCCAGGTTCAGTACGCCGGACAGGCTGAGCACCGGGACCTCAAGGCCGTGCCGTCGGGAGCGAAAGGTGGACGTCGGCTCATTGACGACAACCGCGTCGACACCCTGATCGAGAAGTGACGACAGTCCGTTCTCGAACGACTCGTTGTCCACGTCGACCGTGTTCACCAGGCGGAACCCATATCCGGCATCGCTGACTGCGCGTTCGGTCGCGATCGTGAGCGAGGCCGGCCCGTAGGCGGCGCTCCCGACGGTGAGGAGCCCGATGGTCCGGGTGCTGCCGAGTCGCACCGATCGCGCCGCGCTGTTCGGTCGGTAGCCCAGAGCGTCGATCGCCTCCTGGACGCGGCGACGGGCCTCCGGGCTCACCCTCGGATCGTCGGTCACGACGCGCGAGACGGTCCTCTGGGACACCCCCGCCGCGCGAGCAACGTCAGTGCCGGAGACCCGTCTTGCGCTGATGGACCGCGGGCCGCGAACACCAGGCGACGAGGAGTCGACGGACACCACTCACGCTCCGCTCACGGTCGACGATGCCCGTGGCCTGGGAAGAAGCCGAGTCATCGCGGCAGGGCAGATGGAAGAAGCCACCGAGAACATATACCGGATGCACTCCCGGCCGTTGCTTCACCGATGCTGCCGGAGCTCGTGGGTAACGAAACGATCACAAGACTTGCGGATCCATGGCTACGTAGCCATGCTCAGTGGACACCGGGTCGCACAGCCGCACCAGCGATCCGACCCCTCACGACTGCGCCGCTCGGCCGGCTCCTCCTGGCAGGGCGGCGCAGCCGTCGACCGCTGCGGTCCGCCGAGGTGACGGCGACCGATCTGGGGCGCCGCGCCGCCTTCCATCTTGCGCTCGACTGCGTGGTCATCCGACATCGCCGGCGAAATGAGGCCCCGTGAGTGACGACATCGTCACCGCCCCACGAAGCGCCAAGCGCGCCCATCGCCCGGTCGCGGAGATGGATGTCGCCCGCGCCGCCCGCGTGTCGCAGGAGACCGTGTCCCGAGTCGTCAACGGCGACCCGCACGTGGGCGACGACGTGCGACGTCGAGTTCGCCTGGCGATCGTCATGCTCGGCTACCGTCCCCACCGGGCGGCCCGGAGCCCCGTGCTCGGCCCAAGCCGGACGATCGGGGTGCTCTCGGTCGGATCCTTCGACTTCGGGCCCTCGTCGCTGCTGGTGGCCGCCGAGCACGCCATCCATGGAGCGCGGTATGACATGGCGGTCGTCAACACGGTCGTCGGCGGCGCCGAGATAATCAGGCGCTCGTTCGGTGACCTTGTCGACCAGGGCGTGGACGCCATCGTCATCAATGAGCCCGCCGGGCTCTGTGCGCTCGCCCTGGGTGCTATCGGCGACCTGCCGGTCCTGAGCACGTCGGGGTCGTACGGGATCTCCAGCAACGAGATCGTCGTGGACGCAGACCAGTACTCGGGCGGTCGACTTGCGACGGCGCACCTCCTGGCGCTCGGTCACCGCACCGTGCACCATCTCGGTGGTCCGTTGGGCTGGCGCTCGACGGGGTTGCGGCAGCAGGGCTGGAGCGACGTGCTCTCCGAGGCCGGCGCCGAGGTTCCGAGTCCCCTTCATGGGGACTGGTCTGCGCAGTCGGGCTACGACCTCGGCGCGCAGCTCGCCACAGACCTGTCCGTGACGGCGGTCTTCGTCGCCAACGACCAGATGGCAGTCGGCCTGTTGCGGGCGTTCGGCGAGGCCGGTAAGAGGGTCCCGGAGGACGTCAGTGTCGTCGGCGTCGACGACATGCCGGAGTCGTCCTTCCTGACGACAGCTCTCACGACCGTGCGGCAGGACCTCGCACACGTGGCGAGTCTCGGCGTCGGACTGTTGATCGACGCCATCGAGAACCCGCGCCGGCAGCACCGTCACCAGAACGTCCCGGTCGAGCTCATCGTCCGGGAGACGACGAGTGCACCGCCGCCCGGGCGGTAGCGAGCGTTCTGACAGGAGTGACTGGTGAGGCCGGCTTCGCAAGACCGTCGACCGGCGGTTCTCCACGACCGCATCGCCCCAGGTCCGATTCTCACGAGCGATGATTCCGAGCACCCGCTGGGGGTGGGGTCCACCTACCGAACCACTGCTCGGCGTCGTATGCCTCGAACCGCTCGACCTCGACAAACCCCAGCCTCGCTGCCAGGCGCATCGACGGCACGTTCGCGGTCTGGGTGATGAGGACGACGGCTTCACCGGGCAGTGCGCCAGCGAACCAGCTGAGTGCGGCCTCGCAGGCTTCGGTGGCGTATCCCCGTCCCCATGCCTCCGGGAGAAGGAGGTACCCAAGGTCCACGTGGCCGGCCGCCTGGCGAACCTCGTAGTCGACGTCCCGGCGTTCGAGCTGGACGATCCCGACCATTGCTCCGTCGAGGTCGATCACAAAATGACCGGGACGCCCCTGCGGAGCAGCTGGTAGCGCGCGTTCGACCGCCTCACGCGATCGGGATCCGCCCGTGTAGGTCCCGACCTTGGGTGAGGCGTAGAGCTCGACGAACGCCGCGCGATCGCGCCACCGGCGGGCGGAGCAGAAGTCGAGCGGTGGCGATCGGTCCGGCTGGCCACGTGACGTGCCCAAGGTCTGCCATGCCCCGACAGTACGGACGCGGCCCTGACGGTGCCCGCGATCCCGTGCACACGGCCCGTTCCTCCTTTGGCTGCCTGTCAGCAGGGAAGTCGTTCGGTCACGACCCGCCGCACGAGCCAAGTCGATCTGTCGTGCGTCTCGACATCCGCCTTCGGCCACAAGCCTCGTCGGGGCTGGACCTCGGTTCGGCTGGACCCGGCACGGGGACAGGGCGAGGCTGCGGACCATGACGACGCCGCCCGGCGGCCCCGAGCTCCGCACCTCTGGACGCTCAGCGCCGTCTGAGCAGAAGCTCCGAGGCCGCCCGGAGCACCTCCGCAGGGTCGGTAGCGACGAGTCGACCTCCGGTGAACCGTTCGTCCGCCGTGACCTCGACCAGACCGGCCGGCACAGCCAGCGCCGCCGCGTGCTCGTCGTCGAGGAACTCCGCCTCGGCCAGGACGAGGCCGGTGAGCGGGCCGTCGAACACGTCGTACCCGAGAGGTGGCACGGACAGCCGGCGCTTGACCAGCTCCCGCGCCGGGAGCGCGGCCAGGACCGCGTACTCGTCCTCGGACAGGTAGACAGTGGTGAGGGTGCCCCACGGGCGCCCGGGGAGCTTCTGCGTCAGCTTGAGGGACGTGGAGGCGGTGTCGTCGCCGATGGGTGTGCTGCGACGCAACCGTAAGCGCGTGCCGTCCACGTAGCGGTCGACGAGCAGACGTTCGGCGACGACACCGCGCTGGGGCGGTTCTGGTGCGAGGAACCGGCGCTCGCGCTCGACCAGGGCGTACGCCGACGTCTCGACCACGGGTCGATCCTGCCGCACCGGCCCCGGTGGATGCGGCGCGGCCGTCCGACCTGCGAATCTCCAGCCATGACAGTCGCCTCCGCCGAGCCCGAACCGACGACGAAGACACCGAGACGACGACGGAGATGGACGAGGCGGCTGCTGCGCGGCGTCGTCGTGGCGGTCGCGGGCGTGGTCGCGCTGATCCTCCTGCTGACCGGCATCAACCAGGCGGCGAACGCCCTCGGCCTGGCGCGGCTCGACGTTCCCGGCGAGCTGGTGGAGGTGGAGGGCGGTAGCCGGATGCACGTCTACTCGCGTGCGGAGCACCCCGGCGAGCCCACCCTCGTCTTCCTGGCCGGCATGGGTCTGGGCAGCTCCTACTACGAGCTCAAGAGCGTCTGGGAGCCTCTCTCCGAGGACGTCAACATCGCGACCGTGGACTATCTCGGCTACGGCTTCTCCGACTCGACGCAGAGGGAGCGGACGAACCAGAACGTCGCTACCGAGGTCCACGATGCGCTGCACGGCGCCGGCGTGCAGGGGCCCTACGTGCTGGTGGCGCACTCCATCGGTGGCCTGTACGGGCTGGAGTTCGCCGAGCTCTACCCGGACGAGGTGGCCGGCTTCGTGGGCCTGGACAGCACCTCGCCCGGCCAGATGGCTCCCGAGGACTACGAGGGCGATCTGTCCGCGGACGGCGGCCTGGACCCGATGATGACCGTCGCGAGATTCGTCGGCCTGGTGCGCGTGGACCACTGGATCAACGGCGACGACTCGAGCCTCCTGCCCGCCAACCCGCTGCTCGACCGGACGGAGCAGGAGCGCGACTGGCTGCTCGACAACACGAAGCTGGACCTGCGCCTGCTCGACAACGAGTCGAGCTGGTCGATGCGGAACGACCTCGCGCTCGCGGGGCACCGCTTCGACGACGCGATCCCCACGCTGATGATCCTCGCCCAGGACTCCGTCGAGCTCGCCCAGGAGTTCGGCATGCCGGACTGGGTCGAGACCCACGAGGCCGTCGCGAGCGAGCACCCGGACAGCAGGATCGCGATCCTCGACGGTGCGCACCTGATCTACCAGGACGCGCCGGACGACGTCGTCGCGGAGATCCGGGAGTTCCTCGCCGCGACCCAGTGACCTCAGGACCGGGCGGGGACGTACCGGAGCAGGACGACGCCCGAGACGAAACGACGGGACTCCTCGAGGTCCAGTCGCGCGGCGCCGGACCCGTCGAACAGGCGTCGACCCCCGTCGGCGACGGCCGGGTGGACGAACAGCCGGTACTCGTCGACGACGCCGGAGCTGATGAGGTCGTGCACGACGCTGACGCTGCCGGTCGCCACGACGTCGGCGCCGGGTGCGGCCCGCAGCCGGGACACCTCGTCGGCGAGCGGACCTCGCAGGACGACGCTGTTCTCCCATCCGGGGTCGTCCATCGTGGAGGACACGACGTACTTGGTGACCCGGTTGAGCTGCGCGGTGATGCCCGTCGTGTCGTCGGTCTGCTGCGGCCAGTAGGCGCGGAAGTCCTCGAACGTGCGCCGCCCGAGCAGCATCGCGTCGCACGTCGCGTCCTGCCGCCGCAGCTCCGCCTCGAGCTCGACGTCGTGCGCGCCGTCGGCGCCGGCCGGGCGGAACCAGTCGTCGGAGAGGTCGACGACGCCGTCGAGGGTGATGTTCTGGGTGACCACGAGTCGCATGGATCGTCCTTCCGTGGGTGTGCCTCTCCACGGTGCCACCCCGGCGCCGGCCGCGGGGCGTCTCGACTCGATTCCCGCTGTGCGGCTCTCGTAGATTCAGGGCGAGGACCCGACGCAGGCCGACCCGGGCCAGCCCTGACGAAAAGACCAGCCCATGGCCCTGCCCACGTCCGACACGATCGTCACGTACCCGGACGGCGCGACGTCCTCGACCGGGACGGTGCTCCACGTCGAACCGCTCGACGACGAACGATCCGCGGTCCTCCTCGACACGACCGCTTTCCACCCCGTCGACAGCGCGTGGCCTGACCAGCCCGCCGACCGCGGCACTCTGGCCACCGCCCAGGGCACGACACCGGTCATGGACGCCGTCACCGGTGGGATCCATGACGGCCGGCTGCACCTCGGCGCGGACCTGCCCGTCCGCACCGGAACAGAGGGATGGATCTTCGTCGTCGCGCACGTCGTCGAGGGACCACCCCCCGTCGTCGGTGACTCGGTGCAGATCGATGTCGACCAGAGCTTCCGCGCTGCCCTGTCCGCCGCACACACCGCGTGCCATCTCGCCTCGCTCGCGCTCGATGCGGCACTGGCGTCGGCGTGGACCAAGGACGCGCCCACCGATGCGCTGGGCAATCCCGCGTTCGACTCGCTCGCCATCCAACGCTCGCGCATCAGCCCGTACCGATCCACGGACACCTACCGCATCGGAAAGTCGCTGCGTCGCAAGGGATTCACCCCTGGCGCTCTCTCTGATCCCTCGGCCGTCGCACAACGCGTCAACGCCCAGCTCGAGCCATGGATCGCGGCGGGCGGTGCGGTACGCATCGAGCGCGACGACGACACGCTCTCCGGCCGGCGCGCCTGGGTCTGCGAGCTGCCCGACAGCCTGACCGACATCCCCTGCGGCGGCACGCACGTCCGGGACCTTGGTGGACTCGCGAGCGTCACCACATCACTGGCCACCCGCGAGATCGACGGCGGGCTCGAGCTGGTCATGGAGGCGGTCGTGACCGCCCGCTGAGCAGCCGGCGCGGACCGGCGCATATCCGCTTCGGCTCCACGGCACCCGGCCCTACGCTGCGAGGCGCGTCCGAGCAGGCGCGCCCCGCGAGCCGGAGACGACGGTGCTGATCCGACCCGAACGCCCCGACGATGTCGACGCCATCGATCGGCTGACCATCGCCGCCTTCGAGCCGCAGTGGTTCAGCGACGGGTCCGAGGCGCCGATCCTCCGGTCGCTGCGCGCGTCCGGCGACCTGACTCTCTCGCTCGTGACCGAGGACGACGGCGATGTCGTCGGGCATGTCGCGTTCTCTCCCGTGACGATCGACGGGTCGCACGACGGCTGGTTCGGGCTGGGACCCATCTCCGTCCGGCTGGATCGGCAACGGCGGGGTATCGGTCGGGCACTCGTCGACGAGGGTCTGCGCCGGCTCCGTGACCGCGGGGCGCGCGGCTGCGCGCTGATCGGCGACCCGAACATCTACGGACGGATGGGTTTCACGGGCGGCGGTCCGCTGTCGCACCGAGGCCTTGACCCCGCCGTCGTCCAGCACGTCACCTTCTCGGGCCCAGAGCCGCGGGGCGAGCTGCGGTTCGCGCCTGCGTTCGATGCCGCGGGTCACTGACCTCCGGATGGCGCAGCACAGGGCGGGCGATGACGATGGGACGAACCTGGTCCGCGACGGTCCGGGCACGGCAGGAGGGGCGACCATGAGCGACACACCGCAGGACCCGCACGCCGGGGTGCAGGAAGGCGGCTACGGGTTCCCGAGCCTCGAGCAGGAGGTCACCCCCGAGGTGCTGCACCCTGGTGCCGAGTCTGGCGAGGGCGAACCGACGCCCGACGAGATCGTGGAGGAGCCGCCGGCGGGCGAGCCGACCGACTGAACGACCGCGGCCGTCGAGCGCCTGTTGCGGCCGGTGCCCTGCGCGTGCAAGCGTCGGAATCATGGGTGACGAGCATGTCGCTGCGGCCTTGTACGGCTACCTCAGCTATCGGGACGCTCCCGCAGCGATCGCGTGGCTCGAGGCCCTCGGTTTCCGGGTCGTGACTCGTCAGGACGGGCCCGACGGCACGGTCCAGCACGCCGAGCTGCGGCTCGATCGCGCGGTCGTGATGGTGGCGAGCTTCGACCAGGGCGACGAGACGCCAGGACTCCACGACAGATCGGTGGGCCGGGGCTTCTATCTCCACACCGATCGAGTCGAGGACCTGTACGACAAGGCGGTCGCCGCGGGCGGCCGGTCGGTGTTCCCACCCGAGAACACCGAGTGGGGATCGCGGCGCGCGCGCGTTCTCGACCCCGGCGGTCACGAGTGGTCGTTCGGCTCCTACGAGCCCGGAATCGCGTGGTAGCACCGGACGCGACGACGCCGGCCCGTCAGAGACTCACGAGCCGGCGTCGTCGCGGAGCGGTCAGCCGATGTCGCCGCGCCAGGCGCCGGTCTCGGAGCCGCGCTCGACGATGAACGTGCGGAACCTCTCGAGGTCGGCCTTGACCTGCCGGTCGTCGACGCCGACCGCAGCGCCGATCTTCTCGACGGCCGACTCGGGCTGCCAGTCGATCCGTGCGGCCACCCGGGTGCGGGTCTCGTCCAGCTTCTCGAACGTGACGGCGCCCGCGTGGGTCGTGCCGTCGACGCTCCGCCAGGCGACGCGCTGGTCGGGATGCTGGTCGACGATCTCGGCGTCGAACTCACGCGTCACGCCGCCGATCGAGGTCGTCCAGTGCGTCAGCCGGTCGCTGACCTGCCTGACCTCGTCGACTCCGCCCATGAACCGCGGGAACTCCTCGAACTGGGTCCACTGGTCGTAGACGGTCCGGATCGGGGCCTCGACGTCGACGGTCTGCTCGATGGTAGCCATGCCGTTCTCCTCCTTCGTGGGGTGGGGATTCGGTCCTTCGACGCTACGAAGCGATCGGCGTGCTCGCACGTCGGGACCGGGTGATCACCCAGAAGGGCTACGTCCACCGTCAGGCGTTGACCTCGAGGTAGGTCGTCAGCGAGCTCTCGATCGCCGAGAGCCGCGAGGCCTTGGACCGGACGTCGTCGCGCAGACGACTGACAGGCGTGAGGTTCCTCGACCGAGGTCGGTCCTCGGCCGGGGCGTCCTATCGTGCTGCGGGTGGATCTCGCACATCTCGGCGCGCCGACGGGGCCGATGACCCGCGTCCACGGCGGGTTCGCCCACCGGACGTTCCGGCTCGACACCGACCGGGGGTCGTTCGCGGTGAAGGAGCTGAACCTCGACGACCGCCGCTCGATCTCCCCGGTCGAGCACGTGTTCCGGTTCGAGCGGGCCGCCTTCGCGGCAGGCATCCCGATGCCCGAGCCGATCTCGGCGAGCCCGGGCCTGCTCGTCCACCGCTGGGTCGAGGCCGAGCTGGTGCCCGAGGCGCCGGTGTCACCGGCCTACGGGTTCGAGATCGGTGGGATCCTCGCGCGCATGCACGCGCTCGACGTCGCGTGGACGCCGGTGGTGAGTGACGACCGCCCGGCACGGGACTGGTCCGAGCTCGCCGAGCGCGCGTCCGCGACCGGACAGCCGTGGGCCGACGAGCTCACCTCGCAGGCCGGGACGCTCCTCGCGATCGCTCAGCTCGTCCACACCTGCGAGCGCCCGGGACCCGTCGTGCTGACCCACCGGGACATCCACCCGTGGAACCTGCTCGCTCGGGAGGGCCGGCCGGTGGTGCTCGACTGGGAGCTCTCGGGGATGCTCGACCTGTCCGGCGAGCTCGGCTCGACCGCGCTGAGCCTGGCGAAGGGACCCGGGTTCGACGACCTCGACCCCGCCGCCTTCCGCTCGGTCCTCGACGGCTACGTCGCCGCGGGCGGGGCGCTCCCGCCACCGGGTCCCAGCTGGTTCGCGCACACGGTCGGCGGCTGGTTGGGGCACACGCGGTGGAACGTCCTGCGCTGCCTCGCGGGTGCGCAGACGGACGCCGGCCCCGACCTCACGCTCTCGCACGAGGTCGTGATCGACGGACTGCGCGGTCTTCCCGACCTGTACGGACGCCTCGACGAGCTGCAGGCGCTGCTCCTGTAGCCGTACCCCCTTACGACACGGCACCGGCGTGGGCCGGGTCGGCGGCCCACGACGCGAGCAGGCGGAGGCGGTCGGCCGAGGGTGAGCCGGGTTCGGCGGTGTACACGAGCAGCACCTGACCGGGCTCGGCGGTGATGGCGAGCTCCTCGTAGGCGAGCGTGAGCTCGCCGACCACGGGGTGGTGGAACCGTTTGGTCCCGGCGCCGTGGGTGCGGACGTCGTGTGCGCCCCACAGCCGGCGGAACGCGTCGCTGCGGGTCGACAGCTCACCGACGAGGTCCTGCAACGCCTTGTCGTGCGGGTCGCGCCCGGCCTCGGCGCGCATGATCGCGACGCACATCTCGGCGAACAGGTCCCAGTCGGGGTAGAAGTCGCGCGCGGCAGGATCGAGGAACTGGAACCGCGCCAGGTTCGGCGTGCGGCCGCCGTCACCGATGACAGGCGAGTAGAAGGCCCGGCCCAGCGCGTTGGTCGCCAGCAGGTCCTGCCGCTGGTCGCGGACGAACGCGACCCCGTCGGTGATGGCCGAGAGCGCCCACTGGAGGCTGGGCCGCGGCGTCGACGACCGGGCCACCCGGCGGCGTGGTCTGCCCGAGGACGGGATGCCGTCGGCGGCGCGGGCGAGGTCGAAAAGGTGCGCGCGCTCGGTGTCGTCGAGCTGCAACGCGCGCGCCACGGCATCGAGGACCGACGCCGACGCACCGCCGATCGCGCCGCGCTCGAGCTTGGCGTAGTACTCCACGCTCACCCCGGCCAGGGCCGCGACCTCGCTGCGCCGCAGGCCCGCGACCCGCCGGTTGGTCCCCGCGACGACGCCGGCGGCGTCCGGCGTGACCTTGGCGCGCCGCGTCATGAGGAACTCGCGCACGTCCGCTCGGTTGTCCATGGTTCCGACGGTAGGCCGGGTGGCGCTCAGGAGGGAGTCCGTGCGGTGGGGTGTACCGCCGGTACACCCCACGTCAGGGACTCCCCGGCGCCCGAGCCGTCCGGTTGCCTGGTGGACATGCCCCCACAGTCCCGACCCTCACGCCTGGACCCGACCCGCCACCTGCCGACGCTCCTGCTGCTCATGACGGTGTTCGGTCCGATCTCGATGGACCTGTACCTGCCCGCGCTGCCGGCCCTCACGGCCGAGCTCGGCGCGGCGACGTCGACCGCGCAGCTCACCGTGACGGCGTGCCTGGTCGGCCTGGCCCTCGGCCAGCTGGTCGCCGGGCCGCTCTCCGACCGGCTCGGGCGGCGACCCGTCCTGCTGGTCGGCGTGGTGGCGTACGTCGCCACGTCGCTGCTGTGCGCCGCGAGCCCGAGCGTCGAGCTGCTGATCCTGGCCCGGTTGGTGCAGGGGCTGGCCGGTGGGGTCGGCATCGTCATCGCGCAGGCCGCCGGCCGGGATGTGCTCAGCGGCGACCGGTTGATGCGGTTCTACGGGCAGCTGACGGTCGTCGGCGGGCTCGCCGCCGTCGTCGGTCCGCTGGCCGGCGGGCAGCTGACGACGCTCACCGACTGGCGCGGGATGTTCGTCGTCCTGGCCGCGGTGGGGGTCGTCCTGCTCCTCGCCGTCCTGGCGCTGTTCCCGGAGACCTTGCCGGTGGGCAGGCGGACCTCCGGCGGGTTCGCGCAGACGGCCCGGGACTACCGCCTGCTGCTGGCTGACCGGACGTACCTGGGTGCCGTGCTCAGCCAGGGGTTCGTCTACGCGGCGTTGTTCGCCTACCTCGCCGGCGCCACCTACGTGCTGCAGGGCATCTACGGCCTGTCCCCGCAGGGCTATGCGCTCGCGTTCGGCCTCAACTCCGCCGGCTACATGGTCTTCGGCCACCTCGCTGGCCGCGCCTCGGCCCGGTGGGGGGCTCGTCCCACCCTGCTGGTCGGGACGGCGGCCGCCGGCGTGGGCGCCGCCGGCCTGCTGCTCGCCGGCCTGACCGCGGTCCCCGTCGGGGTGGTCGTCGTCGCGCTGTTCGTGCTCGCCTCGGGCGTCGCGTTCAGCTCACCTCCCGCCACGACCCTGGCCCTGACCGGGTACCCGCAGATCGCCGGCACCGCCTCGTCGCTGCTCGGCATGGTCCGCTTCGGCTTCGGCGGGATCGCGGCACCGCTCGTCGGCGTCGCCGGTGCCGCCAGCATCCTGCCGCTGGGCGTCGTCACCGTCACGTCCCTGCTGCTGGCCGCCGGAACCTTCCTGGCCCTGACCACCCGACCCCGCGCGGGTCGGCCCACCCCACCCGCTGTCGCGCTCGACGCGCGGTAGCACCCCGACAGAGAGGCACCACCACCATGCGCGCAGTCGTCATGTACGCCCCGGGCGACGTCCGGGTCGACGAGACCGAGCGGCCGACGATCGTCGAGCCGACCGACGCCCTCATCAAGCTGTCCGCCACCTGCATCTGTGGGTCCGACCTGTGGCCGTACCGCGGTGCCGACGACGTCGACCACCAGCCGATGGGCCACGAGTACGTCGGCGTCGTCGACGAGATCGGCTCGGCCGTCCGGACGCTCGCCGTCGGCGACTTCGTCGTCGGGACCTTCTTCTCGTCGGACAACACCTGCGAGATCTGCCGGGCCGGCTACCAGACCCACTGCGTGCACCGCGGCCCCGGTGCGGTCCCCGGTGCCCAGGCGGAGTACGCCCGGATCCCGCACGCCGACGGCACGCTCGTCGCCACGCCCGGGATGCCCGACGACGACCTGATCCCGTCGTTGCTCGCGGCCTCCGACGTGCTGGGGACCGGGTGGTTCGCCGCCGTCGCCGCCGAGGTCGGGCCGGGCAAGACGGTCGCCGTCGTGGGTGATGGCGCGGTCGGCCTGCTCGGCGTGCTCGCCGCCAAGCAGCTGGGAGCGGAGCGCATCATCGCGATGTCGCGCCACGCCGACCGGCAGGCCCTGGCCCGCGACTTCGGCGCGACCGACATCGTCGAGGAGCGCGGCGACGACGGCGTGGCCCGGATCAAGGAGCTCACCGGCGGCCTCGGCGCGCACTCCACGATCGAGGCCGTCGGCACCCAGGAGTCGATGATGCAGGCCATCCGCGCCACCCGGGCCGGGGGGCACGTGGGCTACGTCGGCGTCGCCCACGACGTCGCGCTGCCCGGCGAGGAGCTGTTCTTCTCGGGGGTGCACCTGCACGGCGGTCCCGCTCCCGTGCGCCGCTTCCTGCCCGAGCTCATCCGCCTCATCTGGGACCGGACCATCGACCCGGGAAAGGTCTTCGACCTCACCCTGCCGCTCGAGAAGGCGGCCGAGGGGTACCAGGCGATGGACGAGCGCCGCGCCACCAAGGTCCTGCTCACCCTCTGAAAGGCGACCCGTCTACGACTTCGTCAGCTCCTCGGCGAGCATCAGGAGGATGCCGCTCGGGCCGCGGAGATAGGTGAGCTTGTAGACGTCCTCGTACGTGGCCACGCCGCGGAGCGGTCGGTACCCGTGCCTCGCGGCGATCTCGAGGGCCTCGTCGATGTCGTCGACGGAGAAGGCGACGCGGTGCATGCCGATCTCGTTGGGCAGGGTGGGCTCGGTCTCGATCGCCTCGGGATGGATGTACTCGAAGAGCTCGAGGCGACCGTGGCCGTCGGGCGTCTGGAGCATCGCGATCCTGGCGTGGTTGCCGTCGAGGCCGACGGCCGTGTCGGTCCACTCGCCGCTGACGGTGTCACGGCCGAGGACGGTGAGACCGAGGTCGGTGAAGAAGGCGATCGTGGCGTCGAGGTCGCGGACGGCGATGCCGACGTTCTCCAGCTTGATGGGCATGGGATCGATGCTAACGAGCCGGTCCGACCAGACCGGAGTGGGGCACGGGGGGCGCCCTGACCTGCAAGACTCGCCCGCGGACAGGAGGTCGGATGGCGCGCCGGGGTGCTGCTGCGGGGATCTGGGTGGTTCTGGTCGCGACCCTGATGGCGCTCACGGCGTGCACCCGGCCGGCGGAGCCGTCGCCAGCCCCGCAGGCCGTCGGCCCGAGCGTCGTGCCGCGTCCGGTCGAGCTGACGCCGGCCGACGGTGGGCCCTTCGAGCTCGCCGCCGGTGTCGCGGTCGCAGCCGACCCGGCGCTGGCCGGACCCGCCGCCGTGCTCGCCGAGCTGGTGCACGACGACACCGGGATCGAGGTGGGCGTCGCGGCGGCCGCCGCCGCCATCCGGCTGACGGTCGACCCCGAGGTCGGCGGCATCGACGGCTACCGGCTGCACGTCGACGAGGACGGCATCGAGATCGCCGCGGCCGAGCCGGCGGGAGCGTTCGCGGCGGTACAGACGCTGCGGCAGCTGGTGCCGCTCGGCGACCCGGGTGCCGCGCGCGAGGTTCCGGCCGTGGACGTGCGCGACCACGCGAGGTTCGCCTACCGGGGCGCGATGCTCGACGTGGCGCGCCACTTCTTCGGTGTCGACGACGTCGAGCGCTACATCGACGACATCGCGCTGCTCAAGGTCAACCACCTGCACCTGCACCTGACCGACGACCAGGGCTGGCGGATCGCGATCGGCTCGTGGCCGCGGCTCACCGAGGTCGGCGCCGCCAACGCCGTCGACGGCGACCCGGGCGGCTTCTACACGCAGGACGACTACCGCGCGATCGTCTCCTACGCGGCGGCGCGGGGCGTGACGATCGTCCCCGAGATCGACCTGCCCGGGCACACGAACGCCGCGCTGGCGTCCTCCCCGGAGCTGAACCCCGACGGCAAGGCCGTCCCGGCGTACAGCGGCATCGAGGTCGGCTTCAGCACGCTCGACCCTGCCAGTGAGACGACGTACCGGTTCGTCGCGGACGTGCTCGGCGAGGTCGCCGCGCTCACGCCCGGTCCGTACCTGCACATCGGTGGCGACGAGTCCCGCGCCACGACGGATGAGCAGTACGCGACGTTCGTGACCCGCGCCGCTCAGATCGCCGCGGACACCGGCAAGACGGTGGTCGGCTGGCACGAGATCGCCGACGCCGGCCCGCTGCCGCCCGGGTCGGTGGGCCAGTACTGGAGCTACGTCCGCCCGGAGACGAGGGCGCTGGCCGAGCGGCTGCGGTCGTTCGTCGACGACGGTGGCCGACTGATCATGTCCCCGGCCGACGTCGCGTACCTCGACATGAAGTACGACGCGTCGTCACCCCACGGGTTGCAGTGGGCGCGGGGGTACACCGACGTGGCGGAGGCGTACGGGTGGGACCCCGCGGCGATCCTCGACGGCACGAGCGAGGACGACCTGCTGGGCGTCGAGGCCCCGCTGTGGACCGAGACGCTGCGGACGATCGAGGAGGTCGAGTCGATGGCGTTCCCGCGCCTCGCGGCGATCGCCGAGATCGGCTGGACGCCGCAGGGCGACCGTCACCTGGACGACTTCGAGCTCCGGCTCTCGGTCCTCGGCGAGCGATGGGATGCCGCCGGGGTCGCGTTCACGAAGGTCGAGTACGTCGCCTGGCGATGACGTCGTCGAGCCGACCCGCAACCGGGCAGACCCGCGCACGGCGCGACCGGTAGGGTCTGCGAGGCTGGGGGGCGCCGCGCGTGCCGTCGATCTCAGCGGGGTCGACGACAAGGAGTGTTCTGGTGCGTCAGTGGTTGCGCTCGCTCGGGTTGGCTGCGCTGCAGTCCATGGCTGGCCTCGGGGCCGGTGCGATGTCGGCAGCCGCGGCGGATCCCGTCGCCGACTTCCGGGCCTTCGTCGAGGCGGGGTTCCACGGGACGTCGGACCCGGAGTACCGCGCATGGGCGGAGGTCTTGGCGACGAACCCGGACGGCCCGGCGACGCGTCAGGCGGCGACGGACGCGTTGGCAGGGACCGTCGTGGACCTGCGGGCCTTCGTCGACGGGGGCTATCTCGCTGCGTGGTACGCCGACGAGCGTCTGCGGGTAGCGCGCGTCCTTGCTGCGGCGACCGGACCTGCGGTCACCGCCGGTGCGCAGGCGGCGCTCGCGAGCAGTGATCCCGTCGCACCCTCGACGTTCCTCTCGACCGGCCTGCCGTTGGCGCAGTACGCCGACGACCGGCTCGCGGCTGCGACGATGCTGACCGGTGGCGTCAACAACAGCGGCCCCGCGCTCGACGCGGCCGCGCAGGCAGCGCTGGCGGGCACCGCGGCCGACCTTCGGACCTTCCTGCTCACGGGCCAGTTCGCGGCCCGTGCGCTCGACGCCGCCGCGGTCGCGCCCGCCGCGCCGGCCGACCCCCCGGCTG
>NZ_JBFUIK010000025.1:0-47511 GCF_056401915.1 Cellulomonas sp. P4_D11 | reverse complement strand
CGGCGCGGCCGCGGTCGCGCGGTCCCCGGCGCAGCCTGCGCCAGGACGCGGTCCTGGCGCGGGACTACCTGCGGGCCGGAGGCGTCTCGGAGGTCGGGCGCCGCGCGGCCGGGCGGGTCAAGCGCGTCCTGGGCCGCTGACCCGCGCTCGCCGCAGCACGCCGGTGAGCGCGCGCTCCACCCGTGACCGCACGCTCACCCGACCGTGCGCGCTGCGGACCCGCGCCAGCTCCTCGAGCCGGGCGGCGAACCTGCGGCCCGCGGCCTCGGCCGAGTGCAGGGTCGCGATGTCCCGCGCGGCGCGCGCGCCCCGCTCGGCCGCGGTCTCCGGCTCGTCGACCACGAGGCGCATGAACCGTGCCGCGGCGTCGAGGTCCGGCTCCGCCCAGGTGCCGTCCGCCGGGTAGGGCTCGGCGCCGTCCCCGATCCGGGTCGGGGTCCACGGGACCAGGAAGCTGTTCTCGGGAGTCATGAACTCGAGGTTGCCGCTGTAGGCCGTCGCGATGACGGGCTTCCCCCAGGACATCGCCTCGGCCATGGTCAGCCCGAGCCCCTCGCTGCGGTGCAGGGAGACGTAGCAGTCGGCGAGAGCCATCATCGCGTCGCGCTCCGCCGGGTCCAGGTAGCGCTCGTCGAGCCGCACGTGGGGGAGCCCGGCCACCCGCAGGCGCAGGCGCTCCGCCTCGGAGGGGCGTCGGTCGGCGTTGATGGACTTCACGACGAGCAGCGGCCCGTCCTCGGGCGCGAACGCGCGGACGAAGGCGTCGACCACGCCCCAGGGGTTCTTCCGCTCGGCCGTGCTCAGGAAGTCGAACGCGAACAGGAAGACGGGCCGGTCGGGCCAGCCCAGGTCGGCGCGGGTCAGCGTCGGGTCCGGCCCGCGCTGGGGGAGCGGCGGCGTGAGGGTGCGCACGGGCACGGGCGAGTGCGGCTCCACGGCCCTCCGGACGAAGTCCGTGGCCACCCAGACCTCGTCGAGCCGGGCGAAGCCGCCGTGCTGGGACGCGGGGAACTCCTCGACCTCCCAGTACCACATGCCGATCCGGTAGCTCTGGTCCGCGACGTCCGGGACCGCCGCGAGCACGCGGGTGGTGAGGTCGGCGTTGACGCACACGACGGTCGTGTCGAGGAACGCGCCCGGCTGCTCGGCCGGGTCGGCCGTGCGCTGCCGGCTGGCGAGACCGGCCTCGACCGTGCGCGTCACCACCGGCACCCCCGCGGACCGCAGGGCCGCGGTCAGCAGGCGGGCGGACTCCCCGATGCCCAGCTCGCCGCGCAGGAAGCCGACGACGTTGACGCCCGGCGCCCGTCGACCGCGCTCGGGCGCGCGCACGGGGACGCGACGCAGCGACTCCTCGACCAGTCGCGCGGGATGGCCCTCGCCCACCGCGTGCGCGGCCGTCCACGCGAGGAACGCCGCGGTGTCGGCGCCGGGGACCTCGGGGAACGACCGGACGAGGTCTGCCCGGCCGGCGCGCAGCGCGGTGAGGTACCGGCCGGGGCCGCCGTCGGCCGACGGCGCCGTGAGCCAGGAGAGCAGCTCGTCGCGCCGCGCCGGGTCGAACGGGTCGACGTACGCGTCCGCCGCGCGGTACACCGCGCGCAGCGTGGCGTCGACGGGTGTGCCGAGCGACGTGCCGGCGAAGGGATCGACGGGCGACGGCTCGAGCTCGCCCGCGAGGGACGCGACGAGCGCCGCGAGCGCGGGGTGGTCGCTGAGCCGGGCGCGCGGCCGCTCCCACGCCGGCGGGCCCAGCTCCCACGGCGCGTCGGCCACCAGCCCGGTCAGGTCGAGGGCCATGACCGGGGAGCCGTCGAGCGCCAGGGTCCCGTCCACTGTGCCGTAGGCCTGGGCGGGCTCGACGGTCCACGGCGAGACGAGCAGGCCCGGGGTGCGCAGCACCGTGGAAGGTACGACGGCCGCGGCGGCGTCGAGCCAGCGGTCGCCGGCCGCCTCGAGGGCGGCGCGCTCCCAGAGGTCGAGCAGGTCCGTACGGCGCGGGCGCACCCCCAGCAGCAGGGGCGAGTACGCCCCGGAGTCGGCGAGGTCGGAGGCGTCGGGCCGCAGGCCGTCGGCGCGCAGGGCGTCCGCCCGCGGCAGGAGCACGAGGTCGGCCGGCGCGGTGGCGATCGGCTCGGGGGACGCCAGTAGCACCACGCCGGGCGCGAGTGCGAGGACGACGTCCGAGGGCAGCGACCGGACCAGGGAGGGGACGCACGACCGCCCGACGTCGGTGGGGGCGAGCCGCGCCGCACGGCGGTGCACCTCGTCCGCCGGGAGGCCGACGTCGGCCGGCCCGACCACGGTCTCGCGGCCGACCGGGAGGTACGTGCCGTCGACGTCGAGCACGGTCACCGGCGCGTCGGTGACGGCCAGGGCGTGCCGCACGGTGAGGCGGGCGTGCGCAGCCGTGCGGGCGACGCTCACGACGGCGATGTGCACGCACGGACCCCTCACGCCGGAACGGATGACGGGCAGAGCCTAGTCGGGCGCGGCGGTTATCCTTGGACGCCCTCTGGTCGGGGCTGGGGTTGACGTGCGACGCCCCGGGCGCCCGCCGCGCGACGAGATCCGCGCCCGACCTGCCCCTTCGTAGGATGAGAGAGACGTGACGCTGGACACCGAACCTGCCGAGGCGGGCGACGCCACGGTGGAGACGCCGGCCCCTCGCGCCCGCAGTCGCTGGCTCTCGTTCCGCTGGGACAACCCCCTCGCCGACCCGGTGTCGGTGGCGTTCACGTCGATCGTCCTGTTCTTCCTCGGCCTCGGTGGCTTCGACCGGATGCGCGCCCCGCTCGGCTCGGGCGACGCCGTCCCCGTCTACGTGATCGCCAAGATGTGGGCCACGGGCGCGATCTTCGGGAACAACGAGCTCGGGTACCCGTTCGGGCAGGACCTGCGGTACTTCCCGGCCGCCGACATCACCCAGAACCTCATGTCCGGCGTCGTCGCCGCGCTGACGAACGACCCGTTCCTCGGGCTGAACACGATGTACGCGCTCTCGTTCCCGCTGACCGCGCTCGCCGCGCTGTGGGTGCTGCGCGTGTGCGGCCTGCGCGGACCGATGGCCGTGCTCGCCTCCCTCGCGCTCACGTTCATCCCGTTCCACTGGCTGCGCACGGAGCACATGTACCTCGCGTCGATGTACTCGGCGGTGCTCGGGGTCGGCCTCGCGCTCGCGGTCGGCAGCGGGGCCGTCGAACGCGCCCTGCGCTCGGAGCACCGCGTCCGCGCCGCGCTCGGCTACGGCTTCGTGGTGCTCGTCGTCGCGACGAGCGGCGTCTACTACGCGGTGTTCGCCGTCCTCTTCTGCACGATCGCGCTCGTCGTGCGCTTCGCGCGTGGGGCCCGGTGGCGCTCGCTCGCCCTGTCGGCCACGCCCCCCGCGCTCGTCGTGGCGCTCTTCGGGCTCGCGCTGCTCCCCGCGGCGATCTTCGAGCGGACGCACCCCGCCCTGCACCCGGTGGCCAAGCGGCTGGTGGTCGAGTCGGTGCAGTACGCCGGCTCGCTGTCCCTCGCCCTGATGCCCGCCCCGTACTCCCGCGTGCCGGGGATGGGGCCGGTCAACTCCCTGGTCGACGGCGCCCTGGCCGAGGGCACCAAGGTCGGCACCTCGGGCGTGATCCTGCCGTCCAACTTCGGCTCGCTCTTCACCTGTGTCGCCATCGTCTTCGCGATCGTCGGCCTGATCATCACCTCGCGTCGCAAGGCGCTCGGGCTGCGCCTGCCTGGCTCGTCGGGGGACGGCGTCTCGTTCGGCCTGGTCGGGGCTCTCCTGTCCACCGCGGTGCTCTTCTTCGTCCCGTGGGGCCTGAACTTCCTGTTCGCGTACCTCGTCTCCACGCAGATCCGTGCGTGGGACCGCCTCCTGCCGGTGCTGTACACGCTGGTCTTCGCGGCAGCCGCCGTCGCGTGGCGGCGGCTCGGCCTGCCGTCGTCGGGCTGGCGGACCACTCTCGTCGCGGCCGGGCTGGGCGTCGTCCTGATCCTCGACGCCGTCGCCCCGTACCGCATCCAGTTCACCCAGATCGCCGCGGCCGGCGCGGCGGAGCGGGCGGCGGGCGAGGCGTACGCCGACGAGCTCAACGCCGCCGTCCCCGGTGAGTGCGGCGTGCTGCAGCTGCCCGTGCTGCGGTATCCCGAGGAGCCGCCGAAGGTGAACCTGTGGCCGCTGCAGCAGTTCTGGCCCGCGCTGACCAACCCCACCAAGAAGTGGTCGGCCGGGGCGATGAAGGACACCGAGGACAGCGCCTGGCTCGACTCGCTGCACGGGGACATCACCACCCAGGCGGTCGACTACCTGGTCGCCGGCGGCTTCTGCGCGATCAGCGTGGACCTGCGCGGGTACACGCCCGAGCAGCAGGACGTCGTGCTCGCCCAGCTCACCGAGGTGGCCGGCGAGCCGGTCGCGACGGGGCGCGGCGGCGACTGGGTCGCGTTCGCGCTCCCCGTGGCGCAGGACGGTGAGGTCACCGACCCCGCGACCGACCTCGAGGACCTGCCCGACGAGGAGCAGCTGTTCTGGTCGCCGGCGGTGTTCGAGAACACCGACGGGTCGCTGCCCGAGCAGGACGGTGACCACGAGCGCTGGTGGCTGGGCACCGAGCCCGCACGGTTCACGGTCCGGTCCACCGAGCCGGACGCGGACTTCACGTCGGTCACCCTGGACCTGTCCGCGGCGCCGTGCGTCTCGCGCGACGTCGTCGTCAGCCTGACCGCCGACGGGAAGACGGTGAGCACGACGGTCGACCTCGAGGCGAACGGGGAGGCCCCCGTGACGGTCTCTCTGCCGTCCGCCACCACCGACGCGACGCTCGACGTCGCGCCGGGCGGTCGCGCGTGCACGGTCCCGGACGACCCGCGCAAGCTGACCGTCGCGGTGCTGGACCCGGTCGCCTCGTTCCGGTGACGGCCGGCCGCCCCGTCCCTCGGGACGGGGCGGCCGGGACGCTCACTCCAGGTCGAACAGCTCGAACGCGAGGTCCGCGACCACCGTCGTGACGGCGCGGTGCTCGTTGAGCCCCGTCCGGCGCAGCCGCTCGGCGACGTCGGTGCCCATGAGCACCAGGGGCCGCGACGCGATGGCCCGGCGACCGCCCTCGAGGAGCTGCTCGGCGTAGGCGTCGCCGCTGCGCGTCGAGAGCACGAAGTCGCGGCCACGCGCTCCCGACTCCGCCCGCTCCTGCGGGTGGTCGACCAGCGCGCGTAGGGCGGTCCGCAGGGAGGCCACGACGTCCTGCGGGTCCACCTTCACGGCGACGTCGTCGGGGAGCTCCGCGTAGTGCGCGTGGTCGAGGACCACGAGCGGCACCCCGGCCAGCATCTGCGTGAAGACGCTCGCCGACTGACCCTCGAGGACCGGGTCGCGCAGGGCCGCGGCGATGTCGGCGCGGTCGAGGATCTCGTGCAGCAGCGAGTCGCTGACCGCCCCGGTGACCGCGAACCGGTCCGCCAGACCCAGCGAGGCCGCGCGCGCACGCAGCTCGTCGGCGTCCACGGACTGCGTCGGCCCGACCGACCAGAGGTGCACGCGGGCCGCGAGGACCGGGTCCGACGCGACCGCGTCGAGCAGCGCGTCGATCCGCCGGTTGGCGTTCGCCGCGCCGACCGTGACGAGCAGGACGGCATCCGCGGGCAACGAGTGCAGATGGTCGGCGGCGTCCTCCTGGTGGTTGGAGTCGAAGCCGATCCGCGGGGACGGCACCGGGAGCGGGGCGACCGTGACGTCGCCGAGCGAGCGCCCGTTGACCAGGCCCGCGTGCCACCACGAGTGCACGACGACGCCCAGGCTCGTCTCGATCGCGTAGTCGCTCATCGGCGTCTGCTCGCTGTACCGCATCCAGCCGGGCGTGCCCTCCGGGTGACGTCCGCGGCGGAAGATCTCGGCCTCCTCCGGCGTCGACTCGTCGGCGATCCGCCGCGCGACGACGTCGAGCTCGCCGCGTGCGGTGGCCGAGTGCCGCACCATGTCGGTCATCGCCACGTCGTGCAGCACCACCAGACCGGGCAGCGCCCGGGCGAGCGGCAGGATCTGCGAGTGCCACGGGCTGTTGCCCAGGACGTAGATCACCAGGTCGTACGCGGCCAGCGCGCTCAGGGTGTCGCTGTCGGCCTCCGCGTACGGCGTGACCGGCACGGGGCACGGTCGGTAGTCGGTCCCGGTGGGGCACCAGACCTCGACGTCCCACTCCTCGCTCATGCGCGGGATCGCCTGGACCATCACGTCGGCGATGGCGCTCTCGGGGGCCATCGGGGTCACCATGGCGACCTTCATCGGGTGAGCTCCTCGATGACGCGGTCCCACGAGAGGTCCAGGTCGAGGGCGAGCGTGCGCGCGTTGCGACCCATCTCGGCGGCGCGGGCCGTGTGCAGCGCGAGCTCGTCGAACGCGGCGGCCAGCGAGACCGGGTCGGGCTCGGAGACCAGCCCCGTGCGCCCGTGGTCGACGAGCGTGAGGGTGCCGCCCGAGTCGGTGCCGGTGATCGACGGCTTGTTGGACATGGCGGCCTCGTAGCAGACGTAGCCGTACGAGTCCTCGTCGATGGGGAGGTAGACCGAGCCGATGCAGCGGGCGATCAGGTCCAGCTTCTCCTCCTCGGTGATGAAGCGGGGGACCAGCTCGACGCGGTCGCCGAGGCCCTCCCGCTCGATCAGGCGCTCGACGTCGGCCAACGTCTCGGGCGTCTCGGGGGCGCCGGCGACGACCAGCCGGTAGCCCGGGCTCGCGTGGGCCATCGCCTCGATCGCCAGCCGCTGCCGCTTGCCGCCCGAGAGCCGGCCGAGCGCGACGATGAAGTCCTCGGCGGGCTCGGTGCGGAAGTCCTGGTCGGCGTGCGGCGGCGTCATCAGCACCTCGGCGGTCAGACCGTTGGCGCGCTCGAGCCGCTCCGCCACCATCGGGGAGATCGTGTAGACGCGGTTCGCCGCCTCGAACGCGGCCCGGTCGCCGGCCCGGACGGCGTCGGCCACCCGGTCGAGCCGCGGGTCCTGCGGCCAGCCCACGGGCGCGGGGTCGTAGGCCTGCCGGAACTGGTGGACCAGCCAGATCACGACGTCGGGGTGCGGGATCAGGTACGCCGGGAACTTCATCCCGATGATCCGGTCGCAGTTGATGACGTCCATCAGCGTCGCGGCCGTCATGCTCTCGAGCACCTGCTCGGGGGTGTCCCCGAGAGGGAGGCGCAGGAGGTCGGCCTCGTGCCCCGCGCGCCGGAGCTCGAGGACCAGCCGGTCGGCAAGGAGCTCGGCGCCCCCGCGGACGAAGGGTGCGGCGTTGTTGGCGACGAGGATCTTCACGAGGTGCTGTCTTCCAGGAGTCGGTGGAGCACGTGCTCCCACGCGATGTTGAGCTCGGCCCGTCGGGCGAAGCTGGCCTCGCCCATCCGCTCGGCCAGGGCGCGGTCCTCGTAGAGCCGGTCGAACGCGGCGGCGAGCGCGCGGGCGTCGGGAGCCGTCACGAGGCCCTGTACCCCGTCGGTCACGAACTCGAGGGCCCCCCCGGAGTCCGAGACCGTGACGATCGCCTTGCGTGAGTGCGACGCCTCCAGGGACGGGTACCCGTACGAGTCCTCGTCCAGCGGCAGGTACGACACGGCGAGGCACTCGGAGAGCAGGCGGGTCTTCTCGGCCTCCTCCATCCAGCCGAGCCGCAGCTCGACCTTGTCCTGCAGCCCGTGCTCGCGCACCAGGTCCTGCAGGCGCCGGCTGTAGTCCGCGGTGTCGGCGCTGCCGCCGATGACGAGCCGCACGGGCGTCGTCGTGTACCGCATCGCCTCCACGGCGAGCAGCTGGCGCTTGATGGGAGTCACGCGGCTCGGGTAGAAGATGAAGTCGCCGTACGCCTCCGTGGTGAAGCGCGACGTGTCACCGCCCAGCGGCGGGAGCAGCGGCTCGGCGGTGACCCCGTTGTACTCCTTGACCCGGTCCCGCACGATCGCCGAGTTGCTGAACACCGCCTTCGACTCGCGGAACCCGATGTTGTCGATGCGGCGCACGGCCTCCCGGTACGACGCGGCCTCCTGGTCGTTGCGGATGCCCCGGTACGGGGTGTCCCACAGGTCGAACAGCTCGCGGTAGTGGTGGATGAACCACGTCGCCTTGTTCTCGTGCCGGATCAGGTGCGCCGGCCAGCGGATCGCGATCAGCCGGTCGCCCTGTCCCGCGAACGGGGTGGCCCGCAGCCCCACCATCGCCGGCAGCACGCGCCGGGTGTCGACGGGGAACGGGAGGTAGAACTCCTCGACCTCATGGCCGGCCTCCCGAAGTGCCTGGGCGGTCCAGTGCACGATGAGGTTGCCGCCCCCGTTGACGTGGGGCACCGAGCTCGAGGCGATGACTACTCGCATATCAGGGCGTCTCCGAGGAGGGTGTCGCAGGGATGCTCGCGCTGTCCGTCTCCGCCTGGGACAGCTCGACGAGCAGGAGCGTCAGCTGGCGCGACTCCGCGGCCGCCACCAGCTCACGGAAGATCTCGAGCCGGCGACGCCGGTCCCGCAGGCTGCGTACGCGCCCGCGGACCCCGCCGCCGCCGGTGCCGAACAGGCGCCGGTCGGTCTCGGGCCGGGCCGCGTAGGCGCGCAGCAGCCACTCCCGGCCGACGCCGCCGACGAGCTTGCCGACCTCGAGCGCCCGCTCGTCCGGCCGCGGGGCGCGCTGCAACGACACCTCGAACAGCGCGTTCACGAAGATCCGGTGGCCGACCGACGCCGCGGTCTCACCGGGCAGCCCGCGCCACGAGCCGAGGCCGAGGGCCTCGACCGCGATGAGCCGCTCCCACGTCCGCAGGTCCGCGCGCACCACCGCGATGTCGGAGCGGGTGCGTCCCCGCGCCTCCTCCGTCGCCGCCATCTCGCTGGCCAGGTCGAAGAGCGCCTCGCCCTTCTCCACCCGCCCGGCCCACACGAGCAGCCCGTCGGGGTCGGGCGCGCGGCCGAGGATCTCGCGGTAGAGCACGTCGACCGCGTCCTTCGGGGCGAGCCCGCCCGAGGACAGCCGCAGGATGCGGGGGAGCGGGGCGCCCGTCATCTCCGGGAGCGGCTCGTCGCCGTGCCCGGTGAGGAGCTGCTCGAACGTCTCGCGGCGGCGCTTGGCACGCACGCGGGGGTCGAGGAAGCGCGGGGTCGGTCCGGCCGTGGCGGAGGTCGGTCGCGGCTCGCGGCGTGCCGCCGGCGACGGTGCCGGGCGCTCGGTCGCGCGGGGCGCCGGGGAGGCCGCGGGAGCCTTGGTCGCCTGCGGCGTCGGGCCCACGTCGAGGTGCCCGACCCCCCGGCGCAGGGCGGAGTTCTCCTGCGCGAGCGCGGTGATCGACGCCGTCAGGGCGTCGCGCTCGTGCGAGAGCCGGTAGACGTGGTCGGTGACGAAGCCGTCGACCGGGTTCGCCGGCAGCGACAGGCTCTCGCGCAGGGACTCGTCGGTGGTCAGGTAGTGGTTCAGGCCGTCGAACATGCAGTGGACGTAGCCGGCCTCGACGAGGAGCGCGACCGCCTCGTCGCCCGCCTGCCGCCCGAGGCCGGGCGCGACGCCCTCGACCACGCACACGACGGGGCGCACGTCGCCGTCGAGCAGCCCGCGCACGACGCCCGGCTCCGCTCCCTCGACGTCGATCTTCAGCACGTCGACGTGCTCGAGACCGAGGTCCCGGAAGACGGTGGCGAGCCGCCGCACCGGCACGGTGATGAGCTGGCTCGAGCCCTCGTCGCTGCCGGTGACCGACGAGTCGAGCAGCGAGGCCCAGCCCGGGTTCGTCGGCAGCGTGAGGACGGCCTCGCCGTCCTTGTCGCCGATGGCCATCGACAGGTTGGTGTCCTCGGGGCGGTCGCGCTCGAAGGCCTCGAGCCGGGCGGGCTGCGCCTCGATGTTGACGCCGCGCCACCCCCGGTCGTACAGGGCGCGCGTGACGGAGTCGTACGTCGGGTCGAAGGCGCCCACGTCGACGTACGTGACCTTCTCGCGGTCGCCGAGGGCGCGCCAGAGGACGACGTCCTCGCCGTGCTGCGCGTACGAGACGAACGGCTCGGCGCTCATGCGCGGAGCTCGGCGACCCGCGTGACGAGGGCGGCGCAGACGGTCGCGACGTCGTCGTCGGAGAGCAGCATGTGCGTCGGCAGCGAGATGCCTTCCTCGCCCAGCCGTTCGGAGACGGGGAACGTCGGTCCGCCGTCCACGTGGTACGGGGGCATGAGGTGCAGCGGGTAGAACACGGGCCGGGTCTCGATGCCGTCGGCGCGCAGCAGGTCGATCAGGGTGTTGCGCTGGTCGGACGTGAACCCGTCGATGCCGACGGTGTACAGCCAGTCGACCCGCTGCACGTCGGGCCGCTGGATCGGCAGGGTGATCCCCGCGACGCCCCCGAGGTGCTGCACGTACGCGGCGGCGATCTGGCGCCGGCGGACCACGAACTGGTCGAACCGCTCCAGCTGGGCCACGCCGATCGCGGCCGCGACGTTGGTCATGCGGTAGTTGTAGCCGACCACCGGGAACCAGTACCGCTTGGCCGAGTCCATGCCCTGGCCACGCAGCAGCCGGAGCCGTGCCGCCAGCTCGTCGTCGTCGGTGGTGACGGCGCCGCCCTCACCGGTGGTGACGATCTTGTTGCCGAAGAAGCTGAACACGCCGACGTGCGCGAGCGAGCCGACGGGGCGCCCGTCCACGCGCGAGCCGTGCGCCTCGGCCGCGTCCTCGACCACCTGCAGGCCGTGCCGCGCGGCGATCTCCATGATCGCCGTCATGTCGGCCGGGTGCCCGTACAGGTGCACCGGGATGATCGCGCGGGTGCGCTCGGTGATCCGGTGCTCGATGTCGGCGGGGTCGAGGTTCATGGTGTCGGCCTCGACGTCGGCGAACACCGGGGTCGCGCCGCAGTACACCACCGCGTTGGCGGTCGCGATGTAGGTCAGCGCGGGCACGATCACCTCGTCGCCCGGTCCGATGCCGAGGGCGACCAGCGCGAGGTGCAGCGCCGTGGTGCCGTTGTTCGTGGCGATGACGTGCTTGGTGCCGGCAAGCTGCGCGAACGACTGCTCGAAATCGGTGATGAAGTGACCGACGGATGAGATCCATGTCGAGGTCAGACACTCGTTGACGTACTCGGTCTCCTTGCCGGAGAGGTCCGGGCTCGCGATCGGGATCAACGCTTCAACTCCTGTGCAGGTACTCCGATGACGGTCTGTCCGTCCGGCACATCGTGCAGGACGACGGCCCCCGCGCCGACCGTGGCGCCCGCGCCGATGCGGACTCCCGGGATGATGCTCGCACCTATCCCGATCATCGCGTGGTCACCCACGACGACGGTTCCGGCGAGGTTCACCCCGGGCGCGACGTGGACGTAGTCGCCGATCACGCAGTCGTGGTCGACGGTCGCGCCCGTGTTGACGATCGAGCCGGTGCCCACCCGCGCGCGGGCGCCGAGGACGGCGCGGTGCAGCAGGATCGAGCCCGGACCGACCTCGGCCGTCCGGCCCACCTGCGCGGAGGGGGCGACGACGGTCGCGAGCGCGAAGCCGAGCTCGAGGCAGCGGGCACCGAGGGTCCGCCGCGCGGCGTTCGAGCCGAGCGCGACGAAGGCGTGCGTGATGCCGGACGCGAACAGCGCGGCGAGGGCGTCGTCGCTGCCCAGGTACGGCAGGCCGAGGACGTCGCCGGAGGCGGGCCCGACGTAGCCGGCGGGCGTCAGCGCGGGCGCGGGGTCCCAGGCGTCGAGGCAGGCGCGGGCGTGCCCTCCGTTGCCGACGACGACTACGCCCCCCACTGCTGTCGCACCTCCGAAGACGTCGTCCTGGACCCGTGCGCGTCGCCCGGTAGCCCCGGAGAGCCTACTCGATCGCCCGGGGTCCGCCGCTCGGCGGGGCGTCCGGCAGCCCGACATGTGCGGCGACGTCCCGCCGCGGGACGGCGGCGTGCGACCAGGTCCGGCGCCGCACCGCGAGCTCGCGCGGGAGGCGCCCGACGACGTCGCGCAGGGCGCGGGCGCGCGCCCCGGTGGTCGGTGTGCGCCAGCCGTCGCGCAGCCCGGCCCTGAGCAGGCCGAGCACCTGGCGGGCTCCCGACGTCAGCGCCGTCCGCGCCGGTGCGTGCCGGGCCAGGACGATCAGCGAGTTCCGCGTGTTGTAGTACCGGAACACCGGGCTGTCCGTCCCCGAGCTGGCCGCGTGCTGGTGCTCGGCGACGGCGCCCGGGACGTAGCGGACCGTCCAGCCGGCGGCGCGCAGGCGCCACGACAGGTCGGTGTCCTCGTAGTAGAGGAACAGGGAGGGGTCGAACCCGCCGACCTCGTCGAGCATGTCCCGGCGCAGCAGGGCCGCCCCGCCGCAGAAGCCGAAGACGTCCGGGTCGGTGGACTCGGTGCCGAGGGGCCGCCGGTAGTCGCGGTCCGTGCCCCGGCCGTCCGCGGTGACGATGTTGCCCGTGGAGTTCACCAGCACCGGGTCGGTGCCCGCGAGCAGGATCTTGGCGGTCGCGGCGCCGACCCGGGGGTCGTCGAGCGCGCGGAGCAGCTGCTCCACGGCGTCGGGAGCGAACGTCGCGTCGTTGTTGAGAAGCACCACGTGCCCCGTCGCCCCCCGCATCCCGAGGGCGGCCCCACCGGCGAAGCCGAGGTTGCGCTCGGCGCGGACGCTGTGGACGCCGCGCGCCTCGAGCAGCTCCGCGGTCCCGTCCACCGAGGCGTTGTCGACGACGACGACCTCGACCGGGACCGTCTGCGCCGCGAGCGAGTCCAGGCACGCGGGCAGCAGGTGGGCGCCGTTCCAGGAGACGACGACCGCGCGGACGGTCGCGGTCGGGGTGGTCGGCACGGCGCGAGTCTAGGTGTCGTTACGCTCGCGCCGTGGACCCGCTGCGCATCGCGATGACCGTCGAGCAGTGCTGGCAGCCCGTCCCCGGCGGCTCGGGCTCGTACATCGCGGAGCTCACGCGCGCGCTCGCCGACCGCTCCGACGTCACGGCCGTCGGGCTCGCCGCGCGGCACGGTGCCGACGAGGTCCCGCGTCCCGCGCCCACCGGCCGCGTCGTGCACGCCCCGCTGCCCCGGGTCGCGCTGTACGAGAGCTGGAGCCGGCTCCGACGCCCGCGCGCCGAGTCGACCGTGCCCGGGGCCGACGTCGTGCACGCGACCACGTGGGCGGTTCCGGGGCGCCGGGTGCCGCTGGTCGTGACGGTGCACGACCTGGCGTTCCTGCGCGAGCCCGAGCACTTCACCGCCCGCGGCAACGCGTTCTTCCGTCGGGCCCTGGACATCGTGCGCGACGAGGCCGCGCAGGTGGTCGTGCCGTCGTCGGCCACCCAGGAGGACTGCGTGGCCCACGGTCTCGACGCCGCGCGCCTCACGGTGGTGCCGCACGGGGTGCGATCGGACGAGGTCACGCCCGAGCAGGCGGGCGCGTGGCGCCGCCGGGCAGGGGTCGACCGGCCGTTCGTCCTGTGGTGCGGCACCCTCGAGCCCCGCAAGAACGTGCCGCGCCTGGTCGAGGCCTACGCCCGCGCGGCCGGGCAGCTGGACCACGACCTGGTGCTGGTCGGCCCGTCCGGCTGGGGCGACGCCACCGCCGACGTCGAGCGCGCGCTGGCGGACCTGCCGGCGGGGAGCGTGCACCTGCTCGGACGGCTGGGCGACGCCGACCTGCAGGCCGCCTACGCGAGCGCCGACGCGTTCGCCTTCCCGTCGTTGTGGGAGGGCTTCGGCATGCCGGTCCTCGAGGCGATGGCGCACGGCGTGCCGGTGGTCACGTCCGCGGGCAGCTCCATGGCGGAGTTCGCGGTGGGGGAGCTGGTCGACCCGCTCGACGTCGACGCGATCGCCGCCGGGCTGGTCGCGGCCGTGTCGGGCGGTCCGGGGCGCGACGAGGTCAGGGCAGCGGCCGGGCGGTACACGTGGGCCGCGTCGGCCGCGGCGCACGCCGAGGTCTACCGGGCGGCGTCAGCCCTGCGCTGAGCCGAGGGACGCGATGTAGGCGGCGACCTCGTCGGCCTGCGGCAGCGCACCGGACGCGAGGGCCTCGGCCAGCGACGGCGCCTCGAGGTCCCTGGCGGACAGCTGCGGGACCAGCGGGGACCCGTCACGCGCCGTCGTCGGCCACACGATGCCGACGTCGGGGTCCAGGGGGTGCACGCCGTGCTCACGCGCCGGCGTGAACGGCTCGGAGCACATGTAGAGCACGGTCGAGCCGTCCTCGAGCGAGAGGAACGCGTGCCCGAGGCCCTCGGACAGGTAGATCGCGCGGCGGTCCACGTCGTCGAGCAGCACGGTGTCCCACGTGCCGAACGTGGGGGACCCGACGCGCAGGTCCACGACGACGTCGAGCACGGCGCCCTTGGCGCAGGTGACGTACTTGGCCTGGCCGACGGGGACGTCCGCGTAGTGGATCCCGCGCAGCACGCCGGCGGCGGAGACCGACAGGTTCGCCTGCTTGAGGTCGAACCCGTGCCCGACCTCCTCGAGGAACGGCGGGCCCTGGAAGTACTCGAGGAACACGCCGCGCGGGTCGCCGTGCTGGACGGGCGTGATCTCCCACGCCCCGGGGATCGCAAGCTCGCGGTACGTCATCGTCTTCTTTCCGGAGGGCAGGCGGCGTCGGGGACGAGCCAGGGTACCCGGGCCGGATACCCTGGCCCGTCGTGATCGAGAGCGGGGGAGTCGGCGTGCGCTGGTTGGTGGTCGGAGCGGGCGGCATGCTCGGGACGGAGCTCGTGGACCTCCTCGAGGCGCGGGGAGAGGACGTCCGCGGACTCCTCCGGGCCGACGTCGACGTCACGGACGCGGCCGCGGTCGACGAGGCCGTCGAGGGGTCCGACGTCGTGGTGAACTGCACGGCGTACACGGCGGTCGACGCCGCGGAGACGGACGAGCCCGCCGCGTTCGCCGTCAACGCCGTCGGCGCCGCCCACCTCGCCCGGGCCACGCGGCGCGCCGGTGGCCGGATCGTGCAGATCTCGACCGACTACGTCTTCGACGGCGCCGCCCGACGGCCGTACCCGCCGGACGCCCCGATCGCTCCTCGCTCCGCGTACGGCCGGACGAAGGCGGCCGGCGAGTGGGCCGTGCGGGCGGAGTGCCCGGACCACCTGGTCGTGCGCACGGCCTGGCTGTACGGCGCGCACGGCACGTGCTTCCCGACGACGATCGCGCGCGTCGCGGCCGAGCGCGGCGGCCTGGACGTCGTCGACGACCAGCACGGACAGCCGACGTGGACCTTCGACCTCGCCGACCTGGTGCACCGGATGGTCGCGGCGCGGGTGCCCGCGGGGACGTACCACGGCACGGCCGGCGGCTCGACGACGTGGCACGGGTTCGCGCGGGCCGTCGTCGGCGCGGCCGGGATGGACCCGCAGATCGTCCGGCCGACCAGCAGCGAGGCGTTCGTGCGCCCCGCCCCGCGCCCGGCGTACTCGGTGCTCGACCACGAGAACCTGACGGCCGTCGGGATCGCGCCCGTCGGGGCGTGGGACGAGCGCTGGGCGGCCGCGGCGCCGACCGTGCTGGCCGGGCCTACCAGCTGAGGACGCGGTCGGCGTCCGCCGGACCGACCGCCGACCGCACCACGTCGAGCTGGGCCGGGGACACCAGCACCCGCTCGCTCGGGTCGAGCGAGAGGATCTCGGTGATCCCGTCGATCAGGCCCGCGTCGCCGTCGCCGGCGTTGTTCCAGATGGCGGTCGTGATCGCGCTCCGGCTGTCGTAGCTGGTGCCCGAGAGCGCCGCCGACCAGAACCACGCGCGCACCGGGTCCCCGAACAGGTCGTCGGACATCGACACGTACGAGCTGGGCGACAGGCGGTCCTGCGCCATGACCTCGGACGCGCCGAGCAGGTGGTCGATGACCGGCATGGGGCTGAAGATCGCGACGTCGGACGGCAACGCCTGCAGCGGCACCCAGCCGAACGTCTGGAACGCGGCCGCGGCCAGCACGACCGAGCCGACGGCGTGCCGGGCGCGGGTGGTCAGCGGGGCCGCGAGCCGGGGCACGGCGGCGAACGCGACGCCGAGCACGACCGCGAGGAGCACGAGCGAGACGATGTACTCCGCGAAGACGAACTTGGAGAAGTAGTAGCCGAGCTCGCCGCCCGCCGAGAGCTGGCTCCGGGCGATGTAGGCCAGCGTGAGCGCGCCCACCACCGGGACGGCGGCCAGCGCGATCACGCGCGACGAGCCCCGCCACCGGCCGACCAGCAGGCAGCCGGCGACCGCGCTCGCCGAGACGAGGACGACGACGTTCGTGGGCGGGGTGTCGAACGCGCCGCCGATGCTGAGCACGGACGTCGACGCCGTCAGCAGGCGGCCCAGGATCCGGAGCGCCTCGAGCAGCCCGCCGAGCGTCGCGGCGACCACCAGCCCGACCGCGACCCACTGCCGGGTCGTGGCGCGCCACTGTCCGCGGCGCGCCGGCCACAGGATGCTCACGGCCGCGACGCCCGCGAGCACGGTCAGCGGCAGCCACGCGTGGGCGACGGTGACGAGCATCCCGCCCAGCACGGCGAGGTGCAGGGCCGACGTCGGTCGGGGGATGAGCAGGGCGGCGACGATGGCCAGGCCGACCGCCACGCACCCGAAGAAGAAGTTGTGGTAGCCGGCCAGCAGCATCGTCGCGCCGGGGCCGACGAGCAGCGCGGCCACGACGAACGCGACCACGGGGAGCGCGACGACGGGCGCGCGGCGCAGGCGCGGGAGGCTGACGATGCCCAGCACGAGCAGCGCGACCATGAGGCCCGCGACGACGGCCGAGCCCTGCGTGAACCGCACGATCTCCTGCGAGGGCGTGGAGTATGCGGCGGAGTGGGCCAGCTCGATGACGCTGGCGGCCACGGCGTGGAAGCTCTGCGGGTAGTCGTCGTAGGTCCAGCCGTCACCCGGCGCCGGGGGCGGGAGCCGGTCGATCGTGGCCCCGTGCAGCCGGAGCATGTTGACCATGCTGAAGTGGCCGACGTTGTCGTAGCCGCCCATCGCCATCGACAGGGCGGCGTGGGCGTCCTCCACGCGGAGCCGGCTGCGCAGGCGCACCGGGATCCAGAGCAGGGCGCCCAGCGCGATGCCGTCGACGAGCCGGACGCGGGGCACGAGCGCGCGCGCCCGCCGCGCCGTCGGACCCCACAGCACCCACGTGACCACGGCGCCGCTCGCCAGCGCGAGCGCGACGGTGACCCGGCCGAGGCTGGTGGGCGGCACGACGACCCACCACGTGACGACGCACCAGCCCACGGCGAGGGAGCCGTTGACGAACAGGCGGCGGGCGAGCTCGCGCGAGCTCGGGATCGCCAGCAGCACCAGGGCGGTGAAGCCGAATCCGACCAGGCCGGAGAGCGCGCCCGCCGAGCGCAGCGCGACGACGACCGCGGCGACGACGACGCCGGCGAGCAGCGCGAGGGCGATCCGGGCGACGGTGGGACGCGCGGCCCGGGCCGAGCCCGCCGGCTCCTCCGGCTGCGTCGGTTCCTGAAGCTGGACCGGTTCCTCGGTCGCCTCGGGGACGTCCGTGACGCCGCTGGGTGCCGGGGTGGCACCGGGGTCGCGGTGCGTCATCGTCGTCCTCTCGAGGGTCGGGCGCCTCGGTCGCGAGACGTGCCAGGGTACCCGGGCGGCGGTGACCCACCGCGGTCCCGAGCGGGCGTCAGCGGGCGCCGGCGGGCGTGAGACCGGTCACGCGCCGACGGGCCGGTCGGTCAGCGGACCTGGTCCAGCAGGCCGAGCAGGTACGTGCCGTAGCCCGACTTGACCAGCTTCTCCGCGCGCTCGCGCAGCTCGTCGTCGGACAGGAAGCCACGCCGCCAGGCGACCTCCTCGGGGGCGCCGACCTTGAGGCCCTGCCGGTGCTCGATGGTGCGGACGTAGTCCGAGGCCTCGAGCAGGGAGTCGAAGGTGCCGGTGTCGAGCCACGCCGTGCCCCGGGGCAGCACCTCGACCTGCAGGCGGCCCTGCTCGAGGTACGTGCGGTTGACGTCGGTGATCTCGTACTCGCCCCGCGCCGACGGCGCCAGGTCCCGCGCGATCGCGACGACGTCGTTGTCGTAGAAGTACAGCCCGGGCACCGCGTAGCTGGACCGCGGGTTCGCCGGCTTCTCCTCGAGCGAGAGCGCGCGCCCCTCGGCGTCGAACTCCACGACGCCGTACGCGGTCGGGTCGGCCACGCGGTAGGCGAACACGGCGCCGCCGTCGATGTTCTCGAAGCGCTGCAGGCGCGAGCCCAGCCCAGGCCCGTAGAAGATGTTGTCGCCGAGCACGAGGGCGGCCGGCTCGTTGCCGACGAAGCCCGCGCCCAGCACGAACGCCTGGGCGAGCCCGTTGGGCTCGGCCTGGACCGTGTAGGTGATCGCGATGCCGAACTGGGAGCCGTCCCCGAGCAGCCGGCGGAACTGCTCCGCGTCGTGCGGGGTCGTGATGACCAGCACGTCGCGGATGCCCGCGAGGATGAGCGTCGAGAGCGGGTAGTAGATCATCGGCTTGTCGTAGACCGGGACCAGCTGCTTGCTCACGCCGAGCGTGATGGGGTGGAGGCGTGTGCCGGAGCCGCCCGCCAGAATGATGCCGCGCATGGGGCCATAGTGGTCCATCCGAAGGTTCACCCGGGAATCGTGCGCCCGGGGGTCGCTATCATCGGGGCTCTCCCGACGCCGACCAGATGGGCAGCCGTGCTGAGACTGATGCCGTCGACCCAGCCCTACGCCTGGGGTTCGACCACAGCGATCCCCGACCTGCTCGGCACGAGTCCCGACGGGCAGCCTGTCGCGGAGGCGTGGTTCGGGGCGCACCCGTCGGCGCCGGCCGTCGCCGCGGCGGACGCCGGAGCGCAGCCCCTGCACGAGCTCATCGCTGCGAGCCACCACGACCTGCTCGGCGAGGACGTCGTGGGCCGGTTCGGCGAGTCGCTCCCGTACCTGCTCAAGGTGATCGCCGCCGAGCGGCCCCTCTCGCTGCAGGTGCACCCGAACCTGGAGCGGGCCCGCGCCGGGCACGCCGAGGAGGACGCGGCAGGGGTCCCGGTCGACGCGCCGCACCGCAACTACCGCGACCGCAACCACAAGCCCGAGCTCGTCTACGCGCTGACCCAGTTCGAGGCGATGTGCGGGTTCCGGGCTCCCCGGCGCACGGCCGAGCTCTTCGCCGGCCTCGACGCCCCGCTGGCCAAGGAGCTGCACGGCGCCCTGCTGGCGCAGCCCACGGCCGAGGGCATCAGGACCGTGTTCGAGCAGCTCCTCGACCCCGCGACGCGCCCCGGCCCGGACGAGGTGAGCGAGGTGGCGCAGGCCTGCGCCGACCGCCTGGCCACGGGGTCGCCGTCGCCTCGCGCCGACCGCACCGTCGTCCTCCTGCAGGAGGAGTACCCCGGCGACGTAGGCGTGGTGACGTCGCTGCTGCTCAACCCCGTCACCCTCCAGCCCGGGGACGCCATGTTCGTCCCGGCGGGCGGGGTGCACGCCTACCTCAGCGGGCTCGCGGTCGAGATCATGGCCAGCTCGGACAACGTGCTGCGTGCCGGCCTGACGCCCAAGCACGTGGACGTCCCCGAGCTGCTCGCGAACGTCGACTACGTCGCAGCGCCCCCCATCCGGATCGCCCCGGAGGTGTTCCACGGCGCGACGAAGGTCTTCTACGCGCCCGTCGACGACTTCGAGCTCTCCGTCACGGAGATCCGCGACGACCTGAGCCACCCGCTGCCGGGCCGGGGGCCGCGCATCGTCCTGTGCCTGGACGGCGAGGTGACGTTGAGCGCGGAGCGGGACGGCGCGCTCGTGCTCGGCCGCGGCCAGTCGGCGTTCGTGCCCGCGAGCGACGGCCCGCTCACCGTCGGCGGCCGGGGCACGCTCGTGCAGGCCGACGTCCCCTGAGCGACATCTACCCTGGTCGGATGCGCATCCTGCTCGACGCCACGGCCATCCCCGTCGACCGGGGCGGCGTCGGGCGCTACGTCGACGCGCTGCTGCCCGCGCTCGCGCGGCAGGGGGTCGACCTGGTGGTCGTGGGCCAGCAGCGCGACGCCGAGACCCTCGCGGCCCTGGTGCCCGGGGCGGAGCTGGTCACGGCGCCGGCTCGCGTGGACCGCCGCGGACCTCGGCTGGTCTGGGAGCAGACGCACCTGGCGCGGCTCGCGCGGGCCGTCCGCGCGGACGTGCTGCACAGCCCGCACTACACGATGCCGCGCGGCGGCTCGGTGCCGGTGGTGGTGACCCTGCACGACGCCACGTTCTTCTCGCACCCCGAGCTGCACTCGAGGGTGAAGCGCGAGTTCTTCACGCGGGCCACCCGCACGGCCGTCGCCCGGGCGGCCGCGATCGTGGTCCCCTCCGAGGCGACCGGGCGCGAGGTGCGCAAGTTCGTCGGCGGGGACCCCGCGCGGTTCCACGTCGCGCACCACGGCGTCGACACCGACCTGTTCCACCCGAGCCCGGCGGCGGACGTCGACCGGGTGCGCGCCGGCCTCGGCCTGGCGGACGGCCCGTACGTCGCGTTCCTCGGCACGCTCGAGCCCCGCAAGAACGTGCCGGCGCTCGTCCGGGGCTGGGCGGCGGCCGTCGAGGGTCCGCACGCGCCGGTGCTCGTCCTCGCGGGCGGGCCCGGCTGGGACACCGAGGTCGAGCCCGCGGTCGCCGCCGTGCCGGACGGGCTGCGGGTGCTGCGACCGGGCTACCTGCCGCTGGAGGACCTGGCCCCGTACCTCTCCGGCGCGGCCGTCGTCGCGTACCCGAGCCTGGGAGAGGGCTTCGGGCTCCCCGTGCTCGAGGCGATGGCGTGCGGCGCGGCCGTCCTCACGACGCGCGAGCTGTCCCTGACCGAGGTCGGCGGCGACGCCGTCGCCTACACCGGGACCGACGCCGGCAGCATCGGGCGTGAGCTGGCGGCGCTGCTCGCCGACCCGGAGCGGCGCGCGGCGCTGTCCGCGGCGGCCGTCGAGCGCGCGGCGGGGTTCACCTGGGACGCGGCTGCGGCCGCGCACGTGGAGGCGTACGAGCAGGCGGTTCAGACGGCCGCGTGAACCGGCTCGGGCTCGGGCGCCGGCTCGCGCGCGGGGCGGTAGGTCGACCAGAGGATCCACGCCAGCGCCGCGGCGACCACCGCGTAGAGGGCGACGCCCGTGAGGTACCCGACCGGTGAGGACCAGTCGGGGTGTGCCGTCACGAGCTGGCCGTCGAGCCCCTCGGCGTACCGGCGCGAGCCCCAGAAGAACGCCGCGACGTGGGCGACGAGCAGCACGGGCACGACCGCCCGGGCCGTGCGGCGGTGCGCCTCGCCCGACTCGGTCGCGTCGACGCGGAGCACCAGCGCGGCGAGCATCGGCACGCCGACGGCGAGGGGGAGCGCGTACCGGCCCTGCCACACGAGGCCGGAGTCGGCGATCGTCGGCAGCTGCAGCGCGACCGGCGCGACGGCCGTCCCGACGATCGCGAGCCCGAGGGCCGCGCGCTGGCGGACCGGACGGACGGCGGCGAGGGCGGGCAGCAGCAGGGCGCCCAGGGCGACGTACCAGGCGACGAAGGTCAGCGGCGGCGCGGGCGCGTCGAGCCAGCCGAAGTCGCCGATCATGTTCTGCAGGTAGCCGAAGCCCGCACCGAAGATGCCCAGCAGCGCGGCGGCGAGGTCGTCGTACTGCGGGTACAGGCCGCGCGTGGTGACCACCGAGCCGTGCGTCGCCAGCCAGCCGACCGCGACCAGGGCCGCGACGACGGCCACGGCGCCGAGCCACCGTGCCGACGGCAGCCGGAGCAGCTCGCGCCAGCGGCCCGCCGGTGCCGCGACGAGCACCACGACGACGATGGCCAGCGCCCAGACCGGCCCGGTGGCGCGGCTGTTGATGAGCAGCGCACCGGCGACCACCGCCTGCACCAGCGCCGGGGTGCTGACCGGACCGTCGCGGGAGACGAGCACCAGGCACGCGGCCCAGAACGCGATCGCGGCGCTGATCTCGAAACCGGCCGGGTTCACCGTCGCGCCGAGGAACAGGCACATCGGCGTGAGCGCGACGGCGAGCCCCCAGGGACCTGCCCGGTTGCCGCGCGCGGTGGAGAGCCGGAACGCCGCCCAGGTGACCAGCGCGGCCGAGATCGCGGCGCTGACCAGCCGCATCGCGACGATGCTCGGCCCGGCGGACAGGAAGAGCGACGGCCAGCCGACGAGGGCGTAGTACAGCGGCGGGTACTGGCCGGCGAACGTCTCGACCAGCACGTCCGGGCCGGCGGGCGGCAGCTCGTCCTGGCAGTCGGCGGGCTGGTCGCGGTCGAACGCGAAGCAGTTGGGCAGCGCGAGCGCGGCGGCGAAGTCCGACGGCAGCCGGACGAGCGTGCCGGCCCCCGGGCGGTCGACGCTCTGCTCCGCGTCGTTGGGGGTGCCGTACAGCTGCCCGCGGGCGACCGCCGCGGCCCGCACGACGTGGCTCGGCTCGTCCGGCGAGGCCATCAGCGGCACCGCGAGCGACCACAGGGCGCCGAGCGCGAACAGGAGCGCGCCGATGCCGGTCCAGCCCAGGGCGGACGCACGGGTGCGCTCGCGGGTGGTCGGCGTCGGGGAGTCGGCGCGCGTCGTCATGTCGTCCTCGGTGGCAGCGGTGCCGACCAGGCGATCGGCGAGGCGCGCGCAAGTCTAGGTGCGCCCGGACCGTCCCCGGGGCGTGCACGGGGTGAGCGCCGACGCCGGTACCCTGTGCGTCATGCCCACCCCGTCCGTCCAGCGCGTGCTGGTCGTGCTCCCGGCGTGGAACGAGGAGCACTCGCTCCCGGCCGTGCTGGCAGAGATCAGCGAGCACCTGCCCGACGTCGGCGTCCTCGTCGTCAACGACGGTTCCGCGGACCGCACCAGCGCCGTCGCCCGCGAGCACGGCGTCGCGGTCCTCGACCTCCCGTTCAACCTGGGCGTCGGCGGTGCCATGCGCGCGGGGTTCCGGTACGCGATCGAGCAGCGCTACGACGTCGTCGTCCAGGTCGACGCCGACGGCCAGCACGACCCGCGCGACGTCCCGCGCCTGGTGGAGCAGCTGCAGCACACCGACGTCGTCATCGGCGCCCGGTTCGCGGGGACGGGCGAGTACGACGTCCGCGGACCTCGCCGCTGGGCCATGCAGGTGCTCGCGGGGACGCTGAGCCGGATCTCGGGGACGAAGCTCACCGACGCCACGTCCGGCTTTCGCGGCGCCGGCCCCCGGGCCGTGCGGCTCTTCGCGGTCCACTACCCGGCCGAGTACCTGGGCGACACCGTCGAGTCGCTGGTCATCGCGGCGCGCAGCGGCCTGTCGGTCGCGCAGGTCGGCGTGTCGATGCGCGAGCGCACCGCGGGCCGCCCCTCGCAGGGTCCGGTCAAGTCGGCCGTGTACCTGCTGCGCGCGTGCCTCGCGCTGCTGATCTCCCTGACGCGCCGCCGCACCCCGGTCAGTGCGACCGAGGCGGTGGTCGTGTGACCAGCGGCTACCTGGTCGCCCTCGTCGGCGGCCTCGTCACGCTCGCCTTCATGATCGAGCTGCTGCGCCGCCGCCGGCTGCGCGAGAAGTTCGCCGCCCTGTGGATCGGCGTCGCCGTGGTGGTCCTCGTGGGTGCGATCTTCCCGCAGATCACCGCGTGGCTGGCCGAGCTGGTGGGCGTGACCACGCCGGTCAACCTGGTCTTCTTCCTCGGCCTGCTCGTCCTGCTCATCGTCTGTGTGCAGCTCAGCGGCGAGGTGAGCGGCCTGGAGCACGAGAACCAGACGCTGGCCGAGGAGTCCGCGCTGCTCCGCAACCGCATCGAGGTGCTCGAGCAGCACACGGGCCTGGGCGCCAGCGAGCCCCCGGTCGCCGACCCCTCCTCGGGTGGCGGCGCGGTCGGATGACCGACGCCGTCGAGGAGCTCGCGCCGGCGGCCGCAGCGGACCGGGGTCGGGGCGGGTTCGTCCCGGTCGCGCTCGGCCTCGGGGTCTTCGGGCTGTCCACCTACGGCTTCCTCGGGCAGGCGGGGCACGCCCTCGGTCCGGAGCTGTTCGCCCCCCTGTCGGTCCTGTGGACCCTGCTCAACGCCGTCGGCATCGGGCTCTTCCTGCCCTTCGAGCAGGAGCTGGGTCGCACGACCGCGGCGCGGCGGGCGCTCGGCCAGGGCAACCGGCCCGTCGCCGCGACCGTGCTGCGGGTCGGCGGAGTCCTCGTCGGCGCGGTCCTCGTGCTGGCCCTCGTCACGACGCCGCTGCTCGCGTCCGAGCTGCTGGACGACCGCCGCGGACTCGTCCTGATCCTGGTGCTCGCGCTGGTGGGCATGGGGCTGTCCTATGCCGTGCGCGGCCTGCTCGCCGGCAACGGCCGGTTCGGCCACTACGGCGCGCAGCTGGCCGTCGACGGCGTCCTGCGGGTCGCGGCGGCAGCCGCGCTCGCGGCCGCGGGCGTGCAGGACCCCGCGGCGTACGGGCTGGTCCTGGTCGTCGCCCCGCTGCTCGCGGTGCTGGTCACCACGCCGCGGCACCGCCGGGAGCTGGTCGCGCCCGGTCCGGACGTCGTGCGCAGCGAGGTCGTCCGGGCCATGGCGGTCCTGCTGGTCGCCTCGGTGACGTCGCAGCTGCTGGCCAACGCCGGCCCGCTGATCGTCCAGGTCCTCGCGACGCCCGCGGAGCAGGCGCTCACCGGGCAGTTCCTGGCCGCGCTCGTCATCGCGCGCGTCCCGGTGTTCCTGTTCGCGGCCGTCCAGGCCGTGCTGCTGCCGGGCCTGGCTGCCCTGGTCGGGGCGGCCGACACCCGCGGGTTCGTCCGACGGCTGGGCCTCGCGACGGGCCTCACGGCGGCCATCGCGGGCGTCGGCGTCGTCGTCATGTGGTTCTGGGGAGGCGCGCTGGTCGAGCTCCTGTTCGGCGACGAGTTCCTGGTCGGCCGGGACGTCATCTGGTTGATCGCCGTCTCGGGTGCGCTGTTCATGCTCGCGCAGCTGTGCGCGCAGGCGCTCCTCGCGCTCGGCGCGGACCCGTGGGTGGTCGTCGGCTGGTGCTCCGGGCTGGTCGCGCTCGTCCTCGCGTGCTTCGCGGACGGCCTGGTCACCCGCGTCGCCGCGGTGGCCCTCGTGGCCGGGTCGGGCGTCGCGCTCGTCGTGCTCGCCGTCGCGCTCGTCGTGCACACGGTGCGGTGGCGGCGGACCGTGCAGGCCCCGACGGAGGTGCTCCATGGCTGACCTGCCCGTGCTCGACGTGGTGATGCTGGCGTACGGCGACGAGCCGTACCTGGTCGAGGCGCTGGATGCCGTGCTCGCGTCGGAAGGCGTCGACGTGCGGTTCGTGCTCGTCGACAACGGCTGCACGCGCGACGACGTCGACCAGCTGTGCGCGGACCGCGGCGTGAGCCTCCTGCGGCCGGCGCGGAACCTCGGCTTCACCGGCGGCGTCAACCTCGGCACCCGGCAGGGCTCGGGGGAGTACCTCGCCCTGGTCAACAGCGACGCGATCGTCGCGCCCGACGCCCTGGCCGCGCTGGTCGCCGTCGTGTCCGACCCGGCCGTGGGCATCGCGAGCGCGGACGTCCGGCTCGCCGACGACCCCTCGACCATGAACACCGCGGGCAACCCGCTGCACGTGCTCGGGCTGAGCTGGGCAGGCGGCCTCGGCGACCCGGCGTCCGAGCACCGGGTGGCACGCGACGTCGCGTCGGCCACCGGCGCGACCCTCGCGATGCGGCGGGCCACCTGGGACGCGCTCGGCGGCTTCCCCGAGCCGTACTTCGCCTACCAGGAGGACCTCGAGCTCAGCTGGCGCGCGTGGCAGCGCGGCTGGCGCGTGCGCTACGTGCCCGGAGCCGTCGTCGTCCACCACTACGCGTTCAGCCGCAACGCCCGCAAGATGTACCTCCTCGAGCGCAACCGCCTGCTCCTGGTGCTCACCACCTACGGGACCCGCACGCTCCTGCTGCTGGCGCCCGCGCTGCTGGGGTTCGAGCTCGCGATGGCTGTGGTGGCGGGGCTCCAGGGCTGGGGGCGGCAGAAGGTCGCCGGCTGGGGCTGGCTGCTGCGGCACACGTCCTGGGTGCGGTCGCGCCGCGCCGAGGTCCAGGCGGCGCGCACCGTCCCCGACCGGGACCTCACCGACCTCTGGGTCGCCCGCTTCTCGCCCGTCGCCCTCGCGCTCCCCGCGGGCGCGGAGATCCTGCAGACCGTCCTGGCCGGCTACTGGCGGCTGGTGCGGCGCTTCGTCTGAGCCTCGTCAGGAGCTCACGAGCTCACGAGCTCACGAGCTCACGAGCTCACGACGTCACGAGCTCACGAGCTCACGAGCTCACGACGTCGCGAGGTCGCGAGGTCGCGAGATCACCAGGTCACCAGGTCACGACGCGGTCGGTGGACGCGGCCAGCGTGGGGTCCGTGCGCAGGCCGTCCGCGAGCCGCGGGTCGACGACGACCATCGCGTCGGGCGAGGCGAGCAGCACGGCGGCGGCGTCGGAAGCCGTGCGCGGCGCGCCGTCTGCCCCGACGAGCGCTCCCGCGGTGTCGTTCGCCTCGACCGTCCACCGGCCCGTGAGGGCGAGCACCCACTGCTGCGCGTTGATCGGGTGCAGGCCGTCGCCGCCGAGGTACGACACGGTCCGGGCGGGCAGCCGGTCGACGGTCTCGGCGGCCTGCAGAAGCGCAGCGGCGGCGGCCTCGTGGTCGGCGGACGCCGGCAGGAGCGCGCGCCCGAGCCCGGTGAAGCCGAAGACCTGCGTCACGGCGATCGCGCCCGCACCGACGGCGAGACCGAGGCGGAGCCGCGCGGCCGCGGTGGCAGGACGAGGAGTCGTCGGCCATGCCGCGACCTGCGCGGCGATCGTCGCGGTGCACACCAGCGCAACGCCGGTGAACAGCTTCCAGAAGTAGTAGGAGAGCGTGCCGGCGCCCTGCAGCTGCACGACGGCGAGGGCGACGACGGTTGCCGCGCCGGCGACGGGCACCACGGCCGACCAGGACGACCGGGGACCCCTCGGCCAGAGCGACACGGCGACGGCGCCCAGGACGACGGTCACCAGGATCCCCGGCTCGGCCGTCGTGATGGCGCCCGGGATGACCAGGACCGCGCCGGCGTCGAGCACCGCGAGCGTCCGCGCCGTCTGGGCCAGACCCACCAGGCCCACCAGGACGACGACCCCGGCGAGTGCCAGGACGCGGGGGTTGCTGCGCCACTCCCGGCGGCGCAGCGGCAGCGCGGCGAGCGCGACGGCCGGCACGGCGACGCACAGCAGCAGGACCCACGTCTGGGCGACCCCCACCACCAGGCCGCAGAGCGCCAGGAGGTGCAGCGGCATCAGCGGGCGCGGCATCGAGGTCGCCAGCAGCACGGCGCAGGCGGCGAGCGCGGCCGCCAGCGCGAAGTTCGCGAAGCCGTCGCGCACCGCCGCGGCACCGGGCCCGGCGACGAAGGCCGCCACGACGAACGCCGAGAGCAGCAGCGCGCGGGTCGGCCGCGGCCTCAGGGCGGGCAGTGCGCACACCGCCGCGGCGAGCAGGACGGCGAGCGCGACGACGAGGAGGCCCTGCACGTGCGCGAACGCCAGCACCTCGTCGGCCATCGTCCCGGGGCGGGCGCCCTCGAGCAGCTCGACGGCGGTCGCCGCGACGGCGTGGTAGCCCTCCGGGTACTCGGCGAACTTCCAGTGCTCGCCGCCCGGTCCTGCGCCCAGCGCCGCGACGACCGCGCCGTGGCGCCGCAGCATGAGCACCATGTCGACGTGCGCCGAGCTGTCCCACGCGGGCAGCAGCGCCGAGAGCGCCGCGCTGCCCGTGGACAGCCGCAGCCAGCCCGCCGCGACCCACGCGCCCGCGGCCCCGGCGGCGAGCAGGACGAGGTCCGTGCGACGCCACCGTGGCACGGCGGCCCGCGCCCGTCGCAGGCCGGCGCGCGGCCCGTCCCACAACATGGCGGCCGTGAGCCCACCCGCCAGCGCCGCGAGCAGGCACGTCGCCCGGCCCACACCGCCGACCGGCAGGTTCCACCACCACAGCGCGGGGACCGCGGCCATGGTCACGCCGGCGAGCAGGAGGATCCGGCGCGGGAGCTCGCGCGAGGTCGGGACGGCCAGCGCGAGCAGCGCCAGCACCACGAGGGCCGCCGCGCCGTGCAGCAGACCGGCCGAGCGCAGGAGCGTGACGACGAGGCCGACCGCGAGCCCCGCCAGGACCGCGACCGAGCGGACCAGGGCGCGGGGAGCCGGTCGGGCGGACGAGGTCTCGCGCAGGCGAGCCAGCGCCGGGTGGATGACGAGCACGGGCGAGGTCCGTTCGGGGCTGCCCGGGGTCGCCACCGGGTGCATCGGGCGTGATGCGGCGTGCCCGACATCCTCGAGCGATCGGCGATACTACAGCCCGGACATAGGCGCAACCGGAGGGTGGCGGAAAAGTCCGGATCTCACCCTGATCAGCGGCGCGGCAGCTCCAGCGTCACCTGTTCGGTCGACACGAGCCGGGTCCGCCGGGCGTCGTCGCGCGCCAGCTCGTCGGCGACGTCGCCGTGCAGCAGGACCACGGAGCCGCCGGCGAGCAGGACCCCGACGGCCGAGCGCAGGAAGTCCGCGAGCTCCCCGGCGACGAGGAGCGCGCGCTCGGGCTGCGACGGCGCTCCCTGCGCGAGCACGCCGGCGAGACCCTCGTGGGGGACCACCGCGCCCCCGGTGTCGAGCGCGGGAGCGGACGCGACGGTCGGCGGAGCCCAGAGGAGCTGGTCCGCGTACGTCATCACGGCCGACCCGGCGTCGACCGCGCCGGGCGGGAGGGTGCCCTCGACGCGCCGGGCGAGAGCGGGCAGCGGGACGCCGACGAGCGCGGGGTGACCCGCGCGGCTCGCCGGGTCGGCGGTGACCAGGACGTCCGAACCGGCCGCCCGGTCGGTCACGCACGCGCCCGTCCGCCACGTGGCGAGCGCCCACACCAGGGTGCGCCAGTGCGCGGGCAGGTCGAGCCCGACCACCGTGCCGGGGCCGGCGTCGAACTCCTCCACCAGCAGGTTCGCCGTCTTGTTCACCCAGTTCACGGTGACCGCCCCGGACAGCTCGACGCGCTCGCCGCCCGGGCCGTACCAGGTGATCCGCGGAGCGCCGCCGGCCCGGACGAGGGCGTCGAGGAGCTGGGGGACCGATCCGACCTCGCTCATGCGGGCTTCTGGGCCAGGACGACGAACTCGTTGTACGTGAAGAAGCGGCCCGTCCATCGCGGGAACGGGAACGAGTAGGTCCGGCGCACCTGGAGCCCGAGCTGCTCGCAGAGGTCGACCAGCACGGCGAAGTCGCTGAACCGCACGTGCGTGGCGTCGCTGGCGAAGCCGCGCTCCATCGGCGTGATGAAGGCCGCCCGACCCCCCGGGGCGAGCAGGTCGACGTACGGCCGCAGGATCCCGACGACGTCGTCCTCGTCGAGGTGCTCCACCAGGTGCGCGGCGAGCAGGCCGCCGAAGGACTCGGGGGCGCTCAGGGCGGGGTCGGCGAAGAACTCCTCGTCGGTCCAGGCGTCGAGACCACGCTCCCGCGCGACGCCGACGGAGAAGGGATTGTGGTCGACGCCCACGGACCCCTCGTCGAGCCAGGCGAGGTTGCGCCCCAGACCGCAGCCCACGTCGACCGTGCGGCCGAGCCGGAGGCGCCGGATGTGCCGGCGGTACGGCGCCTGCACGTCGACCCACTGCTTCCACCGGGCGCCCTGCAGCCGGGCCAACCGCTCGGCGTAGTCCTCCTGCGCGGTCGCCGGGACCTCGTCGCGCGGGCCGTCCACGGGTTCGTCTGCCACGTCTCACGTCCTGGGTCGGCGGGTGGTGCCCTCACCCTACGAGACGTGCTGGGCGGCACGCCCGACACGCCCGGATCACCCGTCCGCGCCAAGTTCACCCGGCAAAACCGGACAACTACCACGCTCCCGCTTGACCAACGCGAACGACACGCGTGTAATTCCTTAGAACGGATTCATGAGCGAGCACCACCCGCGGCGCCTCGAGAGAGCAGTGCAGAGAGCGTCGAACGCCGAGCCCCTGAACGAGCAGAAAACCAGCACGAGGACCGCACGGAGGCACGCATGTGGAACCTGCTCGACAACGACGAGATCTTCCCGTCGGACGCACGGAAGAGTGCACAGACGCACGCTTCCAACGTGCTGCCGATCTTCGGCGCCCTCGAGGACGAGGGCCCGATGGGCTGGCAGGAGCGCGCGCTGTGCGCCCAGACCGACCCCGAGGCGTTCTTCCCCGAGAAGGGCGGCTCGACGCGTGAGGCCAAGAAGGTGTGCACGGGTTGCGACGTGCGCTCCGAGTGCCTCGAGTACGCGCTGCAGAACGACGAGCGCTTCGGCATCTGGGGCGGTCTGTCGGAGCGTGAGCGCCGCAAGCTCAAGCGGCGTGTCGTCTGATCGTCTCCGCCTGGTTGGAGTGTCGCGCGCGGGCCTCGTCCCGCGCGACGGCATGATGTGCCGAGCATGACTGACACGCTCCTTCCGGTGGACCTCCCCACCGCGACCTCCTCGACACCGGTGACGACGCCGGTGTCCGCGGTCGTCGTCACCCGCGGTCGCACCCCGTACCTCGCGCCCACGCTCGTGGCGCTCGCGGCGCAGACGCGCCGGCCGCTGCGGGTCTTCCTGGTGGACGTCTCGGACGCCGCCGACGACTCGATCTCGACCCTCCTGACCAGCACGTTCGCCGCCGCGGGCGGATCGCCGACCCCGGCGCTGCACGTCGTGCGCGCGCCCGGCGCGCGCACGTTCGGGCACGCGGTGCGCCGGGCGCTCGAGACCGACGAGGGCCTGGCGACGAGCTGGCTGTGGTTGCTGCACGACGACAGCGCGCCGGCGCCCACCGCTCTCGCGGAGCTGGTCCGCGCGGTCGGCCACGCCCGGTCGGTCGGCGTCGCGGGCGTCAAGCAGCGGACCTGGACCGACCCGGAGCGGCTGCTCGAGGTAGGCGTCCGGACGTCGCGCTCGGGCCGCCGGATGACCGACGTCGAACCGGGTGAGCTCGACCAGGGGCAGCACGACGGCCGCGAGGACGTGCTCGGGGTCGGCATCGCCGGCGCCCTGGTGCGGCGCGACGTCTGGGACGAGCTGGGCGGCACCGACCCGCTGCTCGGACCGTTCGGCGACGGCTTCGACCTCTCCCGCCGGGCCCGCCTGGCGGGGCACCGCGTGATCGTCGTCCCGTCCGCCGTCGTGCGGCACGCCCAGGCCGGGTACCTGGGGCTGCGCTCGACGGCCCTCGAGAGCGACCCGGTCGACCGTGACGGCGACGGCGAGGACGACCGCGCGGATCCCCGTCGGTCGTTCGCGGCCCGCCGGCGCGCGCTGGTGCACAGCCGGCTGGTCTCCGCGCCCGCGCTGCTCGTGCCCGTGGTGGCCGTCCTCGCGCTGGTCGGCTCCGTCGTCCGCGCGCTCATGCAGCTCGCCGTCAAGCAGCCCGGCCTGGCTGTCGACGAGGTCCGGGCGGCGCTCGTCGCCCTCGCGCGGCCCGACGGCGTCCTGCGCGCGCGCGTCGGAGCCACCCGCAGCCGCCGCCTGCCGCGCCGCGCGCTGCGGCCGTTGCAGGCCGGCTGGCGGGACGTCTGGTCGCAGGCCCGCGACCGCCGGCTGGCCCGGGCCGAGGCCCGTCGCGTCGTCCAGGCACCCAGCGAGCTCGAGCTGCGGGAGCTGGCCGGACTGGCCACGCGCCGCCGCGCCACCCTTGCCGCGGTGGCCACCGTGCTGGTCGTGGTGGTCGCGATCGCCCTCGGCCCCCTGCTCGCGCCCGTCGCCGGTGGTGCGCGGCTCGTCGGGGACGCCCTGCTGCCTGCCTCCGCCCGGCTGGGCGAGCTGTGGTCGGCCGCGTCGTCCGGCTGGGTGGCCGGCGGCCTCGGCGGGCCCGGTCCCGCGGACGCCCTCCTCACGGCGCTGACGGTGCCGACCGTCGTGCTCGGCGGGTCCCTGTCGACCGCCGTCGCCCTCCTGCTGCTCGGCTCCGTCCTGCTCGCCGGGCTCGGCGCCTGGGCCGCCGCCGGTGCCGCGACGCGCTCGGTGGGCGTGCGCGCGTGGGCCGCGGTCGTGTGGGCCGGGGCACCCGCCCTGCTGCTCGGCCTCGGCGACGGGCGTCTCGGCGCCGTCGTGGCGCACGTGGCGCTGCCGTGGGTCGCCCTCGGGCTGGCGCGGGCCGTCGGCGTCCAGCGAGTCGACCAGGTCCTCTCGGGCCTCGCGACCGCGCAGCGCGACGACGACGTCGACCAGGCCGACGTGGCGACGCCCGTGCGCGGGACGCCCACGGTGCCGACCCCGCGCGCGTCCGGCGACGTGCCCCCGGAACCGGGCGACGACGACGCCCCGACGCCCGAGCGCGTCGGCGCCCCCGATCCCACCGGCTCGATCTCCGCGGCCGCCGCGGCAGCGATCGCGTTCGCCGTGGTCGTGGCCGGAGCGCCCGGCCTGCTCGTGCCCGGGCTCCTGGCGCTCTGCGTCGTCGCCCTCTGCGCGCCGCGCCGCCGCGGACGGGTCCTCCTCGTCGCCCTGCCGGCCCTCGCCCTGCTCGGCCCCACGCTGCTCGAGGCGGGCGGTCGCGGGATCGAGGGCTGGCGCCTGCTCGTGGCCGACCCCGGCCTGGCGGCCGCGTCGACGGCCGCCGACCCCGTGAGCCGGCTGCTCGGCGTGCCGGCGGACCCGTCCGCGCTGGTCCCGGCCGGCCTGCCCACCGTGGTCGCCTGGGTCTGGCCCGTCGCGACCGGCGCGGTCGTGCTGGCCCTGGCGGTGCTCGCCCTCCTGCGCGGCGCCCCCGTCGCGCGGGCCGTGCGCGGCGCCTGGGTGGTCGCGGCGCTCGGCCTCGCCACCGCCGCGGTCGTCGTGGCGATCCCCGTCGCGGGGTCCGACGGCGTCGTCGTGCACGGGTGGGCCGGCCCCGCGCTCTCGCTCGCCGGTGCCGGCCTGCTGACCGCGGCCGTGATCGGCACCGACCGGCTGCGCGAGCGGATGACGCACTACACCTTCGGCTGGCGCCAGCCGCTCGTCGCGGTGGTCGCCCTCGTGGCCGTCGCGGTGCCCGTGGCGTGGCTCGGGTCCTGGACCTGGCAGGCCCGCACCGGCGACGCCGTCGGGCTCCGGCCCGTCGAGCGCCTGGTCGTCCCCGCGGTCGGCCAGCAGGCGCAGGACTCGCCGCTCGCCTCGCGGGTGCTCGCGGTCGGGCTCGAGCCGGCCGGCGAGTCGACGACCGTCACCTGGCAGCTCCTGCGCGGCGACGGACCCCAGCTGGTCGACCAGGCCGCCGCGGGGACGACGCGCACGGTGGGCGGCGAGCTGCTCACGCCCGAGGTGATGCCCGACGACGCCGCCACCAGCGAGGTCGACACCCTGGTCGCGAAGCTGGCCACGGCCGCGACGGGCGACGTCGCCGGCGAGCTGGCCTCGCTCGCCGTCGCCGACGTGCTGGTCCCGCCGCTGCCCACGGAGCTCGGCGACGTCGAGCCGTCCGTCGCCGCGGCGCAGCGTGAGGAGCTGGTGAGCCGCCTCGACTCCACGGCGGGGCTCGAGCGCGTCACCGAGAACGCGTCGGGGACGTTCTGGCGCGTGCAGGCGACCGCCCCCGCCGCCGGCGTCGCCGCCCCGACGGTCGTCCCCTCGTGGGCCCGCCTCGTGCCGGCCGGCGCCGACGTGACCGACCCCACCGTCACCGCCGTGCCGGTTCCGTCGGCGGACCGCGCCGTGGACACGGTCGTGGCGGCCGGCGCAGCGGACCGGCTGCTCGTGCTCGCCGAGCGCTCCGACCCGCACTGGCACGCCTGGCTCGACGGCGTCCCGGTCCGGGCGGTCGACGGCGGCTGGCGCCAGACGTTCGCGCTCGGCGCGGAGGGTGGAGACCTCGTGGTCCGCTTCGACAGCCCGGCCCGCACCCCCTGGCTCGCGGTGCAGAGCCTGGTCGCGCTGGTCACGCTGCTGCTCGCGGTGCCGGTGCGGCGCCGACGGGGGGTGCGGACATGAGCGAGCTCTCCCGCAAGCAGGTGTGGCTCGGACGCACGGCGCGGGGCCTGTCCGGGATCGCGGTCCTCGGCCTGACGGTCGTCGTCGTGGTCGCGGGCGCGCGGTTCCCCGGCGCCGACGAGGCCGACGTCCCCCCGACGAAGGTCGCGGTCCCGCCGGCCGCGACGACCCTGGTCTGCCCGGGTCCGCTCATCCAGCCGGACGACACGGGACGCGGCGACTCCGCGTTCGACCCGACCCCCGTCGACCCGGTCACCACCGTCACGGCGGTGACGTCCGTGCCGGACGCCGACGGCAGCGCCGCCGGCACCGTCGGTCCGCTCGACCGCTCGGCCACCACCGCGACGCTCGACGCCGGGGGCGGCTCGGCCGTCGTCACGGGCGTGGCGGGACCGCAGGTGGTCCGCGCCGAGCCCGGTGCGGCTCCCGCGCGGGTCGCCGCGGCGAGCGCCGGCCTGGTGACCGCGGGCGACCTGCGCGGCCTGTCCGCCGCCTCGTGCCAGCAGCCCGTGGCGGCCGCCTGGCTGCTGGGCGGCGCGACCGACCTGTCCAGCACCGCCCAGCTGGTCCTCGACAACGCGGGGTCGACGCCCGCCGAGGTCACGATCGAGATCTGGGGTCCGTCGGGCCCGGTCGACCTGACCGGCGAGCGGTTCCTCGTCGCGCCCGGGACCGAGCGCGTCGTGGTCCTCGGGGGGATCGCCGCCGAGCAGCGCCGGCTCGCGGTGCACGTCTCCGCCACGGGCGGCCGCGTCGCCGCGCACGTCCAGGACTCCGCGATCGACGGCTTCACGCCGGCCGGGACCGACCTGGTGGTGCCCGGCGCGGCGCCCTCGAAGCGCCAGGTCGTGCCCGGGGTCGCGGTGGTCGCCTCCGCGGTCGGCGACGCCACCGCGCCGGCCCTGCGGCTCCTGGTCCCGGGCGACTTCGGCACGACCGCGCACGTCACGCTGCTCGGGCCCGCGGGGGTGACCGAGCTCCCCGGCGCGGACTCCGTGGCCCTCGCCCCGGGCGAGGTCACGGACGTGCCCCTCGGCGGGCTCCCGGCGGGCGCCTACACGGCGATCGTCGACGCCGACCGGCCGGTGCTCGCCGCGGCCGTCGTCACCCGCCCCGGCTCCATCGGCGAGCTTGACGACGTCCCCAGCACCGAGCGGGCGTGGGCCGCGTCGACCGCGGTCGGCCGCAGCGGCGTCGTCGCCGTGCCCACCGGCACGCGAGGCATCCTCGTGATCGGCGCGGTCTCCTCGCACCTCGACCCCACGACGGGCCGTGACGCCACGGGAACGCTCCGGCTGCTGGGCGCCGGCGGGACGGTCCTGGTCGAGCGGGACGTCCGGCTGAGCGCCGGCACGACCGGCGCCTGGAACGTCGAGTCGCTCGCGGCGGGCACCGGGGACGTCGTGATCCTGGACCCCGCGGCTCCCGCGGACGTGCCGCCGCCCATCGGCAAGGTTGTCGGGGTGGACCTGGTGACCGACGACGGTGCGGACGTCGCGCTCGCGTGGGCGCTCGTCTCCGAGGTGACCCAGGCGGACGGCATCCTCGTCTCGGTGCTCGACCCGGTCGCCGTGCCGCGCACCACGCCCGACGTCGCGGTCCGTGAGGACGCGCGGCTCGGGACCCGCTGACGCCGCTCGCGCCGATTCTGCTCAGCGCGCCGCGCGCAGCTCCGAGCGCTCTCGCAGGCGCAGCCCGAGCGAGGCAGCCTGCCGGACGGGCCACTGGTACCAGCGCGGGTAGCGGCGCCGGACGTAGCGGGCGGCGCTCGCGTGGTGGGCGGAGATCATGGTCGCCGGCTTGTCCCGCCACGACGTCCCACCCACGTGCGTGACCTGGGCCTGCGGCACGTAGAGGTTGGTCCAGCCCGCGCGGCCGAGCCGCTCGCCCAGGTCGACGTCCTCGAAGAACATGAAGTAGTCGTCGTCGAACCCGCCGACCGCCTCGAACGCCTCGCGCCGCAGCAGCAGGCAGGCGCCGGAGAGCCAGCCGGCCGGTCGCTGGCCGCCGGTGCTCTGCTGGTGGGCCTGGTACCGACGGGTCCACGGGTTGCCCGGCCAGAGCCGGACGAAGACGGCGTGCCCGGCGCCCTGCGTCAGGGACGGCAGCTCGCGCGCGGAGGGGTAGACGGTGCCGTCGGTGTTGAGCAGCGCGGGGCCCAGAGAGCCCGCTGTCGGGTGGGCCTCGCCGGCGGCGACGAGCGTGTCCAGCGACCCGGGCTGCCACTCGATGTCGGAGTTCGCGACGACGAGCCACGGCGCCCGCGCCCCCTGCGCACCGAGGTTGGCGCCGCGGCCGTACCCGAGGTTGCCGCCGCTCGCGACGAGGACGGCCCCGAACTCGTCGGCCACCTCGCGCGCCACGGTCGGGTCCGTGCCGTTGTCGACGATGACGAGCTCCACGGCGGTGGCGGACGCGGTGCGGAGGGTGCGGGCGAACGTCGCCAGCTCCTCGCCGGGGTGGTAGACGACGCAGACGACGCGGACGGTGGCCGGGGAGGAGTGGGGGAGGGCGGTGCTCATCGTCCGGACAGGGTAATGGCCATCGCCCTAGTGGGTGTCGCCGTACAGGGGGTCCACGTCGTCCGGCGACCGCCCGAGCATGTGGGCCACCTGCTCGACGACGACGTCGCGCACGAGGTCGGCGAGATCGAGCGGGTCGGTCGCGCGGGACTCGACCGGGCGTCGGTACACGACGATGCGTGCCGGGAGCCCGGCGTCGGCCGGGAAGTAGCGGCCGAGGGGCACCCCGCCGTGCTCCCACGGCGCCGGGTTGGACGGCGGCACGTCCTCGACCGCGAACTCGGTGCCCTCGAGCTGGCGCGACCACGTGCGCTCGATCCGCTCGACCGCGTCGAGGACGAGGTCGTCGAACCGCTCGGCCCGGGTCCGGTAGGCGGGCATGGAGCTGGGCAGGAGGGGGCCGCGGGGTCCGCGGCCGCGCCGGTCGCGCCGCCGGACGGGGGCCACCGTCATGGTCGGGACCGCGAGCGTCCGACGGCCCACGCCGGGCGTGCGGCGCGCGGGCGGGAGGGGCGAGGTGCTCACCACAGCACTGTAGATCGCGCGGGGGCGACGGCGTGGGGAGGCACGGCTGTGGGCGGCCGGGGGTACGGTCAGCGCGTGAGATCCGTGAGGCAGTGCACGCGCACGGCGTGTGGCCGTGCCGCTGTGGCCACCCTGACCTATGTGTACGCCGACTCGACCGCCGTGCTCGGTCCGCTGGCGCAGCACGCCGAGCCGCACTCGTACGACCTGTGCGTGGAGCACGCGGAGCGGTTGACCGCGCCGCGCGGCTGGGAGGTCGTCCGGCTCACGCCCGAGTTCGCCGCCGCCCCGCCCAGCCAGGACGACCTGCTCGCGCTGGCCGACGCGGTGCGCGAGGCGGGCCGGCGCCCGGAGCCCGAGCCTGTCGCGCTGTCCGAGGCCGTCGGCGCGGCCCTGAACGAGGCTCCCCGCCGGGGGCACCTGCGGGTGCTGCGGGGCGAGGGCTGACGTGGCCCGCCGCAAGGGGGAGGCCGCCCGCGCCCGCGCGGAGCGCGCGGGGGAGCCGCTCGGCTCGATCAGCCAGCCGGCCGGACCCGCCGTGCTCGGTTCCGCCGCGTGCCTGCGGTGCGGCGAGACGGACCTGACCCGGATCCGCATGGCCCTCACGGACGGCCGGCAGGTGGTCTTCGTCTCGTGCCCTGCCTGCGAGCAGCGGAACTGGTTCGCGCTCGACGGTGACGGCACTCCGCTGGACCGGTCCGAGGTCGTCGGCGGCGACGACGACTGAGGTGCCCGCGGCCCCGGTGTGACGGCCGCCACTCCCCGGCGGCCGGAGGGCCCCGGGTACGATGAGGGCGTGACCTCCCCTGCAGCCGACCGTGTCGATCTGACTGCCCTCATCAAGGCCTACGACGTCCGGGGTGTCGTCCCCGACGAGCTCAACCCCGCCGTCGCCCGGGCCATCGGCGCCGCGTTCGCGGACGTCGTCGTGCTCCCCGAGGCCACCGAGCGCCCCCAGGTGGTCATCGCCAACGACATGCGCCCGTCCGGCCCCGAGCTGGTGGCGGCGTTCGCCGACGGCCTGGCCGTGCGCGGTGTCGACGTCATCCGGATCGGCCTGGCCTCGACGGACGGCCTCTACTTCGCCTCCGGCGCGCTCGGCATCCCCGGCGCCATGTTCACCGCGAGCCACAACCCGGCGCAGTACAACGGCATCAAGCTGTGCCGGGCGGGCGCGCGTCCGGTCGGCCAGGACAGCGGACTGACGACGGTGCGCGAGCTGGCGGGCGACTACCTCGCCGCAGGCTCTGTGCCCGAGGTCGACGCCGCGCAGCGCGGCACGGTCGAGGACCGCGACATGCTCGCCGAGTACGCGGCGTTCCTGCGCTCGCTGGTGGACCTGTCGGGCATCCGCCCGCTCAAGGTCGTCGTGGACGCGGGCAACGGCATGGGGGGTTTCACCGCGCCGGCCGTGCTGGGGACCGGCGCCGGCCTGCCGGCACTGCCGCTGGACGTCGTGCCCCTGTACTTCGAGCTCGACGGCACGTTCCCCAACCACGAGGCCAACCCGCTGGAGCCCGAGAACCTGCGGGACCTGCAGGCGGCGGTCGTGGAGCACGACGCCGACCTGGGCCTGGCGTTCGACGGCGACGCGGACCGCTGCTTCGTCATCGACGAGCACGGCGACCCGGTCAGCCCGTCCGCCATCACGGCGCTGGTCGGCCTGCGCGAGGTGGAGCGCGAGCGCGCCGCCGGGCGCACGCCGACCGTGATCCACAACCTCATCACGTCCCAGGTGGTGCCGGACCTGCTCGGTGCGGCCGGCGCGACGACCGTCCGCACGCGCGTCGGCCACTCGTTCATCAAGGCGCAGATGGCCGAGCACGACGCGGTCTTCGGCGGCGAGCACAGCGCGCACTACTACTTCCGCGACTTCTTCTTCGCCGACACCGGCATGCTCGCGGCGCTGCACGTGCTCGCGGCGCTCGGGGGGCAGCCGCACCCCCTGTCGGCCCTGTCCGAGCAGTACCAGCCGTACTCGGCCAGCGGGGAGATCAACTCCCGGGTCGCCGACGTCGCGGCGGCGCGCGAGCGCGTGGTCGAGGCGTACGTGACCCAGCAGGGCGCCGGCCCGGTGCAGGTCGACGAGCTGGACGGGCTCACGGTGTCGCACTGGGACGGCCATCCGCAGTGGTGGTTCAACCTGCGGGCCTCCAACACCGAGCCGCTGCTCCGGCTCAACGTCGAGGCGGCCGACGAGGACATCATGGAGAAGGTCCGCGACGACGTGCTCGCGCTCGTGCGCCAGGACGGGGAGTCCTGATGGGCTCGGGGCGCGCTCTGGAGCCGTGGGCGCGGGAGCTGCTGCGCTGCCCGGTGACGGGTGCGACGCTGGTGGACGGCGTGGGTCCGGACGGCGAGCCGACGCTGGTGTCCACGGACCCCGACAACCCGCTGGCGTACCCCGTCCGCGACGGCATCCCCGTGCTCCTCGTGGACGAGGGCGTCCCGGTCGCCCGAGGCTGACCCTCCCGCCGTCCCGCTGAACCGACAACGAGGAGCTCGAGTGGCGCACGGCGGCGGGACACGCGCGATCGTGGCGGCGCTCGCCGCCAACCTGGGGATCGCGGTGACCAAGTTCATCGCGTACCTGCTCACGCTCTCGAGCTCGATGCTGGCCGAGTCCGTGCACTCGCTGGCGGACTCCGGCAACCAGCTGCTGCTGCTCGTCGGCGGCAAGCGCGCGCGGCGCGAGGCCGACGAGGCGCACCCCTTCGGGTACGGCCGCGAGCGGTACGTCTACGCCTTCATCGTGTCGATCATCCTGTTCTCCCTCGGCGGCCTGTTCGCGCTGTACGAGGCGTGGCACAAGTGGCAGGACCCGCACCCGATCGAGGGGCGCTGGTGGTGGGTGCCGCTCGTCGTCCTCGTGGTCGCGCTCGGCCTCGAGGGGTTCTCGTTCCGCACGGCCATCCACGAGTCGAACCAGATCCGCGGGAAGCAGTCGTGGGTGTCGTTCATCCGGACCGCCAAGGCCCCCGAGCTGCCCGTCGTGCTGCTGGAGGACTTCGGTGCGCTCATCGGCCTCGTGCTGGCGCTCTTCGGCGTCGGGATGACCCTGATCACGGGGAACGGGAAGTTCGACGCCCTGGGCACCGCGGGGATCGGCATCCTGCTGGTGCTCATCGCGATCGTCCTGGCGCTGGAGACGAAGTCGCTGCTGCTCGGCGAGTCCGCCGGCGCCAAGGACGTCGCCGCGATCGAGGGTGCGCTGGTGGGTGAGGGCGTCGCGTCGGTGATCCACCTGCGCACGCTGCACCTGGGGCCGGAGGAGCTGCTGGTGGCCGCCAAGATCGAGGTGTCCGCGGCCGAGAGCGCCGCGGACGTCGCGGCGGCGATCGACGCGGCCGAGGTCCGGGTGCGCGCGGCCGTGCCCATCGCGACCGTCATCTACCTCGAGCCCGACCTGCGGCGCTCGGCCCCGGAAGCCGGTGTGACGGGCGCGACCCAGGTCTAGCATGGCCCGGACGGCGTGGGTGATGCCCGCAGACCGAGAGGGGTCGCGCCGGCGCGAACGACGAAGCCCGCTTCGTCGCGCCCGCCCACCGCAGCGCACCCCTCAGGAGTGAGATGTCCACGTCCGCGGTATTTTCCGAGCTTCCCGGCCGCTACAAGGTCCGCGACCTGTCCCTCGCGGAGGCCGGCCGCCACCAGATCCGCCTCGCCGAGCACGAGATGCCGGGGCTCATGGCCCTGCGCGCCGAGTTCGGCCCCACGCAGCCCCTCGCGGGCGCGCGCATCGCCGGCTCGCTGCACATGACGGTGCAGACCGCGGTGCTGATCGAGACCCTCGTCGCGCTCGGCGCGGACGTCCGCTGGGCGTCCTGCAACATCTTCTCCACCCAGGACGAGGCGGCCGCGGCGATCGCGGTCGGCCCGACGGGCACGGTCGACGCCCCCGCGGGCGTCCCGGTGTTCGCGTGGAAGGGCGAGACGCTCGACGAGTACTGGGAGTGCACCGAGCAGATCCTCGTCTGGCCCGGCGGCACCGGCCCGAACATGATCCTCGACGACGGCGGCGACGCGACCCTGCTGGTGCACAAGGGGGTCGAGTACGAGGCCGCGGGCGCCGTGCCGGCCGACCCGCAGCCCGGCGAGGAGGGCTACTCCGAGGAGTACCTGGTCATCCTCGGCACCCTGCGCCGCTCGCTCGCCGCCGACCCGCAGCGGTGGACCACGATCGCGGCGGACATCACGGGCGTGACCGAGGAGACGACCACGGGCGTCCACCGGCTGTACCAGCTGGCGGAGGCCGGTCGGCTGCTGTTCCCGGCCATCAACGTCAACGACTCGGTGACCAAGTCGAAGTTCGACAACAAGTACGGCATCCGGCACTCGCTGCCCGACGGCATCAACCGGGCGACCGACGTGCTCATGGGCGGCAAGGTCGCGTTCGTCGCGGGCTACGGCGACGTGGGCAAGGGCGCCGCGGAGGCGTTCCGCGGTCAGGGTGCGCGCGTCATCGTCTCGGAGGTGGACCCGATCTGCGCGCTGCAGGCGGCGATGGACGGCTATCAGGTCGCGCTCCTCGAGGACGTGCTCGGCCAGGCCGACTTCTTCATCACGACCACCGGCAACAAGGACGTGATCTCGGCCGCGCAGATGGCGCGCATGAAGAACAAGGCCGTCGTCGGCAACATCGGGCACTTCGACAACGAGATCGACATGGCGGGGCTCGCGGCGGTCCCCGGCATCACGCGCACGGAGATCAAGCCGCAGGTGCACGAGTGGACGTTCCCGGCGGACGACTCGGGGCCCGAGCGATCGATCATCGTGCTGTCCGAGGGGCGCCTGCTCAACCTCGGCAACGCGACCGGCCACCCGTCGTTCGTCATGAGCAACTCGTTCTCCAACCAGGTGATCGGCCAGATCGAGCTGTTCACCAAGCCGGGCGACTACGCCCGCGAGGTCTACCGCCTGCCCAAGGTGCTCGACGAGAAGGTGGCGCGCCTGCACCTGGACGCCCTGGGCGTGCGGCTCACCGAGCTGTCGAAGACCCAGGCCGAGTACCTCGGCGTCGACGTGTCCGGCCCGTACAAGCCGGAGCACTACCGGTACTGACCTCAGTCCACGGGGTTGGACGGCGTCAGTCGAGAGGGTCCGGCACGCCGTGGGGGAGCCGCTGCAGCAGCGACGACTCCGCGGCGTCCCGCGCCCCGGCGCGCAGGCGTGCCGTGAGCTCGCGGTCCCGGCGCTCGGCGAGCACGGCCGCGAGGAAGGCCTCGGGGTGGGTGCCCAGCGGCGGCAGCGGGTTGACGTACCGCTGCACCTCCGCGGTGAGCTGCGAGCCCAGCTGCACGCGTGACGCGGGGTGCAGGGACGCGGCCCGGCCGAGGAACTGACGGACGGACAGCGCGAGCCCGTCGGGCAGCCGGGCGAGGTCGGCCGAGCGGGCCCAGCCCGCGAGCGCAGGGGGCATGACGACGGGCGTGCGGACGCGCGCCGCGCCGCGGACGCGCAGCGCGTAGGTCCCCGCGAGGATGTCGCCGATCCGCTTGCCCTGGGGGTGCACGATCGAGCAGATCAGCGCCACGCTGCCGAAGGTCAGCCACAGCTCACCCACGCCGACGAGCGCCCGCACGAACGCCTGCCGGAACACGATCGGGCCGCCGTCGTCGCGCACGATCCGGATGCCGAGCGCGAGCTTGCCCAGCGAGCGCCCGCGGGTCAGGGTGTCCACCGTCGTCGGGACCACGACCGTCACCGTGGCGAAGAGCGCGACCACGAGGATCCGGACGCCCTCCTCGGACGGGCTCGAGAACACCGCACCGAGCGCGATGAGGACCACGAAGACGACCACCCCGAGCACGACGAGGTCGAGCAGTGCCGCCAGCAGTCGGCTCGCCGCGGACGCCGGCCGCGAGTCGAGGACGACACCTTCGCCCGTGATGATGCCGTCCATGCGGGCAGGGTAACCGCTGAGTGGGCCTGCGAGATGGCAGGCTGTGCCGCATGGATCTCGACGCCTTCGAGCGGGCCCGCTCAGCCGACTGGGCGCGGCTCGACGAGCTGGTGCGGCAGCGCCGCCGCACGGGTGCGGAGGCCGACGAGCTGGTGCGCCTCTACCAGGCGGTCGCGACCGACCTGTCGGCGGTGCGGTCCGCCGCGCCCGACCCGGAGATGGTCACGCGGCTGTCCATGCTGGTGGGACGCGCGCGTGCCGCTGTCGCCGGCACCCACGAGCCCAGCTGGCGGGACGTCACGGCCTTCGTGGGCGTCTCGCTGCCGGCGGCCCTGTTCCGGGTCCGTTGGTGGATCGTCGGCGTCGCCACGGCGTTCGTCCTGCTCGCCGTCACGGCCGGCATCTGGGTGGCGACGCAGCCCGAGGCCCTCGCGTCGATGGGCACGCCGAGCCAGCAGCAGGAGTACGTCGACAAGTCGTTCGCCGAGTACTACGACCCCGGCGCGGGGTTCGCCGCGATGGTGTGGACGAACAACGCCCTGCTCACGGCCCTCTGCATCGCCACGGGGATCACCGGGGTCCTGCCGGTGTACTTCATGGTCAGCAACGCGATCAGCGTCGGCGCGGCAGGCGGCATGATGGCCGCGCACGGGCACCTGGACGTGTTCCTGCAGCTCATCGCGCCGCACGGGCTGCTCGAGCTCACGGCCGTGTTCGTCGCGGGCGCGGCCGGGCTCCGCATCTTCTGGACGTGGGTGGATCCCGGCCCCCGGCCGCGCGGGCGGGCGCTGGCCGAGGAGGCCCGCGCCCTGTTCACCGTCGCGCTCGGCCTGGTCGGCGTGCTCGCCGTCTCCGGGCTGATCGAGGGCTTCGTCACCGGGTCCGGGCTGCCGTGGGCGGTCAAGGTCGGGATCGGCATCGTCGCGCTCGCCGCGTTCTGGGCCTACGTCCTCGTGCTCGGGCGCCGCGCGGTGCGGGCCGGGGAGACCGGGGACCTCGAGGCCGACCGTGCGGGGTACGCCCTGGCCACGGCGGGCTAGGGCTCGACCAGCACCACGCGTCGCTCGGCGGCCTCGCCCGCCATCAGCTCGACCAAGCCCTCCGCCTCGGCGACGAGCGCGTCCCGCTGCTGGGTGGTGGGCGGCGCGAACGGTCGCAGCGTCAGCGTGACGGGCCCGCGCGCCGTGCGGTCCCGCGGCACGTCCCAGGTCCCCGCCACGCGCCCGTCCAGCAGGAACGTCGCCGGGACGACGCCGTTCGGGCTGGCCAGGTGCGGCCGGTGCTCGGGGGAGAGGATGCGCGTGCGGTCGGCGTGGCCCAGCAGGACGTTGTCGTAGTCGGCCAGGAACCGCACGGGCGCGGGGACCGACGGGTCGGGCAGCGGCTGGCCCGGCAGGTCCAGCAGCTCGCGCTCCCGGACCGCCCCGGGCGACGGCTCGGCGCGGTACCGCACGAGGTCCATCCGGTCGACCACCGCGCGCAGCCCTGTGAGCCCCGACCAGTTCTGCACGTCCGCCACCGAGGCGGGGCCGAACGCCGCGAGGTAGCGCCGCACGAGCCGCTCCTGCTCGGCGGCGAGCACGGCCGGGTCGGTCAGGTCGGGGGAGGCCGCGGTCAGCTCCGGTCCGAGCCAGGACCACGCCGTCGTCCACGTGGTCGCGCCCGAGCGGCCCCACACCCCTCGCGGCGGCACCTGGACCAGCGGGAGCGTGCCGCGGGCGCCGTAGGCCAGCGTGCTGGGGGAGACGTCCGGCCACCGCTCGGCGAGCAGCCGGCCCAGCTCGGTGGTGACCCGAGGCTCGGCTTCCACCAGCTCGCGCGCAGCCGCCGTGAGCGAGGGCACGTCCAGCGTGCGCAGGCCGGCCGCGTGCTGGGCGTTGACCAGGAGGTCCTTGGCGTACAGCGGGGCGATGAGGCCTGGCAGCAGCAGCGCGTCGGCGGCCGTGACCAGGTGGATCGTGCCGCGCATGACCGCGATCCGGGCGACGCTGCGGTCCCAGAACGCGTCGGCCAGCTCGTCGGTCCGAAACCCCGCGACCCGGCTCCAGAGGCCGACGTAGGGCGACCAGGCGTTCTGCGCCTGCAGCCCGACCAGGTGCTCGACGACCTCGACGGCGGGTCCGGCCCGGCGCTCGAGCAGGTGCTGGCGGGCGAGCAGCGCGCGGTTGAGGCGCGCGCGCGTGAGCAGCTCGGTCACAGCCGGCCCGCGGCCTTGAGCGCGAGGTAGGTGTCGGCCAGCCGGGGTGCCAGGTCGTCGGGGAGGGCCTCGAGGACCTCCGCGCCGCGCTGCCGCAGCCGCACGGCCACGGCGGCGCGCTCCAGGCCCACGCGCTCGGCGGCGGCGGCGTCGAACACCGCGGCGGCGCCGTCCCGGTCGGTGCGCAGCGCGTCGACCTCCGGGTCGGCGACCGACGCGAGCACGACCTGGTGCCGGTCGGTGAGCTGCCCGATCACGCCGAGCAGCCCCTGCTCCACGGCGGAGGGGTCGAGGGCGGTGAGCAGGACCACGAGCGCGCGCTGGCTCAGCCGTTCGCGCACCTGGGCGACGACGCCCGGCCAGTCGGTCTCCACGAGCGCCGGCTCGGCCAGGGCGAGGGTGTCGGCGAACGCGGCCATCACGCGCGGGCCGGTGGCCCCCGCGACCCGCCCGCGCACGCGGCGGTCGAAGACGACGAGCTCGACGCGGTCGCCGGCCTTGGTGGCCAGCGCCGCGAGCAGCAGGGCGGCCTCGATCGACGCGTCGATCCGGGGGGCGTCGAGCACGCGCACGGCGGACGTGCGGCCCGTGTCGAGCACGATGAGCACCCGGCGGTCGCGCTCGGGCCGCCACGTCCGGACCACGACGTCCGAGCGCCGGGCCGTCGCGCGCCAGTCGATCGAGCGGACGTCGTCGCCGATGACGTACTCGCGCAGGGAGTCGAACTCCGTGCCCGGGCCGCGGACCTGCACGGCCGCGCGCCCGTCGAGCTCCTTGAGGCGCGACAGCCGGCTGGGCAGGTGGCGGCGCGACGCGAACTCCGGCAGCACCCGCAGGCGGCCCGGCACGGTCATCGAGGCCTGCCGGCCCGCCAGCCGGAGGGGCCCGACGGTGCGCACGGTCACGCGGTCGGCGTGCGCGTCGCCGCGCCGGGTGGGGACGAGCACGGTCCGGACCCGGGTCCCCTCACCGGCGGGGACGTCGAGCGGGTGCCGGTCGACCAGGGCGGCAGTCGAGGGCGGCCACGCGTCGCGCACGAGCCCGCGCAGGCGGCGTCGGCCCAGGTTGGAGAGCGTCAGGGTCGACGTGGCCCGCTCCGAGAGCCGGACCGACGCCGGGACGTCCCGCCGCACGCCCACCTGCCGCGGCGACGCGGCCAGGGCGATGTCCACGACGCACGCGACCACGACGAGCAGCGTCCACAGCAGCACGGTCCCGGTGGCGGGCACGAGGAGCACCACCGGGAGGCCGAGCGCGGCCAGGACGACCGCGCGCCACGTGACCGCCACGTCAGCGGGGGACGGGGACGGACGCGAGCACCGTGTCGAGGACGCTCTCGGTGCCGACGCCCTCGAGCTCGGCCTCGGCGCGCAGCTGGACGCGGTGCCGCAGGGTCGGGTGAGCGAGCGCCTTCACGTCGTCGGGCGTCACGTAGCTGCGCCCCGACAGCCACGCCCACGCGCGCGACGTCGCCAGCAGCGCCGTGGCACCACGGGGGGACACGCCGAGCGACAGGGACGGCGACCGGCGGGTGGCCCGGCACACGTCGACCGCGTAGCCCAGCACCTCGGGCGCCACCTGCACGCGCGCGACCTCCGCCCGGGCGCGGGCCAGCATCGCCGCGTTCGCCACCGGCCGCAGCCCCGCGCCGGCCAGGTCGCGCGGGTCGAAGCCGGCGGCGTGGCGCGCCAGCACCTCGATCTCCTCGTCGCGCTCCGGCAGCGGGAGGACCAGCTTGAGCAGGAACCGGTCCAGCTGCGCCTCGGGGAGCGTGTACGTGCCCTCGTACTCGACCGGGTTCTGCGTCGCGATCACCAGGAACGGGTCGGGCAGCGGCCGCGGGGTGCCGTCGATGGAGACCTGGCGCTCCTCCATGGCCTCCAGGAGGGACGCCTGGGTCTTGGGGGGCGTCCGGTTGATCTCGTCCGCGAGCAGCAGGTTGGTGAACACGGGCCCCTCGCGGAACGAGAACTCCGCGGTGCGCGCGTCGTACACCAGCGACCCGGTCACGTCGCCCGGCATGAGGTCGGGTGTGAACTGCACCCGCTTGGTCTGCAGGTCGAGGGCCGCGGACAGGGAACGGACCAGCAGCGTCTTGGCGACGCCGGGCACGCCCTCGAGCAGCACGTGCCCGCGGCACAGCAGCGCGATGACCAGGCCGCTCACCGCGGCGTCCTGGCCGACCACCGCCTTGGCCACCTCGGTGCGCACGGCGCCGAGGGCGGCCCGCAGCTCGTGCGAGGGCTCGTGCGCCGGCTGGGTGGCCGTCGCCGTCCACTGGGGGCTGTCGTCGCTCACGTTCGGTGAACCTCGCTCTCGAGATGGTCCAGGTCGCGCGCCAGCTGCGCCAGCGCCCGGTCGTCTGTGGGTGGTGGTCCGTACAGGAGGGCCTCGACGTCGGCCGGCCGCCGGCCGGTCGCCCGCGCGACGGCGTCGATGACCAGCGGCGCGGGCGCGGACCGCGGCAGCCCCAACCGGGCCGCGCTGCGGGAGGCCGCGCCGGCGCGCAGGGCGGCACC
>NZ_JBFUIK010000024.1:0-48431 GCF_056401915.1 Cellulomonas sp. P4_D11 | reverse complement strand
AGCCTGGCGTCCAGCGCGGCCTCGAGGCCGGCGAGCGCGTCGCCGCGGGGTGCCTGCACGGCACGCTCCTGGCGGGGTGCGCGGTCCTGCGCGGGAGCGGAGGTCTCGACCCCGAGGTCGAGCTGCGGCGCCTGCGTGCGCGGCGCGCGGGTGCTGCGGGCGGGGGCGGCGTCGGCCACCGCGATGCTCTCGGCGCGGCGCGGCTCGAGCGCCTGCGGCCGGGAGCCGCCACGAGCGTCCGAGATGGCCTGGACGAGGTCGCCCTTGCGCATCTTGGAGGTGCCCTTGACGCCCAGCTCGGACGCCATCGCCTGCAGCTCGGGCAGGCGGAGCGCCGAGATTCCGGCGCTGCGGGCGGACCCGCCGGAGGTGCTCACGGCGGGTTCGATGATGTCTGTCACGAAGGACCCTTCCCCTCGTCGGTGGCCGGGACCCGGTGGAACGGGGATCGGCCGACGTCCGGTCGCGGTGACCGAGACGGTGCTGGAGCCACACACGCGCTGCGTACGACGACGTCTGCGCACGGTGGGCTGGATCGTTCCCGGGTCGTCTACTCACTCTGAGGCGGCCGGTCACTGACGACGCGGGCCACCGGAGGACGAGGTCCGGGGAACGCATCGATGCTATCACTGTCGGCTCCGCCACCCGGCCGGGTGAACGACGCGCCCGTTCTTCACCCGGTCAGGTCACCTGGTGGACGGTCGCACCCTCGCGGGCCACCGGGAGGGGCAGGATCTGCCACCCGCCCATGGCGCCGCCGAACGCGGTCCGCACGGCATCGTCCGCGTCCGTGGCCAGCGCTCCGTCGGTTCCTCCGACCCGCCTCCCGAGCACGAGGACGGTGGGTCCGGCGCCGGACACGACGGCCGCGACGCCCTGGGCGCGCAGGACGTCGACGAGCGCGAGCGACGCCGGCATGACCGAGCGGCGGTACTCCTGGTGCAGCCGGTCCTGGGTCGCCTCCAGGAGCAGCTCGGGACGCCGTCCGAGGGCCTCGACCAGCAGCGCGGCGCGGCCCGCCTGGAACGCGGCGTCCGCGTGCGGGACGGTGGCCGGGAGCACGCCCCGGGCGGCCTTGGTGGACAGGTGGTTCGGCGGCACGATCGCCAGCAGCGCCACGTCGTCGTGCACCGTGAGGCCCACGGCGCGGAACCGGTCGTCGCGCCATGCGACGGTCGCGCCGCCGAGCACCGCGGGCGCCGCGTTGTCGGGGTGCCCCTCGATCTGCGCGGCGAGGTCGAGCACGACGTCGTCGGAGAGCGCGTCGGGCTCCGCGATCAGGCCGCGGGCGGCGACGATGCCGGCGACCACCGCCCCCGCGGACGAACCGAGACCGCGGCCGTGCGGGATGCGGTTGTGGCACACCAGGTGCAGGCCCGTTTGCGGTGCCCCGACCAGGTCGAGGGCCGCGCGCAGCGAGCTGACGACCAGGTGCTGCTCGTCGTCGGGGACCTGCCCGGCGCCCTCGCCGGTGACCTCGACCCGGACGCCGGGCGAGCCGAGCGCGCGAACCTCGAGCTCGTCGTGGAGCCCGAGCGCCACGCCGAGGGCGTCGAAGCCCGGGCCCAGGTTGGCGCTGGTGGCGGGGACGCGGACGCGGACGTGGTCCGCACCCAGGCGCATCGCGGGGCCTCAGTCCAGACCGAGGGCCGTGGCGATGGACACCACGTCCGACGAGATCCGCACCGGCACCACGTCGCCGCCGTCGGGGGTGCGCAGCGCCCACTGCGGGTCCTTGAGGCCGTGCCCGGTGACCGTGACGACGATGCGCGCGCCCGCGGGCACGCGACCCTCGTCGCTGAGCATGAGCAGCCCCGCGACGCCGGACGCGGACGCCGGCTCGACGAAGATGCCGACCTCGGCGGAGAGCACGCGGTGGGCGGCCAGGATCTGCTCGTCGGTGACGGCCTCGATGAGGCCGCCCGAGGAGTCGCGCGCCTCCTCGGCCTGCAGCCAGGAGGCGGGGTTGCCGATGCGGATCGCGGTGGCGATGGTCTCGGGCTCGTCGATCGGGTGGCCCTGGACGATGGGCGCGGCGCCGGCCGCCTGGAAGCCCCACATGATCGGGGTCCGGGTGGCGACGGCGGTGTGCTGGGCGCCCGCGTCGAGGCCCGCGTACTCGCGGAAACCCTTCCAGTACGCGGTGATGTTGCCGGCGTTGCCGACCGGCAGCACGTGGATGTCGGGGGCGTCGCCGAGGGCGTCGACGATCTCGAACGCGGCCGTCTTCTGGCCCTCGATCCGGTCGGGGTTCACCGAGTTCACCAGCTCGACCGGGTACGCCTCGGCCAGCTTGCGGGCGGCGACCAGGCAGTCGTCGAAGTTCCCGTCGACCTGCAGCAGCGTGGCGCCGTGCGCGACGGCCTGGCTCAGCTTGCCCATCGCGATCTTGCCGTCCGGCACCAGCACGGCGCAGACCATGCCGGCGCGCGTGGCGTACGCCGCCGCGGAGGCCGACGTGTTGCCGGTCGACGCGCAGACCACGGCCTTGGCGCCGCGACCCGCAGCCGCCGACATGGCCGTCGTCATCCCGCGGTCCTTGAAGGACCCGGTGGGGTTCATGCCCTCGACCTTGATGAACACCTCGGCGCCCGTCCGCTGCGAGAGCGTCGGCGACGGGACGAGCGGCGTGCCGCCCTCCCCCAGCGTGACGATGCGCTCCTGGACGTGGGCGGGCAGGCGGTCGGCGTACTCGGCGATGACGCCGCGCCACTGGTGGGCCATCAGGCTCCCTCGACTCTCAGGACGGAGACGACGCGACGCACGACGTCGAGGCCGGCGATGGCGTCGACCGTGCTGCGCAGGGCGTGCTCGGGGGCCGCGTGCGTGGTGATGACCAGGCGCGCGAAGTCGGCGTCGGGCATCTCGCTCGCCGGCGACTGGCGCACGGCCTCGATCGACACGTCGTGTGACGCCAGCACGGTCGCCACCTGGGCGAGCACGCCGGGCCGGTCCGCGACCTCGAGCCGGACCTGGTACCGCGTCCGCGCGGCCGCGGCGGGCAGCACAGGCAGCTCGGCGTACCGCGACTCGACGGGACCCTTGCCGCCGAGCACGCGGTGGCGGGCCACCGAGACGACGTCGCCCAGGACGGCCGACGCGGTGGGCTCGCCGCCCGCGCCGCGCCCGTAGAACATGAGCTCGCCGGCGGCCTCGGCCTCGACGAACACCGCGTTGTACGCGCCGCGAACTCCTGCGAGCGGGTGGCTGGCCGGGACCAACGCGGGGTGCACGCGCACCTGCACGCCCTCGACCCCGTCGGCGCTGCCGCGCTCGGCGATCGCGAGCAGCTTGAGGACGTAGCCGGTGCGCTGCGCCCACAGCACGTCGTCGGCCGTCAGCGAGGTGATGCCCTCGCGCGAGACGTCGTCGATGGACACGCGCGTGTGGAACGCGAGCGAGGCGAGGATGGCCGCCTTGGCCGCGGCGTCGTACCCCTCGACGTCGGCCGTCGGGTCCGCCTCCGCGTAGCCGAGCGCCTGGGCCTCCTTGACGGCCTGGTCGAGGTCGAGGCCCTCCGACGCCATCTTGTCGAGCACGTAGTTGGTGGTGCCGTTGACGATGCCGAGCACGCGCGTCACGCGGTCGCCGGCGAGCGACTCGCGCACCGGGCGCACGATCGGGATGGCACCCGCGACCGCGGCCTCGAAGTACAGGTCCACGCCGGCCTCGTCGGCAGCGGCGTAGAGCGTCGGGCCGTCCTGAGCGAGCAGCGCCTTGTTGGCCGTGACCACGGACGCGCCGCCGGCGATCGCGCGCAGCAGCAGGCTGCGCGCGGGCTCGATTCCGCCCATGACCTCGACGACGACGTCGGCGCGGTCCACCAGCGCCTCGGCGTCGGCGGTCAGCAGGGCGCGGTCGACGACCACGTCCCGCGGGGCGTCGACGTCGCGGACCGCGACCCCGACCAGCTCGAGCGCCGTCCCGACGCGGGACGCCAGGTCCGACGCCTGCGTCGTGAGCAGCCGCACGACCTCCGTGCCGACGACGCCGCAGCCGAGGACGGCGACGCGCAGGGGCGGGTGGGCGGCGGGCACGGGCGAGGACACGGAGCCTCCAGTCGGAGCGGGCGGGAGCGCCCCCAGGATAGGGGTGCGTCCAGGCCCTGGGACGCGCGGTCCGACGGGTGAGCCGGGGTCCGAGCGCTCCTGTCGCCGGGCGGTGGGCGACTCGCGTGCAGACGTCGTTCCGCTGGGCGCAACGGAGTCCGCACGCGGGCCCCGTCAGCCGAGGTCGAGCGCGAGGAGGTCGTCCTCGGTCTCGCGGCGGACCAGCACGCGGGAGGCGCCGTCGGCGACCGCGATCACGGGCGGGCGCGGGACGTGGTTGTAGTTGGACGCCATCGACCGCCCGTAGGCGCCCGTGGCCGCGACCGCGAGCAGGTCCCCCGCGCGGACGTCGGCGGGGAGCCGGACCTCGTGCACGACGATGTCGCCGCTCTCGCAGTGCTTGCCGACGACGCGCGCGAGCACGGTCTCGCTGCCGACCGCCCGGCCGACGACCTCCGCGTGGTACTGCGCGCCATAGAGGGCGGGCCGGATGTTGTCGCTCATGCCGCCGTCGACCGACACGTAGGTGCGCGTGCGGCCGTCGTCGATGCGCACCGGCTTCACGGTGCCGACCGTGTAGAGCGTGAGGCCCGCGGGCCCGACGATCGCGCGGCCGGGCTCGATGGAGAACCGCGGGAGCGGCGTGCCGAGGTCCGCCGCGCTCGCCCGGACGGAGGACGCGATGTCCTTGGCGATCCGGTCGGGGTCGAGCGCGACCTCGCCGGGGAGGTAGGCGATGCCGTACCCCCCGCCGAGGTCGACCTCCTCGACCAGCACGCCTGTGCGCTCGGCCAGCTGCGCCCGCAGCGTGAGCACGGCGCGCGCGGCGACCTCGAAGCCGGACGGGTCGAGGATCTGGGAGCCGATGTGCGAGTGGATGCCGAGCAGCCGCAGCTCGGGCCGCGCGAGCACCGCGAGCAGGCCGCGCATGGCCGGGCTGTCGCCCTCCGCGGACGCGATCGAGAGGCCGAACTTCTGGTCCTCGTGCGCCGTCGAGATGTACTCGTGCCCGCCGGCGTGCACGCCCGTGGTCACGCGGACCATCACGGGTGCGGGGCGGTCGGCCGAGGCGGCGTCGGCGACCCGCTCGATCTCGACCAGCGAGTCGACGATGACCCGGCCGACGCCCGCGTCGAGCGCACGCGCGATCTCGGCGTCGGACTTGTTGTTGCCATGCAGGCCGATGTCGGCGCCCGGGATGCCGGCGCGCAGGGCCACGGCGAGCTCGCCGCCCGTGGCCGTGTCGACGCGCAGGCCCTCCTCGTGCACCCACCGGGCGACGGCGCCCGAGAGGAACGCCTTGCCCGCGTAGTAGACGTCGACGCCCGCGCCGATCTGGGCGAACGCCGCCTCGAACGCGCGCCGGTAGCCGCGGGCGCGGGCGCGGAGGTCGGCCTCGTCGAGCACGTAGGCCGGCGTGCCGTGGTCGGCCGCGAGGGTCCGGACGTCGACGCCGGCGACGCTCACGACCCCGTCGGCCGCGCGCGCGACGCCCGTGGACCAGGGCTCGCCCGGGATGGAGGTGGTCACATGCGGTCCGGCGCGGTGACGCCGAGCAGGCCGAGCCCGTTCGCCAGGACCTGCCGGGTGGCGTCGTTGAGCCAGAGCCGGGTGCGGTGCGCGTCGGTCACGGGCTCGTCGCCCTCGGGGACCACGCGCCGCTTCTGGTCGTACCACTTGTGGTACGAGCCGGCGAGCTCCTCGAGGTAGCGCGCGACGCGGTGCGGCTCGCGCAGCTCGGCGGCCTGCGCGACCACCCGCGGGAACTCGGCCAGCCGGCCGAGCAGCACCGACTCGCTCGGGTGGTCGAGCAGGGAGGCGTCGAAGCCGTCCTCGCGGCGCACGCCCGCGTCGCCGGCGTTGCGGGCCACGCTCGACGTGCGCGCGTGGGCGTACTGGACGTAGAACACCGGGTTCTCGTTGGTCGCGCGCGTCAGCAGGTCGAGGTCGAGGTCGATGCTCGAGTCCGCCGACGACCGCGCGAGCGCGTACCGGGCGGCGTCGACGCCGACCGCGTCGACGAGGTCGTCGATGGTCACGACCGTGCCCGCGCGCTTGCTCATCCGGACCGGCGCGCCGTCCTTCACCAGGTTCACCAGCTGCCCGATGAGGATCTCCAGGTTGACCCCGGGGGTGTCGCCGAACGCCGCGCAGATCGCCATCATGCGGCCGATGTACCCGTGGTGGTCGGCGCCGAGCATGATGACGACGCGGTCGAACCCGCGCTCGCGCTTGTCCAGGTAGTAGGCGATGTCGCCCGCGATGTACGCGGCCTCGCCGTTGGACCGGATGATCACACGGTCGCGGTCGTCGCCGAACGTGGTGGTCCGCAGCCAGACCGCGCCGTCCGCCTCGAAGATGTGGCCGAGCTCGCGCAGCCGGGCGACGGCCCGGTCGACGGCGCCGGACCTGTGCAGCGAGTCCTCGTGGAAGTAGACGTCGAAGTGCACGCCGAAGTCCTCGAGGGACTGGCGGATCTCCGCGAACATCAGCTCGACGCCGCGCGCGCGGAAGGCCTCGTTGGCCTCGTCGGTGGGCAGGGTGCGCGGGTCCGGCTCGCCGGCGGCGAGGGCGTCGGCCACCACCTGCTCCGCGATCTCGCTGATGTACTGGCCGCCGTAGCCGTCCTCGGGCGCGGGCTCGCCCAGGGCGCGGGCGAGCAGCGAGCGCGAGAAGCGGTCGATCTGCGCGCCGTGGTCGTTGAAGTAGTACTCACGGACGACGGACGCGCCCGACGCCTGGAGCACGCGCGCGAGGCTGTCGCCGACGGCCGCCCAGCGGACGCCGCCGATGTGCAGCGGKCCGGTGGGGTTGGCCGAGACGAACTCGAGGTTGAGCGAGACGCCGGCCAGCGTCTCGTTCTGGCCGTACTCGCCGCCCTGCTCGACGACGGAGCGGGCGAGCTCCCCGGCCGCCGACGCCTCGAGCCGGATGTTGAGGAAGCCGGGGCCGGCCACCTCGACCTCGGCGACGCCCGGCGTGTCGGTCAGGCGGCGCGCGAGCTCCTCGGCGAAGGCGCGGGGGTTGGTGCCGGCCTTCTTGGCCAGCTGCATCGCCACGTTGGTCGCCCAGTCGCCGTGCTCGCGCTGCCGGGGTCGCTCGAGGTGCACGGTCGCGGGGATCGCGGCGGGGTCGAGGGCGAACGTGCCGTCGTCGACGGCGTGTACGAGGGCGGCCTTGAGGGCCTCGGAGAGCTGAGCGGGGGTCACCGGAGAAGGGTACCGAGCCGATCAGAGCGCTTTCGCGCCCGCTTCCGGGCCGAGCATCGTCGGCCGGCAGGCGAACCAGCCCGCCACGAGCAGGAGCGCGACGAGCCCGAGCAGCACCAGGAACGGCTCGCGCCAGGAGCCCGTCGCGACGTGCAGGACGCCGATGCCCACCGGCCCGACGACAGCGAGCCCGTACCCGACGCCCTGGACCATGCCGGAGAGCGCGACGGCGATCGCGGGAGTGCGCGACCGCAGCCCGATGAGCGCGAGCATGATCGGGAACGACCCCGGACCGATGCCGAGCAGCACCATCCACACCGCCGTCGCGTGCGCCGGCGCGAGCATGAGGCCGAGAAGCCCGACCACCCAGCACGCGACGAAGCCGACCACGAGCGGGTACGGGTTGCGCATCCGGGCCGTGAGCACCGGAGAGACGAGGGACGCGGGCAGACCGAGGATCGCGAAGACCGCCAGCCATCGCCCGCCCACGTCGGCACCGAGGCCGGCGTCGGCCAGGATCTCCGGCAGCCAGGCGAACAGCACGTAGGTGCAGGTCGTGTTAGCGAAGAAGGTCAGCACCAGCGCCCAGGCCAGCCGCGAGCGCCACACGATCCGGCTCTCCTGCGCCCCCGCGCTCACCAGCGCTGCCGGCCGGTCGGTACCGGTGCGGGTCTGTGCGCGTCGCAGCAGGGTGCGCAGGTGCGAGCGGGCCGACACCGACTGCGCGATCACGACCACCCACGGCACCACCGCCGCGAACCCGAGGACCGCCCACATCCCGACCGAGAAGCGCCAGCCCGCGGCCTGCGCCACCGGCAGCGCGACGAGCGGCGGGACCGCCGCGCTCACGGACATCGCCACCGAGTACGCCGCGGTGACCGTCCCGATGCGGTCGGGGAAGTACCGCTTCACCAGCGGCGGGAGCAGCACGTTCCCCATCCCCAGGCCGCCGAGCGCGATCACGGACCAGCCGAGGAAGGCGGGCGCGCTGTCGGCCAGCGCGCGCAGGAGCTCCCCGGTCATCGAGAGCAGCAGCGCGAGGATCATCGTCGGCTCGAGGCCCAGGCGACGAGCGACCGGCGTGGCCAGCGAGCCGAACACCGCGAACGACGCCACGGGGATGGTGCCGAGCAGCCCGACCTGCGTCGCGCTGAGCGCGAAGTCCTCGCGGACCACCGAGACGATCGGCGAGACGGCCGCGACCGCGATGCGCAGGTTGAGCCCGACCAGCACGATGCCGGCGAGGACGACGAGCCGGCCGCGCCAGGGCGCGGGCGTGAGCATCGACGAGGACAACGTGGGACTCTCCGGTGGGCGACGGCGCGGTCCGCAGATCATCCGTACGGGGGTCTGGCGTCCGCCGACCCGCCGGTGTTGACTGCACCGCATGCCTGGACACGGAGCGTAACCGGATGGCGCGACGGACCGGACTGATCGACACCGCGGTGGACGAGCTCCGTGGGCGGATCGAGTCGGAGCACTGGCCCGTCGGGGCCCGGATCCCGCCCGAACCCGCCCTGGTCGACCTGCTGGGCGTCGGACGCAACACCGTGCGCGAGGCCGTGCAGTCCCTGGTGCACGCCGGCCTGCTCGAGCGGCGCCAGGGCTCGGGGACGTACGTCGTCTCCCGCTACGAGCTCGCGGCGACCATGGGTCGGCAGATCGCCGACGCCCGCCAGCGGGACGTCGTCGAGGTGCGCCGGGCCCTCGAGGTCGAGGCCGCGCGGCTGGCGGCCCGCCGGCGGACGGCGGCGGACGCGTCGGGCCTGCTCCGGCGTCGCGACGAGCGTGCGGCTGCCTATCACGCAGGCGACCTCGACGCGATGGTGTCGACGGACCTCGACCTGCACCGCGCGATCGTCCGCGCCACCTCCAACCCGGTGCTGGTGACCCTCTACGAGAACCTGCTCGACGCGATCGGCGAGAACATCCGGTTCAACTTCGTCACCGACACGCACGGCCACGACGCGCACGACGTCCTGGTCGAGGCGATCGTCGCCGGCGACGACGCCAAGGCCGTCAGCGAGACGACCCGCTACCTGTCCGCGCTGCTGGGCGAGTGACCCGCGGCTGGTAGTGTCGTGCTCCGCATCGACCCCCGGGCCGGTGCAGCGCCCGCGTAGCTCAGTGGATAGAGCGTCTGCCTCCGGAGCAGAAGGTCGAAGGTTCGAGTCCTTTCGCGGGCACCATCTGAACTGCAGGAACGTCCGGCCGTGTCGCTGGCGTGTCGCTAGAACCAGGGCCAGCGCTGACTCCCTGGCCGCGCGGCCAACTCCGCTCTGCGCGAAGTGGGCGTCAGATGCTCGGGCTTACGCCTGGCGCGAGGACGAGCACCGCGCCGCCCCCGGATGTGTTGCTCCAGATGCCAACCGGGTAACCGACCGCCGGCCGAAGATCGCGCCAGGTGCGATTCTCGGCCGACCAGGTCCGCCCACTACCGTCGGCTGCCTCGATCGTCAGCTCACGCTGCCAGGGCATCCCGGCGAGACCGACTATCCAGCCGTCTGTGCGCACGCCTTCGTCGCCCACTCCGTGAACGGCTGCTTTGCGACGTATCGCGAGCCGCCGAGCCCGCAACGCCACGACCAGTTGCCCGACTGCGCCGACGCTCGTGACAGCGGCAGCGATGAACCACGGTGCGCCCATGCGGATGGTCAGACTCCAAGCCCCTAGCATCCAGGCGGCGGTTGCGACGCTGTAGGCCAGGCCGTCCGAGCGAGTCCCGCCAATGGCCAGCGCGAGGAACGCACATGCGGCGATGAAGGCCAAGCCAGCGAGTGCAACGACAGGCCGCCAGTCGGACGTCGAGACGGTCGCCGATGTCCCTGCAATCAGGGCCACTCCCACCACCACGCCGCCGGGCACGACCCAACCCGGTCCAGGGTCCATCGACCGCTCGAGGTCGGGCGGCACCCCGAACGTGTCCATCCATTGCCCGACGACGACGACCGGCACAGGCGCGTTCCCAGGCCCGAGATCGGGAGGGGTCTGGCGAGAATTGGCGGGCACGCGCCGATGCTGGCGTGCCCGCGTCCCGTTGTCGACGACCCCCGCCGTGGAGCGCCGTCGCCGTAAGGACCAGGCACGCTTCCGGCCGACGCAAACCCGGCGCGTCTGAGTCGGAGTTGGGGCGTCGCTCGACTTGAGGAACTAGGACGGCCCGCGTCGAGCGGCGCCCCTCCCGCGAAGAAGCCACCAGAGCCCGCCGCATAGCGACCCGCCGATGACGCAGAGTCCTGCCCAGATAAAGGCACCCGCACGCCCTTCGGGCGGGTCAAGAAGTCCGAGAACGACGGCGAATCCGGCGAGGCCCAGGAACATGACTGCGAGCCATGCAAGAGTTCCTCGGAGTTGGCGCAACATCATGCCGCCAAAGAGCGGGCCGAACTCGCCGGGGTTGCCCATTTGGGGGCCTGCCTTCATCGCATCCTGGTGAACTGGCCCCGGAGCCTAGCCTCACGACGCACGCAACCCGCCGCGCACCGCGCCTTGAAGGTTCGTCCGCGGTCATCGCGAGAGTGATGGGCTCGGGACGCCGGCCATGTCCAGTCGAGCCGGGTGCGCAGCTCGTCGAGCGCCAGATCGAGCGGGCCCAACGACTCGTCGAGCTGCGGGACCGAGTGGGCCCCCACGATCGGGATGACGGGCGTCCACCCACCGACGACGAGGACCGCGTGGCCCGGCTGGCCGCGCGACGCGACGTGCGGATGGTGCCGGCAGGTCGCTATCGCGTCGGGGCGGCGGTCCGCCCTCCGGCGCTCGTCCTCGGGTACGGCAACCTGGTCGACGCACGGTTGGACGAGGCGGTGAGCCGCCTGGCCGCGGCCGTCAGCGAGGCGGCGGCGTCCGGAGCACGCGAGCGCGCCGGCACACCGGCTCCGAGATCTCACCAGTCTTAGCCGAGGCCATCGGTGCGCTGCGTCCCGACGTGAGCGGCCTGTCAGTCGTTCTGGCGCTCGCCGAACGACCGGCGCCCGTACTCCATCCACACGCCGAGATAGGCCAGCGCCGCGAGCGTGCCGACGACGGCGATGCCGGTGGAACCTGCGCCGGCCGCGCTCGCGACGAGCGCCCCGAGGGTTCCTGCGACGATCGCGTTCACGACGTTGACGAACATCGCGGTGCTGCCCAGGACGTGGCTGAGCGTCGAGCGCCGCAGGCCCATCGTGTAGGTCTGCATGAGACCGGCGCGGCTGTCCTCCCACGAGGTGACGAGGTACGGGCCGATCCCCGGGTCGAGATCCACGTAGGCGGAGCGGATCCGGTTCATTCCCAGGATCAGCGCGCTGTCGTCATGGCTCGCGTTCATCACCCGCACACCGGTCAGGGTGCCCAGGATCAGCACGACCGAGGCCAGGCCGATCGAGAGCACGCGGAACGGGGTCCCGAAGCCCGACGCCTGCGCGACGAGCGCCAGGACGACGAGCGCGGCGGACGCGACGGTCAGGTGGATGGTGATCCTGCTCATCACCTCGGCCCACAGGGTGCTGCGCGTGCCCAGCAGGCTCCAGTGCTCCGTCGCCAGGATCTGGGCGCGCACGGCCGGCGAGGGTGTCCCGGGGGGAGGTTCGGGCGACGACATCGGCGACCCCTTCCAGCGTCGGTGCTCACGCTACGGCCGCGCGCCTGCTGAGGTCACGACGCCGCGGTCAGCTGGCCCGACGGCACCTGGCCGCCGCGCTCCAGCACGGCGGCGGCGTGCTCGGTCCGCTGGAGGTAGTCGCACAGGGTGCGGCGACTCTTCGTCAGGCAGGCGATCCGCTCGTCGAGCCCGGTCAGCTCCTCGGCGAGCAGCTCGGCGACCTGCCGCGTGCAGGACGCCGCGAGCTCCTCGGCCCGGGTGTCCTCGAGGTCGAGCAGCACCCTCGCCAGGCGGGTCGGCACGCCGGCCCGGACCAGGCCGACCACCTGCTCGACGCGGGCGACGTCCTGCTCGTCGTACGCGCGGTAGCTGTTCGTGGTGCGGGCCGGGGCGATGAGGCCCTGCTCCTCGTAGTACCGCAGGAGCCGGGTCGAGACCCCGGTGCGGCGGGACAGCTCACCGATCTTCACGACGATCCTCCGAGGGACGCTTGACCTTCACAGTGATGTCAAAGTTTAGCGTCGCAGGTATGGATCTCGAACGGACGCTGCCGGCCCCGACCACCGCCTCCGACCGCCTGCCGTGGCCGAGCCTCGTCGTCCTGGGTGGCGCGACCTTCGTCATGGTCACCGGGGAGATGCTGCCCACGGCCGTGCTGCCGCAGATGAGCGCCGACCTCGGGGTCACGCAGGCGCGCACCGGCCTGCTGGTGTCGCTGTGGGCGCTGACCGTCGTGGTGGCCACCTTCCCGCTGGTCCGGCTCACCCGCCGGTGGGACCGCCGCCCGGTCGTCGCAGTGGCGCTCGTCGTGTTCGCCGCCGCGTCCGCGTTCACCGCCGTCGCGCCCACCTACGAGGTGGCGGTCGCCGGCCGGCTGCTGGGCGCCGCGGTGTGCGGCCTGCTGTGGGCGACCGTCAACGCGCACGTCGCCGACATCGTGCCGTCGCGTCGCCTCGCGACCGGCGTCGCCGTGGTGCTCGGCGGGGCGACCCTCGGCACGGTGATCGGCGTGCCCCTCGCCAGCTTCGTCGCCCAGGGTTGGGACTGGCGCGTGGCCTTCGGTGCGCTCGCGGTGCTCGGTGTCGTGGCGGCGGCGCTCGTGCGGGCGGTGGTGACGGGCGCGGCCGCCGCCGGGTCCGCTGCCGGTCCGGGCGACGAGCGCGCTTCCGCACCGGTTGGGCAGCTGCGACCGGTGCTCGTCGTCGCCGGTCTCGTCGGCCTCGTGCTCGTCGGGCACTTCGCGGCCTACACGTTCGTCACGCGGCTCGTGGCCGACGCGGCCTCGGCGCTCCCCGGCGGAGTGAGCGGGGCGCTCCTGGTGTTCGGCGCGTCGTCGGCCCTCGGGCTCGCCCTCGTCGGTCGGGTACGCGACGGGTGGACCGCGCCGATGCTCGTCGCGGCGACCATCCTCGTCGCCGTGTCGCTGCTCGCGCTGACAGTGGTCGACGGCCACGCCGTGACCGGCCTCGTGGTGCTCGTCGCGTGGGGCCTCACGTCGGGCACGCTCCCGCCGCTCGCCCAGACGCTCATCATGCGGATCGCCGGGCCCGAGCACCGGGGCACCGCCGGCGGCGTCATCCCGGTCGTCTTCAACCTCGGCATCGCCGTGGGGGCCGCGCTCGGCAGCGTCATCGTCGAACGGTCCACGCCGGCCGCCCTGCCGGTGCCTGCCGCGGTCGTCGTGGCCGTGGCGGCGGTCGGGCTGATCCTCGCCACGCGGCCGCGCGCCGCCGCACCGGCGGACGCCTCGCCCTCGCAGGCGGCGAACAGACCCACCACCGTGCCGCTGCCCGCACCGGCGCCGTGCCCGTCCTGACGCCAAACACCTCGCCCGGCACGCCCCCGCGCACTACGTTCCCGCGCATGGGCAGGACGAACTACCTGGTCGAGGGACTCTCCGGCACCGGCAAGACCACGGTGGCCGACGAGTTGCAGCGGCGCGGGTTCCACGTCGTCCACGGCGACCGCGAGCTGGCCTACCAGGGCGATCCGGAGACCGGCGAGCCCACCGACGCCGGGCTGCACGAGCACCACCTCTGGGACGTGGAGAAGGTGCGCGCCCTGGTCGCGGACCGGACGGACGCGGCCACCTTCTTCTGCGGCGGCTCGAGGAACTTCCCGACGTTCATCGACCTGTTCGACGGCGTCTTCGTCCTCGAGGTCGACCTCGACACGCTGAACCGGCGGCTCGACGCGCGCCCGGACGAGGAGTGGGGCGGCGGGAAGCCGACGGAGCGCGCGCGCATCGTGCAGTGGCACCAGACGAAGCAGGACGTCCCCCAGGACGGCATCGCCATCGACGCCACCGCACCCGTCGGGGCCGTGGTCGACGAGATCCTCCGCCGGTGCCGGACGAACGCGTAGCGTCCGCGACCCGCGGGCGAGCGAAGTGCCTGACACCGGTGGGCGCGTGGGTAGAGGCTGGGGCCACGTCTCGTCCCTGCTGCCCGGATCGGTGACCTCGATGACCGCACCCGTGGAACCGGGAACCCGCCACCGACGCTGGTCCCGCGTGCCGATCGTCGGCGCCCTGCGCGGGTACGACCGTCGGTGGCTGCGGACCGACATCGCCGCGGGCGTCGCGGTCGCCGCGCTCATCGTCCCCAAGAACCTGGGCTACGCGGGGATCGCGGGCATCCCGCTGCAGAACGGCCTGTACGCCGCGGCGGCCGGGGCGATCCTCTACGCGATCTTCGGCACGAGCCGCCAGATCTCGACCGGGCCGAGCTCCGGGCTGGCGGCGGTGGCGGCGAGCGCCGTGGTCGCGGCCGGGCTGGTCGGGGACCAGGTCGCGACCTTCGTCGCGGGGATCACGCTCGTGTCCGGCGCGATCTTCCTCCTGCTGGCCGTGCTGAAGATGGGCTGGATCGCGCAGTTCCTGTCCCGGGCGGTGGTGACGGGCTTCCTGTTCGGGGCGGCGATCGACGTCGTGATCGGGGAGCTGCCCAAGATCACGGGCACCAGCGCCGACGGCTCGACGCCGCCGCAGGAGCTGGTGTCCTGGCTCGGCACGCTGGGCGAGGCGAACACGGCCACGGTGCTGGTCGGGGGGATCGCGCTGGTCACGGTGTTCGGCCTGCGCCGCATCGCCCCGCGGGTCCCCGGCGCGCTCGTCCTCGTGGTCGGCGGACTGCTGGCGACCTGGCTGCTCGACCTCGGGGAGCACGGAGTCGCGCTCGTCGGTGACGTGCCGCGCGGGCTCCCCTCGGTCGTGGTCCCCGACCCGTTCCTGCTGCTCGACAACGCCGCGACCGTGGCCCTCGCGTCGGTGGCGCTGGTGATGATCGGCTTCTCCCAGACGGCCGGCGACGCGCGGATGTTCGCGGCCCGGCACCGCTACCGCGTGGACATCGACCAGGAGTCGCTCGCGCAGGGCGCGGCGAACGTCGGGGCCGGGCTCCTGCAGGGCATGCCGGTCTCCACGAGCCTCTCGGCGAGCTCGCTCAACGACCGCACGGGTGCGCGGTCGCCGGTCGCCTCGCTGACGTCCGGCGTCATGGTGCTGCTCACGCTCGTCCTGCTCGCTCCCCTGTTCTCGGGCCTGCCGACCGCCGTGCTCGCGGCGATCATCATCGAGGCCGTCGTCATGGGCATGATGGACGTCGCGGCGCTCCGCAGGCTGTTCCGGGTGCAGCGCTTCGACTTCTGGATCGCGATCGCCGCCCTGGTCAGCACGCTCGTCGTGGGGGTCCTGGCCGGCGTCCTCATCGGGATCGCGCTGTCGCTGCTGTGGCTCGTGTCCGTGACGACCCGGCCGTCCCTGCCGCTCATGGCCCGCGAGCCGGGCACCCAGGTGTTCCGCGAGCTCGACCAGTACCCCGACGACCAGCCGGAGCGCGGCATCGTGGTCCTGCGCATCGACGGCGGCCTCTTCTTCGCCACCGCAGACGCCCTCCAGGACCGCGTCCGGGAGGTCGCCGAGGCGCAGCCGGACGTCGACGCGATCGTCATCGACTGCGGGGGCATCGCCGTGGTCGACGCCCAGGGCGCCGCGGCGCTGCACGAGATCCTCGACCTGGCCCGGGACACGGGCGTCGTGCTCCGGCTGGCCCGCGTGAAGCCCGCCGTCCGGGCGACGCTGGCCCGCGACGGCGTGGTCGACCGCGTGGGCACCGACCGCATCCACGGCAGCGTGCACCGCGCGGTCGAGGCCCACCGGGCGCAGGGACGCACCTCCGACGCCACCGAGACCGTCGACGAGGGGTGACCGCAGTGGGCACGATGAGCGCATGAGCACCGACCCCGCCCCGGACGACGTCGCCCTGACCGTCCCGTGTCCCCGTTGCGCCGCCGCACCCGGTGAGCCGTGCCGCACCGCCGAGCGCCTCCCCCGGCCCCCGCACGGGCGTCGCACGTCCGCCTATCTGGAGAAGCTCGCCGCCGAACGGTGACCCGGCGGACGGGAGGCTAGGCGCGCTCCCCGAACTCGGCGAGCAGGTCCACGGTGGCGTGCTCGACCAGGATCGGCACGAAGTCGCGGACGGTCGAGCCGTCGAAGGCGGCCAGCTGGGCGTCGACCTGCTCGCGGATGAGTTCGCTCGAGAGGTTCGGATACCGCATCGCGATCCGGTCGACGACCTCGTCGATCGCGCGACCTTCGTCCTCGATGGGCATGAGCCATGGTCGGGCGACGGCCTCGCGATGTCGATGACCGGCGCACGAACATCAGTCGAACACCAGGGCAGGGCCGACGCGGACTGGGCCGATCGGGTGAACGACCCCGTCCGACGGCGGCCGGTCCGGGCGATTCGCCTGGATTCGCCCGATGGCCCGTGACCCGGCTGTGACCCGCGACACACGCCTCACCGATGACGTTCCTACACTGCCGCGGTGTCCCGCACCCGCGCCTGGCCGTCCCTGGTGGCCGCCCTCGTCGTCCTCGCGCTCGGCGCCGCCGTCGCCGTCGGTGTCGGGCAGGCGCTCGGGCTCAGCTTCGAGTCGGCCGACACCCCGCCGCCGGTCACGGCGAGCACCGTCGGGCTGACGCCGGTGGCCCCCGCGCCCTCGATCGCCCGGATCGACGTCCCCGCGGGCGAACGGGTCGCGCTCGCGGCCACGGCCGTCGCCGATGCCCTCACGGACCGCGGGCTGCCGGCCCCGACGGTCGGCACCGGCGACGCCGACCTGACCGTCGACATCGTGCCCCCGTTCGCCGACTCGCCCGAGGCGTACCGGATCAGCCAGGACGCGGCCGGCCGGTACGACCTGCAGGCGTCGGGACCCGCCGGTGCCGCCGCCGGCCTGTACGCGGTGGCCGACCGGATCCGGTCCGGCGCCGCACTCGTGGCGGACGGGGCGACGCAGGAGCCGCGCCTGGGGCTCCGGCTGACGGACTCGGGCTCGGTGGGCCGGGAGGCGGACCCGGAGGCGTTCACCGCCGGCGACGACTACTCGCTCAACACGGACGTCGTCGCGGGTGCCGTCCTCCCGGCCGCCCCATGGGTGGACCAGGAGGCGGTCGCGCGCATCGACACCCAGTTCCGGCAGCTGGTCCAGCACGCGCTGCGGCAGGGGTACAACGGCGTCGTCGTGCCCGGCTTCCTCGAGTACGTGACGTTCAGCGGCGTGGGCGACGGGCACCAGGTCTACCCCGAGGGCGACCCGCACGTGGACCGCGCGAAGGCGATGGTCGCGGCGTTCGGGCCGGTGTTCCAGTACGCCGCGGACATGGGCATGCACGTCTACCTGCTCACGGACATGCTCGCGGTGTCGCCGCCGCTCGAGTCGTACCTCGAGCGGACCGTCGGCGGCCTCGACGTCGACGACCCCGCCCTCTGGTCCGTCTACCAGGCCGGCCTGTCCGAGCTCTTCGAGAGCCTGCCGTTCGTCGACGGCCTCATGGTCCGCATCGGCGAGGGCGGCGCCGTCTACCAGGCCGGGTGGGACTACTCGTCGAAGCTCGCGGTGACGTCGGAGACCTCGGTGCAGGCGATGCTGCACGCGCTCCTCGAGACCGCCGGGGACCACGACCGCGAGGTCATCTTCCGGACGTGGACCGTCGGGGTCGGGGCGGTGGGCGACCTGCACACCAACCCGGACTCCTACGAGTCCGTGCTCGGCGGCATCGACGACCCGCACCTGATCGTGTCGACCAAGTACACGATGGGCGACTTCTACAGCCACCTTCCCCTCAACCCGACGCTCGCGACGGGCACGCACCGGCGCATCGTCGAGCTCCAGGCCCGCCGGGAGTTCGAGGGCTTCGGCGCCCTGCCGAACGACCTCGTCGCCGAGGAGGGCCGGGCGCTCCAGAGCTTCCTCGCCGCGAACCCGCACGTCGAGGGCATCTGGAACTGGACGCAGGACGGCGGCCCGCTGCGCGCCGGCCCGATGACCCTGTACCTGCGCACGGGGTTCTGGCAGATGTACGACCTCAACACCTACGGCGCGTCACGGCTGGCGTGGGACCCGACCGCGGACCCCGCGCAGGTCACGGCCGACTGGGTGCGCCAGACGCTGTCGGCCGACGCGGCCACGTCCGCGGCGATCACGGACACCCTCGGGCGGTCCCGCGAGGCGATCACCCGTGGCCTGTACATCCGGCCGTTCGCGGAGCAGAGCGTCAAGGCGCTCGGCCTCGAGCCGCCGCCCATGATGTGGATCTTCGAGTGGGACATCGTCACGGGCGACTCGGCGGCGCTGGACAGCATCTACGCCGTGAGCCGCGACGACCTCGAGTCAGCGATCGACGACGGCGGCGCCGCGGCGGAGGTCGCAGCCGGGATGCGGGAGCAGGTCGCCGCCACGGCCCCGGGCACGTGGCGCTCCCCCGAGACCTACGACGCGTTCGTCGGCGCCCTCGACTACGAGACCGACCTGCTGGGCACGCTGGCCGCGTACCGCGCGACGGTCCTGCGGCACGCGCAGTGGCTCGACACCGGCAGCTCGACCGCGTACGACCAGTGGCGGGACGCGGAGCAGGAGTACCGCGCAGCGCGCGCCGAGCACGTGTCCCGGTACGGCGGCGACGTCGACCTGCCCGCGTACAGCTTCACCGCCGCGGACCTGGGCAGCGACCGCGCCGACCGCGACCCGGCCATGGCCTGGCTCGCCCGGATCCTGCTCCTGCTCACGGTCGCCGCCCTCGTGCTCGGGACGCGCCTGGGCCGGCGGCTACCTGGCGCCACGGCCTTCCGCGCCCTGCTCGTCGCGGCGACCCGGCCGTGGCGTATCGCCGAGGTCCCGGCGCCGACGACACGCAGCGACCGCGTCCTGGTGTGGGCGGTCCCGGCCGTGGTCCTGATGGCCAGCCGGGAGGTCTACACCTGGTTCGCCGCGCCCGCCCACCTGGCCATCACGCTCGGCTCCTGGCTCGTGCTGGCGCTGGTCCTGCGCGTCCTCGTCGGCCGCAAGGACCCGTTCCACCTCTGGGCGGCGCTCGGCGGCGTGGTCCTGCTGCGGACCGTCGTCCTGCTCGTCGCGCTCGTCGTCCGCGGGCCGGGCCGCTACTGGTTCGGCTTCTGGACCGCCCCGACAGCGCGGACCGCGTACATCACCGTCGCGTTCGCCGCGTTCTGCTGGCTGTTCGTCGTGGTCGCCATCGTCCTGCGACGCGCCTACGGCCTGCGCTCCGCCCGCGCCGTCGGGCTCACGGCGGTGGCCGGCGGGGTCACGCTCGCCGTCGCGGCCGGCGCGGTCGCGGCGATCGGCCTCGAGCAGGCGCTGACCGTGTGGAACGACCAGATGGCGCTGCTGCCGTGGGGCCTCTCGCGGATCCTGGGCATCACCGTCTACCTGGGCATCCCGACCTGGCTGCCGGCGGCGCTGGCGGTGGTCGGCGTGGTAGTCGCAGTCCTCGGCGGAGGCGTGGCCCTGCTGGGGCGTCGCCGCGCCGCGCTCTGACCCGGGTTCAGCGCGACCGCAGCGCCAGCTCGACCGCCTCCTGCACGCGCTCGTCCTCGCGGGCAGCGCGGCGGGCGCGGCTGCGACGGACGGCGGCGACCCCCCAGACCGCGAGCGCGGCCAGCGCCGCGACGAGCAGGAGCAGCGTCCACGGGACGGCCCAGGTGTGGGCGGTCGCGGTGACCGTCGCCAGGGAGGTCGTGGAGCCCGAGGCGTCGGTGACCAGCGGCGCGAGGTGCGCCGTGGCGGCCAGGCGCAGGGCGGGCGCGACGCCGTCGACGGGCACGCGCACGGTCCAGCTCTCGCCGGGGAGCAGCTGCGGCGGGGCGTCGACGGCGGCGGCCGTGGCGGAGAACCAGCCGAACGGTCCGGTCACGGTGGCCGCCTGCTGCGCGGACATGATCGCGTTGCCGGTGTTGTGGATCGTGTAGGTGAGCGTCGCGTCGCCGAGGGCGAACGGGTCGAGCGAGCCGTCGTACGACAGGTGCACCTGCTCGATGGCGATGCTGGGGGCGAGCTCGCCGCCGACGCGCAGCGCGACCCGGATGCCGAGGCGGCGGTCCACGTTGATGCCCTCGGCGTCGTCCGGCTGGGTCAGCGTGGTGACGATGCCGCCGGCGTAGTCGCCGGGCGTCGCATCGTCGGGGACCGTGACCGTGAAGGGCACCTCGACCGTGGCACCGGGCTGGACGTCCACCGTGCCGGCCGCGGTGTGGACCCACGCGCCGACGCCCGTCGACGCGAGGTCCGGGGTGAGCAGGTCGAGCTGGCCGCTGTCGGTGGTGTAGCCGTCGGCCGCGTACACCCCGAGCTCGAGCGGCTCGGTGCCGTGGTTGGCCACGACGAGGGCGTCCTCGACCTGCGCGCCCGGGTCGACGCTGTAGCTGTAGCTGGTGCGCTCGGCGCCGAGGTCGTTCGAGGCGGTCCGCACCGCCCAGGTGACGTCGTCGTCGGCCGCCACCGCGGCACCCGCCGGCAGCGCGGTCAGGCTCAGGGTGGCGAGCACGGCGAGGGCGGTGGCACGGGCACGGCGGTTCATGGGGATCCTCAGGTGGCTGACGACAGGTGCGCCCGACGGGGTGGGCGCTCGTGCGCCCACCCCGTCGGGATCATGCGGTGGTGATCAGCTGCTCAGCGCAGTGATCGTCAGGGTGGCGCGGTAGCTGCCCTTCGCGACGTCGCCCGGGACCTTGAGGTCCAGGTCGGCGCCGAGCTTGGCCGTGCCCTTCGGGTGGCCCTGGCCGGCCCAGCCGAGGTTGCGCGAGACGGACAGGCCGGCGCCGCCGTCGAGCGCGGGGGTGACGAACCCGCCCGCGAGCGCACCCGCGCCCGCCTCGACCAGCGTCGGCGTCCAGCCCAGCGACGAGCCGGGGAAGGACCTGGCGCCGTCCGTGAAGTCCCCGACGGAGGCCGAGATCGACCACGGCGCCAGGGAGCGGCGGGTGTCCGTCACGGTGATGGGGTTGATCTGGCCGGTCGCCTCGAAGTAGTCGCCGTTGTGGTCGACCGCCGTGCCGAGGTCCACCAGGCCGTTGTGCCCGTCGATGGTCCAGCCGAAGTCACCGGGCGCGGCGTCGGGCACCGTCACCTGGATGTCCTGACCGTCACCGTGGAACGGGTGCACCGTGACCTTGTCGACGACCGAGCCCACCGGCTGGTCCGCCGTGGTGTTGTTGCACCACGCGACCTTGCCCAGCTCGACCGCCGCGTTGGGCGCCGCGCAGGTGCCGCTGCGCACGTTCTCCACGACCAGCTGGTCGGCGCGCACCTGGACCTTGACGTAGCTGCGGACGTGCTCCTGGTTCTGGACCGAGTTGTACCAGTAGCTCGACGGGTTCAGCGGGTCCGCGCCGTTGCCGGCACCGCTGGTGCCGCTGGCGTCGGGGGCCGTGATGTCGTAGTACTTCGAGCCCGAGGCCGAGTTGGCCGTCACGTAGAGCACGCCGCCGGGGCCCGGGTAGACGTCCGCCTGGCCCGGGATCTCGGCCGGGTCGGCCTTCTCGCTGTTCTTGATGAGGTAGCTGCGCGAGTAGCTGTGGTCGTGACCCTGGAGCACGAGGTCGACGCCGAGGTTCGAGAACGTCGTCGGGAAGTCGACGCGGCGCACCTTGTTGTCGCCGTCCTTCGCGTGGTCGGCCGGCGAGTAGATCGAGTGGTGGTAGACGAGGACCGTGTACTTGGCCTCGGCGCCGTGCTGGTTGATCACGTCCGTCACGTACGCGAGGTGGGCCGCGTCGCCGCCGCCGCCCTGCGAGGTGGCGTAGCTGTTGCTGTTCAGGTCGACGAACAGCACGTCCTTGTAGATGTACCAGTAGTCGCCGCCGGAGGTGTTCGAGGCGGGGTTGCCGTTGGCGTACAGCGGCGCGGAGCGGTCCGTGTTCGGCGTGAACAGGTGCTGCTCGTAGGCCTTGCCGCCGACGTCGTGGTTGCCGATCGTGGCGGCCCACGGGTACTGGCGCAGCTTGTCGGGCGCCAGGAAGGCGTCCCACTGGGACTCGGTGTTGGCCGTCTCGACCTGGTCGCCGCCCGACACGAGCAGCTCGGCGTCCGGGTTGGCCGCGAGCGAGACGTCCAGCGTGTCCTGCCAGCCCGCCTGGTCCTTGGCGGTGTTGCCGGAGGAGCCGATCTGCGGGTCACCGAAGAACAGGAAGTCGTAGTCGCCGTCGAAGGAGTGGGTCGTGAAGGAGTACGCCGTGGACCAGGCACCGTCGGCGCCGACCCGGTAGGAGTACGTGGTGTTCTCCTTCAGGCCGGTGATCGTCGCGTGCCGGTTGAACCCGCCGCTGGTGGCGATGTTCGCGGCACCGGTGGCGGCGAAGCTCACGGCGTCGGCCGGGAAGACCCCGTCGACCACGGCCGAGGTCGGGGCCAGCTGGACGGACTGGGCGGTGTCGGCGGAGGAGTACCAGCTGACGATGCGCTGCGACTCCTGCGCACCGACGCCGAGGATGATGCCGGTGAGGTTGACGGGGTCCGCGGCCATCGCCGGAGCGGTGGCCACGCACCCGAGGGTGACGGTCGCGCCGAGGGCGATGGCGGCGAGCCGCACGGACAGCCGGCGTCGTGCCGGTGTCGCACTGATGGAAGACATGCGTCGTCCGTTCTCTCTTGGTATCCCAGGGAAACTGGTGGGCGGGACACACCGTGCCGAGCCCGGGTGAACCGCCGCCGAACATGGACGATCCAGCGGACGAACAGGTAGCGCTCAGGTGGGGAGCACGCGCTCGACGAACCACACCATCCCCATCGCAGCGACCCCCGCCGCGACCGCGCCGCTTGCCCACAGCCCGAGCCGGGGCGAGCGGCGGCGCAGCGCCATGAGCATCGGGAAGACGACGGCGATGATGGCGAGCTGCACCACCTCGATGCCGACGTTGAAGACGAGCAGCGACCAGAGCAGGGTCCACGACCACGCCTCGTCGATGCCCAGCGCGCCGGCGAAGCCGAGCCCGTGCACGAGCCCGAAGCAGAAGACGACGCCGAGCCGGGACCAGCCCGCGCGGTCGAGGATGAGATGGCCGCCGGTGACCTCGAGGTCCACCGCGCCGCCGCCCTTCTGCCAGATGCGCCAGAGGTACCAGCCGGCGACGACGGCGATGGAGAGCGCGATCGTCGGCTCGACCACCCCGGACGGCACCGCGACCACCCCCGTCGCGGCGAGCATGAACGTCAGCGAGTGGGCCAGCGTGAACGTCGTCGCGGCGAGCACGATCTCGCGCAGGCGTCGGGACCCGGCGATGAGGGCCAGCAGGAACAGGATGTGGTCGAGCCCGGTCAGCAGGTGCTCGGCGCCGAGGCGGAAGAACTCCCAGAACCGCTCGGAGGTCGACTGCTCGGTGGAGAACGACGGCTGCTGGCTGTCGAGGGCGGCGCTCCCGTGCTGCCCGTCGAGCTCGTAGGTGACGATCGTCTTGGTGCCGGTCACGTAGCCCTCGGAGTCCGGGAACAGCCCGCTCGCCACCTCGTGCGCGCCGTCGGAGGCGGCACACGCGTGGTCGAGCACGAGCAGCGCGTAGGGCACGCCGTCGCGCTCCGTGAGCGTCGCGTCGCCGACCTGCGAGGGGCTGCACGCCGCGCCGTCGGCAGCGACCGTGAAGCGCTGCGTCACGTAGGCGAGGACCGCGGCGGAGTGCGTGCGGAGCGCCGCGGCCTGCTCGGCCGGGTCGCCGTCGTCGAACGCGGCCGTGCCGTCCTGGAAGAGGGCGTCGTCCTGCTGGGCGTCGGCCGCGGAGACCACGAGCAGGTCGTACTCCAGCCCGACCGCCGTCCGGACGTGCCCCGTCGACGGCGACGTCACGTCGACGTAGACCACCGAGCTGAAGCCGTGGGCCGACGCCGGCGTCGCGAAGATGGCCGCGAGGGCGCAGACGAGCAGGGCGAGGACGGTGCGGCGGGCGCCGGACGACATGGGGCTCCTTCGGTTGGCCAGCCGCACCTTCCCCCTGTCCGGTGAACGGCAGGAGGACCGACGACGAACGCCTGAGGAACGCCGTCCCCACGCCCCGATCCGAGGGCTGACCTGCGCCGCGGCTGAGGTAGGAAGGACCGGCACTCCCCCTGCACCTCCTGGAGGACGATCGTGTTGCGCCCCCGTTCCCTGGCGCTCGTCGCCGTGACCGTCACCCTGCTCGCCGCGTGCGGCGCGGGCGACTGGTCCGGCTCTCACCCCGAGCCGTCGGCTGTCGGCACGCTCGGTCCGGGCTTCAGCGACCCGTCGGCGCCGCCCAGCCCCGAGGCGACCCTCTCCCCCGAGCCGGGCTCGTGGGCGGACGTCCGCCCGTCGGCGGGGTACCGCGTGGTGCTGCTCACCGCGGGCGACGACGCGCCGACCCGGGCGCTGGTCTCGGCGGTGACGTCGTGGGCCGACGACGAGGACGTGGACCTGCGGACCGTCGTCGCCGAGGGCACCGCCGACCTGGTCCCCAGCATCACCGAGGCCATGGACCTGCAGCCCGACCTCATCGTGAGCGCCGGGAACGACCTCGTCGACCCGCTCGCCCTGGTGAGCGCCAACCACCTCGACCAGCAGTTCCTCGCCATCGGCGCGGAGGTCGCCGAGCCCACCCACAACGTCACGGCGGTCGACTGGACGGGCGCGTCCTTCCGCGGCGAGGGGCTCGGCGCGTCCTCGACGTACGACCCGGACTCGTTCACCGCGCAGCGGTGCGCGGCCGCCGTCCGCGCGGGCGTCGCGGCGGTCCTCAACGACCTCACCGGGATCGTGGTCTGGCTCGACCAGCCATAGGGTCGCTACGACCGCAGCCGTCGCGACGGGAGGGGCTCCGTGCACAACGTCGAGCTCTTCGTGCTGGTCACGGGAGCTGTGGCGGTCACGGCGGTCTGCCGACGGCGCGGGTGGCCGGCGCCGCTCGTCCTGGTCGCCGTGGCGATCGTCGTGTCGTTCGTGCCGGGGGTCCCGCGGTACGAGATCCAGCCGGAGATCCTGCTCGAGTTCGTCCTGCCGCCGCTGCTGTACTCCGCGGCCCTGTCCAGCTCGTACCGCGACTTCCGGTCGTCGTGGAACTCGATCACCCGCCTCGGGTTCGGCCTGGTGGTGGTCAGCGCCGTCGTGGTCGCGCTGCTGTTCTGGTGGATGGAGCCGGCCGTCCCGTTCCTCGCCGCGCTGGTGCTCGGCGCCGTCGTCGCGCCGCCGGACGCGGTCGCCGCGGCCGCCGTCGGCAAGCGGCTGGGCCTGCCGCGCCGCGTGATGACGCTGCTCTCCGGCGAGAGCCTCATCAACGACGCGACGTCCCTCACGCTCTACAAGGTGGCCCTGGCGGGGGTCGCCACCGGCGCGTGGGCGTTCGCCGAGGGGCTCGGGACCTTCGCGCTCGCGGTCACCGCCGGCGTGGCCGTCGGGCTCGTGATCGCATGGGTGGTGCACCGGGTCCGGCTCCGGCTCGACGACCCCGTGGTCGCGTCCGCGATCGGGCTGCTCACGCCGTTCGCGGCGTACTGGCTGGGCGAGGAGCTGCACGGCTCCGGGGTGCTCGCCGTCGTCGCCGCGGGGCTGTACCTGGGGCACACGTCGCCGCAGGCCGGCTACGCCACCCGGCTCTACGAGGAGCCGATCTGGTCGACGGTCGACCTGATCCTGGAGTCCTTCACGTTCGCGCTCATCGGCATGCAGCTGCCGTGGGTGGTCCGCGACGTCATCGCCTCCGACCAGGGCCTCCGGCACGGGATCGCCGTCTCGCTCCTGGTGCTGCTCGCCGCGATCCTCGTGCGCCCGGTCTACATCTTCCTGACGGCACGGTTCGACCACCTCCGGCTGCGCGGCAGCCACCGACCCCCGCGGGACTCCCTGTCCACCCGCGAGTCGGCCGTGGTGTCCTGGGCGGGCATGCGCGGCGTGGTCACGCTCGCGGCCGCCGCGGCGATCCCGATCACCAGCAACGGCGCCCCCTTCCCCGAGCGGGCCACCATCCAGCTCGCCGCGTACACCGTCGCCATCGGCACGCTGCTCGTCCAGGGCCTCACGCTGCCGTGGGTCATCACGCGTCTCGGGGTCGGGTCCGCCGACGAGACCGCGCAGGACGCCGCGCAGGAGGCCGCCGTCCGGGTGGCCACGGCCGACGCGGTGCACGACGTGCTCGAGCGGCAGCGCGGCGACTGGAGCCGCAGCCTCGGGCCGGAGCGGGCGGGCGAGCTCATCGACCGGCTGTCGGCGGGGTGGCGGGCGCGGGCCACGGCCGCCGCCGTCATGCTCGACCCGGACTCCGCCGACGAGCTCGTGCCCGACGAGGCACCGGCCCCGCTCCCCGGCGTCACCGGCGCGATCCGCGAGGTCAGTCCCGCCCGGGTGCCCACGCCCGAGGAGGGCCTGCGCACGCAGAAGCTGCGGCGCGAGATCGTGGCCGCGCAGCGCGAGGTGCTCATGGAGCGGCGGGACGCCGGCGAGCTGGACGAGGCCGTGATGCGCCGCATGATGCGCGAGCTGGACCTGGAGGACGAGAGCCTGTCGTCGTCGTGGATCGAGCGCGTGCGCCGGTCCTGAGGGACGTTCGGCCCATCACATCCGCCTCCCGCGTCCGTAACGTCGAGAACGTCGAGCCGCAAGGTCTCGACACCGCCTCGACAGGGAGAAGAACGGTGACCGTCACGGATCACACCACGTCCCGCCCGAAGGGGCGTACCGCCCCCCAGGAGACCGACCCCGCCCCCGCGATCGACCAGCTGGTGGCGCAGGGCGCCAAGGCGCTGGCCGAGTACGCGCGCTTCACGCAGGAGGACGTCGACCACCTCGTCAAGAAGGCCTCGGTCGCCGCGCTCGACAAGCACGGCGAGCTCGCGCTCCTGGCGGTCAACGAGACCGGGCGAGGCGTCTTCGAGGACAAGGCCGTGAAGAACATCTTCGCGTGCGAGCACGTCACCAACTCGATGTCCACGCTCAAGTCGGTCGGCGTCATCTCCCGCGACGAGCTCACCGGCATCACCGAGATCGCCGAGCCCGTGGGCGTCATCTGCGGGGTCACGCCCGTGACCAACCCGACGTCGACCACGATCTTCAAGTCGCTCATCGCGCTCAAGACCCGCAACCCGATCGTCTTCGCGTTCCACCCGAGCGCGCAGGCCTCCTCCGTGGCCGCCGCGCGCGTGGTGCGCGATGCCGCGGTCGCCGCGGGAGCCCCCGAGCACTGCATCCAGTGGGTCGAGCAGCCGTCGATCGCGGCGACCACCGCGCTGATGAACCACCCGGGCATCGCGCTCATCCTGGCCACCGGCGGCAACGCCATGGTCCGGGCCGCGTACTCGTGCGGGAAGCCGGCGCTCGGCGTCGGCGCGGGCAACGTGCCCGCCTACATCGAGAAGAGCGCCAAGCTGCAGCGCGCCGTCAACGACGTCGTCCTGTCCAAGGCGTTCGACAACGGCATGGTCTGCGCGTCCGAGCAGGCCGTCATCCTCGACGACGCGATCTACGACGCCGCGCTCGCCGAGTTCGCCGTCCTGCACGCCTACCGGGCGGACGCGGCCGAGAAGGCGCTGCTCGAGCGGTTCATCTTCGGGGTCGAGGCCGAGGGGAAGAACTGCGGCGAGGCGAAGCTGAACGCCGCGGTCGTCGGCCAGAGCCCGCAGTGGATCGCCGCGCAGGCGGGCTTCACCGTCCCCGACGACACGTCGATCATCCTGGTCGAGGTCAGCGGCGTCGGGCCGCAGGAGCCGCTGACGCGCGAGAAGCTCGCGCCGGTGCTGGCGGTGCTGCGCGCCGAGTCCACGGAGCACGGCATCCGGCTGGCCGAGCAGATGGTCGAGTTCGACGGCCTGGGGCACTCCGCCGCCATCCACACGCAGGACGACGCCCTCACCGACGAGTTCGGCAGCCGGGTCAAGGCCGTCCGGATCATCGCGAACGCGCCCTCGTCGCTGGGCGGCATCGGCGACATCTACAACGCGTTCATCCCGTCGCTCACGCTCGGCTGCGGCTCGTACGGCCACAACTCGGTGTCCAACAACGTCTCGGCGGTGAACCTGGTGAACGTCAAGCGGATCGGCCGTCGCAACAACAACCTGCAGTGGTTCAAGGTGCCGGCCAAGACGTACTTCGAGCCGAACGCCATCCGCTACCTGGCGGACATGCCCGACGTCGAGCGCGTCACCATCGTCACCGACGCGACCATGACCACGCTGGGCTTCGTCGACAAGATCATCGACGTCCTGAACCGCCGGTCCTCCAAGGTCGCGCTGCAGATCATCGACCAGGTGGAGCCCGAGCCGTCCGTGAAGACCGTGCAGGCGGGGGCCGCGCAGATGCGCCACTTCCGTCCCGACACGATCATCGCGCTCGGCGGTGGCTCGCCCATGGACGCCGCGAAGGTCATGTGGCTGCTGTACGAGCACCCGGAGATCAACTTCTCCGACCTCAAGCAGAAGTTCTTCGACGTGCGCAAGCGCGCGTTCAAGTTCCCCGTGCTCGGCGAGCTCGCGCAGCTGGTGTGCATCCCGACCACGTCGGGCACCGGCGCCGAGGTGACGCCGTTCGCCGTGATCAGCGACCCCGAGGCCGGCAAGAAGTACCCGCTGGCCGACTACGCGCTGACCCCGTCCGTCGCCATCATCGACCCGGTCCTCACCGCGAAGATGCCGGCCTCGCTCGCGGCCGACTCGGGCTTCGACGCCCTCACCCACGCCACCGAGGCGTACGTCAGCGTCTACGCCAACGACTTCACCGACGGCATGGCCCTGCACGCGGTGCGGCTCATCTTCGACAACCTGGCGCCGTCGGTGAACGGCGACCCGGCCGACCCGGCCACCCAGGACGCGCGGGCGACCATGCACAACGCGGGGACGATCGCCGGCATGGCGTTCGGCAACTCGTTCCTCGGCATCGTGCACGCCATGGCGCACGTCGTCGGCTCCACGTACCACCTGGTGCACGGCCGGACCAACGCGACGCTGCTCCCCCACGTGATCCGCTACAACGGCACGGTGCCGACGAAGCTGACCAGCTGGCCCAAGTACGAGCACTACGTCGCTCCCGAGCGGTTCCAGCAGCTCGCCGCGGCGCTCGGGCTGCCGGCGTCGACCCCCGCCGAGGGCGTCGAGTCGTACGCGCTCGCCGTGGAGTCCCTGCGGGCCCGCGTGGGCATCCCGTCCTCGTTCCGGGCGCAGGGCGTCGACGAGCAGGAGTTCCTGGCCCGGCTCGACGAGGTCGCGATGGGCGCCTACGAGGACCAGTGCGCCCCGGCGAACCCGCGGATGCCGATGATCGACGACATGAAGGACCTCATGACCGCGGCGTACTACGGCACGTCCCTGGGAGACGTCCGCACGCGCCGCAGCGAGCAGCCCGCGATCGACAGGGTCCCCTCCCCCGCGTCGTAGCCGCTCGTCCCGACGCCCCGCCCGCGCACGCGTGGGCGGGGCGTCGGCCTGCGTCGCTGGGCGTGTCGGCGCGCGGACGGGCAGACTGTGGCACCCGCCGTGACCACCATCGGAACCACCGGAGGACCGCATGCCCAGCCCGACCCGCCCCCGCCTCGCCCGCGTCGGAGCCCCCGTCGTCGCCGCCCTCCTCGCGCTCGGGCTCGCCGCGTGCTCCGACGCCGAGATCGACGACGCCGCGCAGCAGGCCAAGGACGCGGCCAGCCAGGCCCAGAGCGCGGTCGACGACCTCAAGGCGCAGGTCGACGACGCCAGGGCCGAGGCCGACGCCGCCGCGCAGAAGATCACCGACCTCAAGGAGCAGCTGGGCGACCTCGACGACAAGGGCGACAAGGCCGTCACCGACGCCCAGGCGGCGGTCGCCAACGCCCAGTCGGCGCTCGAGAAGGCCAAGGCCGACGGCTCGGCGGCGTCGCAGCAGGCGCTGGCCGATGCCCAGGCGCAGGTCGCCGACGCGCAGGCCGAGCTCGACTCCGCCAAGGCGAACGCCACCGGCGCCGCGGCCGACGGCCTCGACGCGATCTCGCAGCAGCTCGCCACGCTCAGCGACAAGCTGGACGCCGCAGGCACCAGCTGAGCGCCGGCGGCGACGACCGCCGGCATCGTGTGTCCGGCAGTCGATCCGTTGCGTGCTCGTCCCCTCCCCGGCCAGCGGCGACGAACGCCGGCATCGTGTGTCCGGCCATCGATCCGTTGCGTGCCGAAAGGGTGAATTCCGCGCTCATCGGCGCGGGATGTTGTACCTGGAGCGGGACGTGCCGATCTTCTAGGTATGGCCGAACGTCAAGCGCAGCGGGTTCTGCGGCGACACCACGTGGAGTGGTGGATCGTCGCAGCCTGGGCGTCCCTTGCACTGGTCGTGGTCGCGGGCCTCACCGCCGCGACCGGACTGGTGAGCTGAGCGCACGGCGCTCCTGAACCCGCCTCCGGGCCGGGTTCGGTTCGACTCACCGCCTAACCTTCACGCATGACCGCATCCCGCTGGCAGGACGTCGCCCGCGCGACCGGGCTGATGGGCGACGACGGCGTCCCCCGGGCCACGGTCTTCGCCGAGATGTCGGCCCTCGCCGCCCGCACGGGCGCGGTCAACCTGGGCCAGGGCTTCCCCGACGTCGACGGCCCCGCCTCGGTCGCCCGCGCCGCCGCGGACGCGATCGCCGCCGGCGCCAACCAGTACCCGCCCGGCCCGGGCATCCCTGCGCTGCGGGAGGCCGTCGCGGAGCACCAGGAGCACCGGTACGGCCTGCGCTGGGACCCCGACAGCCAGGTGCTGGTCACCGCCGGCGCGACCGAGGCCATCGCCGCGACGGTGCTGGCCCTCGCCGGTCCCGGCGACGAGGTGCTCACGCTCGAGCCCTTCTACGACTCCTACGCGGCGGTCATCGCGATGGCCGGCGCCACGCACACGACCGCCCCGCTGCGCGCGACCCCGGACGGGTTCCGGCTCGACCTCGACGCGCTGACCCGCGCGTTCACTCCGAAGACGACGCTGGTGCTGGTCAACACCCCGCACAACCCGACGGGCACGGTGCTGACGCGCGACGAGCTCGCGGCGATCGCCCGGCTCGCCGTCGAGCACGACGCCGTGGTGGTCACGGACGAGGTGTACGAGCACCTCGTGCTCGACGGGTCCTCCGCGGTGCACGTGCCCATCGCCACCCTGCCGGACATGGCCGAGCGGACGCTCACGATCTCGTCGTCCGGCAAGACGTTCTCGTTCACCGGCTGGAAGATCGGCTGGGTCACCGGGCCGGAGCAGCTGGTCACCGCGGTGCGGACCGTGAAGCAGTTCCTCACGTACGTGAACGGCGCGCCGTTCCAGCCGGCGATCGCGTTCGCGCTGCGCGACCCGGACGTCGCCGCCTGGGTGGTCGAGCTCGCCGCGTCGCTGTCCCGGCGGCGGGACCTGCTCTGCGGCGGGCTCGAGGACGCCGGCTTCGCGGTCGTGCGGCCGCAGGGCACCTACTTCGTGCTCGCCGACGCCACGCCGCTCGGGTACGACGACGGCGCGGCCCTGTGCCGCGACCTGCCCGGCCTCGCCGGGGTCGTCGGGGTGCCCGTCACCGCGTTCACGCACGCCGGCTCGGACGTCGACGCCGCGCTGCGGTCGTGGGTCCGGTTCACGTTCGTCAAGCGCGAGGAGGTGCTGGCGCAGGCCGTCGCCGGCCTGCACCGGCTCCACCGGGGCTGAGTCAGCGGCGCCGCGCCAGCCGGCGTCGGCCCATCGTGAGCGCGAGGCCCGCGCCCACCAGCGAGAACGCCCCCAGCAGGCCGACCACGGGGTCGGTGCCGGTCGTCGCCAGCGAGCTCGCCGACGTCCCGCCGTGCGTCGTGATGGACACGGTCAGCGCGGTCGACCTCCGGACCGTCGGCGTGACGGCCGCCGGCGTCGTCGTCGTGACCGTCACGGTGAGGACCGGCGCGGCGAGGGTGGAGATCGGCGGCGGCGGGTAGGTGACCGTCATCGTCGCCGTGACGACCTGCCCGCGCGTGTTGGTGACCTGGTAGTCGAGGTCCGCGTCGCCGTGGAAGCCCGGCACGGGCGTGAACACGACCTGCCCCGCGTCGATGGTCCACGTGCCCTCTCCCGGCACCGTGACGGTGCTGACGGGCAGCGCGCTGACCGGGTCGATCAGCCGGACGCTCGGCACGACCCACGCCAGGTTGTCGCCCGGCGAGTCGTTGAACAGCTCGTTCAGCGTGGTCGGCTGGTCCGGGACGCCGGTGGCGGTGTCGTCGAACGCGTGGGCGAGCTGGACGGGCGTCGTCACGCGGACGACGACGGTCGCGGTGGTCGTCTGCCCCGACCCGTCCGTCGCGGTGTAGGTGAACGTGTCCGTGCCGCCCCACCCCACGGGCGGGGTGTACGCGTAGCCGCCGTCGGGCGCGATCGTCGCCGTGCCGTGCGCGGGGGTGCCGACGGCGGTCACCGTGAGGCTCGTGCCGGCGTCGTTGACCAGCACGCCCGGGCCGGTGCCCGTCGACGTGATGTTGGGCGAGACCGTGCCGAGGTCGTCGTCGGCGGCCTTCGGCGTCACCGTGATCGTCACGGTCGCGCCGTCGGAGAGCGGGCCCGCGGAGGCGACGTAAGTGAACGTGTCCGTGCCCGAGAAGTTGGGGGCGGGCGTGTAGACGAGGGCTCCCGTCGGGCTCAGGACGACCGTGCCGTGGGACGGGCTCGACGCCGAGCCGGCTGCCAGACCCGTCCCGGCGTCGTTGGCCAGGACGCCCGGGGCCGGGACCGTCAGCGGGGTGTTCACCGTGGTGGTCCACGCGTCGTCACCTGCGACGGGCGTGACGGTGATCGTCACGGTCGTCGTGGAGGTCTGCCCGTAGTCGTCCGTGGCCGTGTAGAGGAACTGGTCGGTCCCGATGTACCCCGCGACCGGCGTGTACGTGTACGAGCCGTCGGGGTTCAGGGTCACCGACCCGTGGGACGGGACCGTGGCGTTCAGCGCGGAGAGCCGGGTGCCCGCGTCGTTGCCCAGCACGCCCGTGGCGGGCACGACGAGCGGGGTGTTGACGGGGGTCGTGCCGGTGTCGGGCTGCGCGACGGGCGCGGCCGGGATCGGGAGCACGTCGAGCGAGGTCGCCGTCTGCCGGGACGGGAAGTAGGTCCAGACGTCGAGGCCCTTGGCGTCGCCGAGCGTGCCGCCCGTCGCCGGGCAGTGCTGGTTGGCGTTGAGACCGCCGCCGTCACCGAACGCCCGGGCGTTGGTGGTGCTGTCGATGCCCGTCGTGGGGTCGGCGAACAGCTGCGCCGGCATGGCACCGGAGAACGCCGCGCAGAGCGTGCCCGAGCTCAGGTCGCCGACGCGCGTGCCGGCGCTGGAGAGGTAGGTGCGGTCGTCGAAGAACACGCGCGTGCAGTTGGTGCCCGTGCTGGCGACCCCGGTGAACGGGCAGGTGTTGTTCGGTGGGTTGAGCAGCGTGATGCTCGGTCCGCCCAGCGTCGAGCTCTCCACGTCGAGCATCGGCGCGTGGTACTCGCCCGCCCGGAGCACGGCCTTGACCGCGTACCCGTTCTTCACGGGCAGCGCGACGCCGTTGTTGTCCTTGCCGTCCCAGGTCACCGAGAAGGTGCCCGCGGGGACCACGCCGCGCAGCGCGCGGTTGCCCGGCAGGCCCGCGTCGAAGTTGGCGCCGTCGCGTGAGATGACGATCTCGTAGGTGCCGCCCGAGCCGGCCTCGAGCTCGAACGTCCCCCCCTGGCCCACGTAGCTGCCGTGGTCGGTGGCGAGGCCGCTGAAGTCGACCGCGCTGAGGGTCGGCGGGACGGGGTTGCGCGGGATGCCGAGCGCGTCGAGGGTCTCGGACGCCAGCGGCTCGAACGAGAGCGGGTACTGCGGCTTCGCCAGGTGCACGCCGCCGACCAGCCCGGGCAGCTGCTGGGGCGCGCTGCCCGTGCCGACGACGTCGTGGTTCAGGGGCGTCGTGCCGTCGGCGTCGAGGAAGCCCTCGCGGTTGCCGTAGAACACGAACCCGTTGGGGTCGAACCCGTGCGTGTCCACCGCGTACCGGTAGCCGTCGAGCGTGTTGAGGAACAGCTTCATGGTGACCGGCCGCGGGTTGCCGCCGGTGAAGCCGGCGAGCACGTAGGTGAAGGCGCGGCCGGGGATGTCGACGACGGACGCGTTGTCCGTCCCCGCGCGGACCGTCAGGTCCCAGGCGTTGATCGACGAGCCGGCGGCGGCCAGGAAGCCGCCCGCGGGGTCGAGGTGCCGGTCGGGCGTGCCGTCGGCGGCGTTGCTCGCTCCCGCCGCACCGTAGAACGCGACGCGGTACAGACCCTCGACCGGGGCCGTGTACACGCAGGGCACGTAGCCCGCGAGCTTCTGCGTCCCGTCGACGGACTGGGCGCGGGCGAGCTCCTGGGCGCGGGTGCTGATCTTGCCGACGAGGCTCGTCGCGTCCGGCCGGTGCGCCGCGCAGCTGAACCCGTTGGTCCCGTCCACCACGGCCGGCAGGGTGGCCGCCTCCGTGTTGGTGACGACGCCGGGGTTCCAGACGACGATGTCGGCGCTGCCCGTGCCGATAGACGACGACCCGGTGAGGATCTGCTCCCCCGCGTGGGCGAAGACCGTGAACATCGTCCGGCGCTGGATCTGGGTGTCTCCCGCCGGTCCGTAGGCGTTGGTGCGCCACTCGAGGGCGGCACGGCACGGGTGCGCGGCGTCGCACGCGGCGTCGGACGCACCGACGCGCGGGAACAGGTCAGCGCTTCCGGACGCCATGGCGGGCACGGCCGCGCTGCCGAGCGCGAGCACGGCGACGAGGAGGCTGAGCACGAGGCGACGCAGCATGCGGTTCGGTCCTTCCGGCGGCCTCACACGCTCCGGGGTTCTCCAGGCGTGCGGTCGTCGAGGCGGGGGTCGACGGGCACGCTAAAGACATCGGCAGCCGCGCGGCAGGGCCGGACGTGTCATGGCCACCGGAGAGTGGACTTCACCCGCGGCAGTTGTCCCGAGATGGGCGAAACGCCTGGTCAGAGAGCCATTCTCCGCTCACCCGAACGGGTGGGGTCATACCGCCCAGGCACCGTCGCGGTGGTAGGCGGGCGTGGCCAGGGCGAGCACGAGCAGGGCCGCGAAGGAGGCGCCGACCATGACCGAGGCCATGGCGACGGCATCGCCGCCGAGCAGCCCGGACAGCGGGCTGACGATGCCCGAGACGCCGGCCTGGGTCGCGCCGATGACGGCGGCCGCCGTCCCGGCGACCTCGCCGTGCCGGCTGAGCGCGAGCGCGGAGGCGTTGGGCGGCACGAAGTTGACCATCGCCAGGATGAGCCAGAGGACGACGAGCAGTGCGGTGAGCCCGCCCCAGCCCGTGATCGCGATCGCGAGCAGGACGAGCGTGAGCCCCAGGGAGACCGGCAGGACGACGCGCACGATCCGGATGGGCGCGACCCGGCGGACCAGGGCGGCGTTGACCTGCGCGCCGGCCACCAGCCCCATCCCGTTGACGGCGAACAGCAACGAGAACTGGTGCGCCGAGAGCCCGTACCCCTCGCGCAGGACGAACGGCGACGCGACCACGTAGCTCATGAGCACGGCGACCCCGAGGCCCGGCAGGATCGCCAGGGCGACGAAGTGGCGGTCCCGCAGCAGCTTCCGGTACCCGGCCAGCGCGGGCCTCAGGCCCCCCTGCCGACGCCGCTCCGGGGGCAGCGTCTCCGGCAGCCGGCGCCAGACGACGACCCACAGCACGACGCCGAAGAGCGCGAGCGCCAGGAACACCGCCCGCCATCCCCACTCGCCGGCGATGAGCCCGCCGACCGAGGGGGCGAACAGCGGCGCGACGCCGATGACCAGCATGAGGCGCGACATCAGGCGCGAGGCGTCCGCGCCGACGAAGCGGTCCCGGATCACTGCCATCGCGACCACGCTGGCCGACGCGTTGAAGAAGCCCTGCATCGTCCGCAGCGCGATGAGCGGCACGATCGCCGGGGCGAGCGCGCACAGGATCGACGTGACGACGTGCAGCGAGACGCCGACCAGCACCGGCTTGCGACGCCCGAACCGGTCCGACAGCGGCCCGATCACCAGCTGCCCGACGGCGCCGCCGATGAGCATCGCCGTCATGGTCAGCTGCGCCGCGGTGGCCGACGTGTGCAGGTCACGCGCGACGTCGGGCAGCGACGGGAGGTAGATGTCGGTCGAGATGGCCGGCAGCGCGCACATCAGGCCGAGCAGCAGCACGTACTTCGCGTTGGGGCGGTACTGCGGGGTCGGTGCGGCCGCGACCACCGGCACCACCCCGGGGGGTACGACGCCGGCGGCCGGCGCGGGGTCGGTCGGGGCGGGAGGGGTGGTGCGAGAGCTCATCGGGACCCAGTCTCCCACAAACAACGAATCGATTCGATATGGCGTACGTCCGCCGCGCTCTCCTCGGATCCCGCGCACGTCGGTGGCTGCTGGCACGCTGAGCGCATGTGTGGTCGCTATGCCTCCTTCCGCGAGGACCAGGCGCTGGCCGACGAGTTCGCCATCGCCACCATCGCCGACGACGTCCGGCTGCTGCCGCCGTCCTGGAACGTCGCCCCGACCGACGGTGTCCGCATGGTCGTCGAGCGCGCCGACAAGGAGACGGGCGAGATCACCCGCCAGCTCCGGGTCGCGCGGTGGGGCCTGGTGCCGTCGTGGGCCAAGGACATCTCCGTCGGCAACCGGATGATCAACGCCCGCGTGGAGTCGATCGCCGACAAGCCCGCGTTCGCGCGCCCGTTCGCCGTGCGACGCGCGCTCCTGCCGGCCGACGGGTACTACGAGTGGAAGAAGCCCGAGCCCGGCGCGGTCACCAAGCGCAAGCAGCCGTTCTACCTGCACCCCGCCGACGGCGACGTCGTCGCACTGGCGGGCCTGTACGAGTTCTGGAAGGACCCCACGAAGTCCGACGACGACCCCGAGCGCTGGGTGGTCAGCGCGACCGTCATCACGCGGCCGGCGTCCGAGGAGCTCGCGCACATCCACGACCGCCAGCCGCTCATGCTCCGCGCCGAGGCGTGGTCGGACTGGCTCGACCCGGCGGTCGGCGCGGACGGCGCCCGCGAGCTGCTGGAGGCACCGGCCCCGGAGATCGTCGCGACCCCGGTGTCGACCGCCGTCAACACGGTCGCGAACAACGGCCCGTCGCTGGTCGACGAGGTCGAGCCGGAGCCGACCGGCTAGTCCCGCGTCGGCAGCGTGAGGATCTCGGCCCCGTCGTCGGTGATCGCGATGGTGTGCTCGCTGTGCGCCGTCCGGCCGCCCGTCGCGCTGCGGAGCGTCCACCCGTCGGCGTCGGTGACCAGCTCGTCCGTGTCCGCCATCACCCAGGGCTCCAGGGCGAGCAGCAGCCCGGGCCGTAGCCGGTACCCGCGGCCCGGCCGCCCGGAGTTCACGACGTGCGGGTCCTGGTGCATCGTCGAGCCGATGCCGTGACCACCGAAGTCCGTGTTGATCGAGTACCCGGCCTCGCTGAGGACCGTGCCGATGGCGTGCGAGAGGTCGCCGATGCGGGCACCGGGGCCGGCGGCAGCGATGCCGGCACGCAGCGCGCGCTGGGTCGCGTCGATCATCGCGACGCTCTCCGCGGGCCGCGCGTCGCCGACGAGGAAGCTGACGGCCGAGTCCGCGGCGATGCCGCCCAGGGACACGGCGAGGTCGAGCGTGAGCAGGTCGCCGTCGGCGAGCGCGTAGTCGTGGGGCAGCCCGTGGAGCACGGCATCGTTCACCGACGTGCAGATGTAGTGGCCGAAGGGACCGCGTCCGAACGACGGCGCGTAGTCGACGTAGCAGGACTGCGCCCCGGCCTCGCCGATCATCGCCCGGGTCCAGCGATCGATGTCCAGGAGGTTCGTGCCGACCGTGGCGCGGGCCTTCAGCGCCTGCAGGATGTCGGCGACCAGGGCGCCCGTGGCCCGTGCCTTGACCAGCTCGGCGGGGCTCAGGATCTCGATCATGACGGCGACTTCTCTCGACGACCAATAACTATCCCGGCAATACTATGCCGGTATTAGTATCGGTGCCATGGTCAGGTTGCCCCTCACCCCCGACGAGGTCGAGCGCGGACAGCGCCTCGGTGCCCTGCTGCGTCGCGCCCGAGGCGAGCGCTCGATGCTCGAGACCGCGCTCGACGCCGGCATCTCCCCGGAGACCCTCCGCAAGATCGAGACCGGCCGCGTCGCGACGCCCGCCTTTCCCACCATCGCCGCGATCGCCGCGGTCCTCGGACTGTCCCTCGACGAGGTCTGGGCCGAGATCAACGAGCCGGCGCTCGCCGGTGCGAGGTCGCGGGAGCGGCTGGCCTCGTAGGGCTCGCGCCTATGCCCCCGCGGACCGCAGCCGGACCGGGTGCACGGACCCGATCCCCGCCAGCCGCCGGGCGGGCCGCGGCTCGAGCACGAACCGCGGGTCGGTGGCGAGCGCCTCGGCCGTGGCGGCGTCGACCAGCACGGTGCTGGGGTCGGCGATGTCGGTGAGGCGCGCGGCGAGGTTCACATCGGGCCCGAACACGTCGCCGAACCGCGACAGCACCCGTCCCCAGACGAGCCCGACCCGGACGGGGGTGACGCCGCGCGCGCCCTCGAACAGTCCGCCGGTCGTGGTCTCGCGGTCGACGTCGAGCTCCTTGCCCAGCGCCTCGGCCAGGCCGAGGGCGATCGCCGCACCGGTGCCGGGGCTGTCGGCGACGAAGAGGATGGCGTCGCCGATGGTCTTGACCACGCGCCCGCCCCCGGCGGAGACGATGTCGCGCGCCGCCGCCTCGAACCGCTGCACGAACTGCGAGAGGTCGGTGGACCCGAGCCCGGCGGTGCGTCGCGTGAACGAGACCATGTCCGCGAACCCGACGGCGCGTGCGAGCGGCAGGGCGGAGCTCTCGGGGCCCGGCGCGCGGAGCTGCCCGAACTCGCCGGCGTACCGACCGGCGATCGCCGCCAGCTGCCGTCGGTACGAGTGCACCAGCTGGGCCTCGAGCACGGGCGCCAGGGAGGCCAGCCGGTCGAGGACCAGCAGCCGCGCGGTGGTGTCGTCGAGCTCGTACCGCCCAGCCATGTCCTCCACCAGCGCCTCGACCTGCCAGAGCGCGAGCCGGTCGGAGGTGTGGCCGAGGGCCCGGGTGACGGTCATGACCGTCCGCAGGTCCAGACCGTGCTCGCGCACGAGCGCCGCGGCGCGGTCGATGGCCTCGGCGTCGCGCTCGGTGTAGATCGGGTCGCCCGGGTCCGCGTGCGGGAGCCCCATCGTCGTCCAGAATCCGCGGACCACGTCGATCTCGATCCCGGCGCGCTCCGCCAGGTCCCGGGCGCTCAGGGTGCGGGCCCCGCCCAGCAGCTCCGCGTCGAGCTCACCCACCGTCGACTCGACGAAGTCGAGGTCCTGCGATCGATCGTCCGGCACGGGTCGAGGGTAGTTCACCCGGCGGCGCGGACGTGGCGCACGTCACCCGCGAGCACCCGGTGCGCGGTCCCCGCGTCGTCGACGACGACCAGCGCCCCGTCGTCGTCGAGCCGCTCGGCGAGGCCGCTCACCGACTCGCCGCCCGGCAGCTCCACGCGCACGACGGTCCCGAGGGTGCTGCAGACCGCCGCGATCTCGTCGGCGAGGCCCGACGCGCTCGCGTCCCCGCCGGCGTCGCGCCATCGCCGGGCCACCTCGAGCTGCGCCGCGACGAGCGCCACGAGCATCCCTTCACGGTCGATGTGCTGGGCTCCCGCGAGCGCGAGCGAGGTGGCGCTGGGCACCGGCAGCTCGTCGGCACGCTGGCTCACGTTGATCCCGATCCCGATGACGACGGCGGGCGCCTGGCCGGCGGGCAGCGCGACCACCTCGGTGAGGATCCCGCCGATCTTGCGGGCAGGCCCCCAACCCTCCACCTCGGTCTCCGCCGGGACGAGGAGGTCGTTGGGCCACTTCAGCGTCGCGGGGACGCCGGCCGTCGCCCGCAGCGCGTTCACCGCGCCGAGGCCCGCCAGCAGCCCGATCCACCCGAACAGCGCCGCGGGAACCGGCGGGTGGACGACGAAGCTGCAGGTCAGCGAGGTACCGGCCGGTGTCTCCCACGAGCGCCCGGCCCGGCCGCGCCCGCCGGCCTGGTACTCGGCGACCAGCACACTGGCGTCCGGCCACGAGGTCGGGTCCGCCCGCAGGTCCGCCGCGAGATCGGTGTTGGTCGACTCCGTGCGCTCCACGATCTCGACCCTGGACAGCGGGCCTGCGGGGGCGAGGAGGAGGTCGCGGAGCTCGTCGGCGCGCAGGGAGGGCATGGCGCCATGATGGCCCGCGTTGTGGGAACCCGACACCCCGACGCGGGCAACACCGTGATCCGCCTGCACGTGCATGGTGGTCATCGACAACTAGCCTCGGTCGGGTGACTGACACGGACCATCAAGGCATCCGCCCCCAACAACCCGTCGAGACGGCCCCGCGCACCACGGCCGCCAAGCTGGCCGACCTCGTCGACCGCTACGGCGCCGCCCAGGCGGCCGAGCAGATGGCCGTCGACAAGCAGCACGCGCGCGGCAAGCGGTCCGCCCGCGAGCGCATCGAGCAGCTCCTCGACGAAGGCTCGTTCACCGAGGTCGACGCGTTCGTCCGGCACCGGTCCACCAACTTCGGGCTCGACAAGAAGCGGATCGAGGGCGACGGTGTCGTCGTCGGGCACGGCACGGTCGACGGCCGCCCGGTCTGCATCTACTCGCAGGACTTCACGGTGTTCGGCGGCAGCCTGGGCGAGATGCACGGCCAGAAGATCACGAAGGTGATGGACCTGGCGCTGCGCACCGGCGTCCCGCTGATCGGCATCAGCGACGGCGGCGGCGCCCGCATCCAGGAGGGCGTCGCGGCCCTCACGCAGTTCGCCGAGATCTTCCGGCGCAACGTCGCCGCGTCCGGCGTGATCCCGCAGATCAGCCTGATCCTCGGCCCGTCGGCCGGCGGCGCGGTGTACTCCCCCGCGCTCACCGACTTCATCGTCATGGCCGACGGCACGTCCAACATGTTCATCACCGGCCCCGACGTCATCCGCGCGGTGACCGGCGAGGACGTCGGCTTCGAGGAGCTGGGCGGCGCGACCACGCACAACACGCGCTCCGGCGTCGCGCACTACATGGCCTCGGACGAGGACGACGCGTTCGACTACGTGCGCTCGCTGCTGACCTACCTGCCGCAGAACAACCTCACCGACCCGGTGATCTTCGACCACCACACGGAGCTGGACCTCACCGAGGTGGACGAGGAGCTGGACACGCTCCTGCCCGACTCCGACAACCAGCCGTACGACATGCGGACCGTGATCGAGCACGTGCTGGACGACGGTGTACTCCTCGAGGTGCAGCCGTTGTACGCCCAGAACGTGCTCATCGGGTTCGGGCACGTCGAGGGGCACCCCGTCGGCATCGTCGCCAACCAGCCCATGTCGATGGCCGGGACTCTGGACATCAACGCGGCCGAGAAGGCCGCGCGCTTCGTGCGGACCTGCGACGCGTTCAACATCCCGGTGCTCACGTTCGTCGACGTCCCGGGGTTCCTGCCGGGTACGGACCAGGAGTGGAACGGCATCATCCGGCGCGGCGCCAAGCTCATCTACGCGTACGCCGAGGCGACCGTCCCGCTCGTCACCGTCATCACCCGCAAGGCGTACGGTGGCGCGTACATCGTCATGGGCTCCAAGCAGCTCGGCGCCGACGTGAACCTCGCCTGGCCCACCGCACAGATCGCCGTGATGGGCGCCGGGGGCGCGGTGAACATCCTCCAGCGGGGCGCGCTCAAGTCCGTCGCCGACGCGGGTGGGGACGTCGAGGCCGAGCGCCGACGCCTGACGGCCGAGTACGAGGAGGCCATCGTGAATCCCTGGGACGCCGCCGACCGCGGCTACGTCGACGCGGTGATCGCGCCGGCGCAGACCCGCGCAGAGATCACCAAGGCTCTGCGGCTGCTGCGCACCAAGCGCGCCAGCCTGCCGCCCAAGAAGCACGGGAACATCCCGCTGTGAGCGAGCACGCGCACGACCACGCCGACGAGCACGGCGGGCACGACGACCCCGCGCACGGCCCCGAGCCGCTGGTCGGCGTCGACCCCGCGGACCTGCACGCCGCCGTCGACGCGCTCGCGGCCGTGCTGCACGGCTACGTCGACGTCGCGGTCGGCGTCCGCGCCGAGTTCGGGTCGACCGAGGCCGACGAGGACCCGCGCATCCTGGCCCTCGAGTCGGAGATCGGCGGCCTCAACGCGCGGCTGTACGACCTGCTGCACGAGCGGCTCGGGCTGCATGCCGACCTCACGGGCATGTCCTGGGGCGACGACGAGCACGGCGACGCCGACGCGCCGCCGAACGACGCTGAGGTCGACACGTTCCACCTCGGGTTCGTCGTCGGCCCACCTGCGGGGACGTCGGACCTCTCGCTCGACTCCGTCCTCGACCTGGTCGAGCAGGGCGGCGCGGACATCGCGCAGCACCTGGTCGACGCGGGGTTCGAGGTGGGCGAGTGGGGCGTCTCGCGCGGCGCCGCGGTGGCGTTCGAGGAGGACGAGGACGACGAGGAGGACTCGGATGACTGACGCCCACGTGCAGGTCGTCCGGGGTACGCCCGACGACATGGAGCTCGCGGCGCTGGTCGCCGGGCTGATGGCCGCCGCCTCCGAGCGCGCCCGCCTCGCCGAGATCACGGACCGGGCCGTCGCCGCGCCCTGGGCGGATCGCCGGCGGACGATGCGCGGCACGCGCGTGGGCCTGCGCCCCGGGCCGGACGCCTGGCGCTGGAGCCTGCGCGGCTGACGCGGGAAGCCGCGACCTACCGACGAGTATCGTCGGGCGCGTGACTTCGACGACGACTTCCACCGACGTGCGTGCCGCCTCCCCGATCGACGTGATCGCGGAGGCCTACATCACCGAGTACGCGACCCTCGACCCCCTCGGCGCCACCGCCATGGGCATCGCGGGCCACGACCACGAGATGACCGACCTCTCCCCCGCCGGCCTCGAGACGCGCGCGGACCTCGCGCGCCGGACGCTGCAGACGCTGGACGGCGTCGCCCCGACCGACGAGGTCGACCAGATCACGCTGGCCGCCATGCAGGAGCGCCTGGGCCTCGAGGTCGAGCTGCACGCCGCGGGCGAGTTCCTGCGGGACCTCAACAACATCGCGTCGCCGGTGCAGAGCCTGCGCGACATCTTCGACATCATGCCGACCGGCGACGTCGAGGCCTGGTCCAACATCGCCGCGCGCCTCAACGCGCTGCCGTTCGCGGTCGACGGGTACATCGAGTCCCTCCGGCTCGCGGCGAGCACCGGGGCCGTCGCCGCCGTTCGCCAGGTGCAGGAGTGCGCCCGCCAGGCCGCCGAGCTGGCCGACCCCGAGACCTCGTTCTTCATCACGTTCATCACCGGCGAGGCCGTCGACTCGGTCCTCGACGACTCCGCGGCGTGCTCCCTGGTCCGTGCGGAGCTCGAGCACGGCGCCACCGCGGCCCGCGGCGCCTACACAAAGCTCGCGGCCTTCCTGTCCGACGAGCTCGCTCCGCAGGCGCCGCAGGAGGACGCCGCCGGCCGCGAGCGCTACGCGCTGTGGTCGCGCGCGTTCCTGGGCGCCACGGTGGACCTCGAGGAGACCTACAAGTGGGGGCTCGAGGAGCTCGCGCGCGTGGTGGCCGAGCAGGAGGCCGTCGCCGCGCAGATCGCCGGCCCGGGCGCCACGGTCGAGCAGGCCGTCGCCAAGCTCGACGAGGACCCGGCCCGGACGCTGACCAGCACGGAGGCCCTGCAGGCATGGATGCAGGAGACGTCCGACTCCGCGATCGCGGCGCTCAACGGCGTGCACTTCGACATCCCGGTCCCCATCCTGACGCTCGAGTGCAAGATCGCCCCGACCCAGAGCGGCGGCATCTACTACACGGGCCCGAGCGACGACTTCAGCCGTCCCGGCCGCATGTGGTGGTCGGTGCCGCCGGAGGTCACCACCTTCAACACCTGGCGCGAGAAGACGACCGTCTACCACGAGGGCGTCCCGGGCCATCACCTCCAGGTGGGCCAGGCGGTGTTCCAGCGGGCGACGCTCAACACCTGGCGCCGGCTGGCGTGCTGGACGTCCGGCCACGGCGAGGGCTGGGCCCTTTACGCGGAGCGACTGATGGCCGACCTCGGCTTCCTGGACGACCCGGGCGACCGGCTCGGCATGCTCGACGGCCAGCGGATGCGCGCCGCGCGCGTCGTCTTCGACCTGGGGGTGCACCTCGGCCTCGAGGCCCCCGAGGAGTGGGGCGGGGGCACGTGGGACGCCGACAAGGGCTGGGAGTTCCTCAAGGCCAACGTCAACATGCCCGAGGCGTTCATCCGCTTCGAGTGGAACCGGTACCTGGGCTGGCCGGGCCAGGCCCCCTCGTACAAGATCGGCCAGCGCATCTGGGAGCAGACGCGCGACGCCGCCCGGGCGAAGGCGGAGGAGGCCGGCGAGGAGTTCGACATCCGGGCCTTCCACGCCCGCGCGCTGAACATGGGCTCGCTGCCGCTGGACACGCTGAAAGCCGCCTTCGCGAGCTGACGACGAACGACGGCGGGCCGGTGGCGAGGTGCCACCGGCCCGTCGTCGTCAGTGCCGTCAGAGGAGCGAGGAGCCGTACTTGAGCACCACGGCGGCCGCCAGCAGCACGATGAGCGCGGCGGTGACGAACCAGTCGTTGCCGTGCTCGACGAACCGGCGCGCGGCCGGCCCCCAGCGGCCCGGGAGGTCGATGACACGCTCGCGCACGTTCAGCCGGGTCAGACCCGCCCAGACGAGCGTCGTCGTCACGGTGATGAGCAGGCACCACGGGCACAGGGCCTTGATCACGAAGTAGGCCTCGAAGAACAGCCACCACGCGAAGAGGAAGCCGAGCGTGTAGATCGCCTGCGCGCCGAGCATGAACCAGCGCGGGAATCGGACCCCGCCCAGGACCGCGACGGCCACCGTGATGACCACGGCCTCCGCCGCGATGCCGAGGAACGCGTTGGGGAAGCCGAACAGCTCGGCCTGCCAGCTCTTGGCCACCGTGCTGCAGCTGATCACCGTGTTGAAGTCGCAGGTGAAGGTGGCGTCCTTGTCGAGCGCGAGCTTGAGCGCCTCGATCGACAGCACGAAGGACGCCAGCAGCCCGAGCGCCCCCGAGACGACCATCTCGATCGCGGTGCGCGCCCGCCACGCCTGGGTCGGCGGCTCGAGCAGGTCGGGGTCCGGGTCGACGTAGTCGTCGTCGAACTCGTCGATGGGGTCGTCGTGCCTGTCCTTCGCCGACGACCTCGTCGCGTCACCCACAGAGCGCCTCCTCGTGACCTCGGGCCGGCGGTACCGCCCGCGCGCACCCGACCACAGCGCGCCCATTGTGCCCTGGCAACCCGTGCACCGGACCAGGACCATCGGTCCGCCGACGAACTAGGCTCCCCACCCGTGACCCGTCTGCTGCTCGCCTCCGCCTCCCCCGCCCGCCGCTCCACCCTGCAGGCCGCGGGCATCGACCCGCTCGTCGCGGTGTCGGGGGTCGACGAGGAGGCAGTCCTGGCGGCCGCACGCGAGCGGTTCGGGGCGCTGGACCCGGCGGACGCGGTGTTGCTGCTGGCGCAGGCGAAGGTCGAGGACGTGTCGCGGCACCTGCCCGAGGAGCTCGAGGACGCGGACGACCTCCTCCTGCTGGGCTGCGACTCGATGCTCGAGCTCGACGGCGAGATCTACGGCAAGCCCACGGACGCGGCGGACGCGACGACGAGGTGGCGGTCGATGCGCGGCCGGACGGGCGTGCTGCACACCGGCCACTGGCTGATGGACGAGCGCGACGTGCCGGCGATGCTCGGGGGCACGTCGTCGACGACCGTGACGTTCGCGAACCTCTCCGACGCCGAGATCGACGCCTACGTCGCCACGGGCGAGCCGCTCGCGGTCGCCGGCGCGTTCACCGTCGACGGGCTCGGCGGCCCGTTCGTCGAGAAGATCGAGGGCGACCACCACGGCGTCGTCGGACTGAGCCTCCCGCTGCTGCGCGAGCTGCTCGGCGAGGTGGGCGTGAGCATGCACGAGCTCTGGCGAAAGTCCTGACCTAGGTCCCAGGGAAGGCCGTTTCCGCAGGTGAACGATGTTCACGTGGGCCAGCCCGAGAGGCCCATCGGGGCCGGGTAGGCCGGGCCCGCGAGGGGCGTCCAAGGACATGACATGTCGACCGACACTGCTAGGAACAACCGCTTCGTCCGCGTCTCCGGCTTGCTGGCCATCATCGCCGGCGCCGTGTTCATCATCGCGGGCGTGGTGACCTGGGGGGCCGTCTCCAGCCATCTCAGCGCCGAGAACATCACCGTCAGCGAAGACGCTGCGGCGTTCGGCGGCCAGACCGTGAACACGCCGTGGGAGGCGTACGCGCAGGCCGAGATCATCAACCACCACGCGCTCGAGGCGACCGGTGGCAAGACCTACGCCGAGCTGGACAAGGAGGACCCGCTGCGCGCCGTCGCGATGAACGGCTCCTTCCTGCGGGCCTCGCTGTTCACCTCGGTCGTCGCCTTCGGTGTCGCCGCCCTGGTGATGGGGATCGGCGTGGTCTTCGGGCTCATCGGCTTCGCGCTGCGTCGCATCGCGCCGACCGCTCCCGAGATCGTCGCGCCGGCCGACGAGAACCTTCTCGCCCGCGCCTGACGAGCACCCTCCGAGCCCGGCCCCCCAGGGGGCCGGGCTCGCCGTGCTTGTGCCGTTCTGACAACTCGCCCACCGCAAACCGCCCACCCTGAGCACCGCACCTGAGGATCCCTACAAACCGCGCCCCTGGACGGTTGGTCGGATCGACAATCTTGCCGAGGCGCACGGCCAGGGCGGGGGTCGGGCCCGCGCCGGGCGTTACGGTGAGCCGTGCCCGCCATCTCCAAGGTCCTCATCGCCAACCGCGGTGAGATCGCCGTCCGCATCGCCCGAGCCTGTCGCGACGCCGGGATCGGCTCCGTGGCCGTCTACGCCGACACCGACCGCGAGGCGCTGCACGTGCGGATCGCCGACGAGGCGTTCGCGCTGAACGGCGCCCGGGCGGCCGAGACGTACCTCGACATCGCCAAGCTGCTCGACGTGGCCCGCCGGTCCGGCGCCGACGCCGTGCACCCCGGCTACGGCTTCCTGGCCGAGAACGCCGGGTTCGCCCAGGCCGTCCTGGACGCCGGGCTCGTGTGGATCGGTCCCCCGCCGTCGGCCATCGACGCGCTCGGCGACAAGGTCAGTGCGCGGCACATCGCGCAGCGGGCGGGCGCGCCCCTGGTCGCGGGCACCCCGGAGCCGGTGCAGGGCGTCGACGAGATCCACGCGTTCGTGGCCGAGCACGGCCTGCCCGTCGCCATCAAGGCGGCGTTCGGCGGCGGCGGCCGCGGCCTGAAGGTCGCGCGCGAGTCCGGCGAGATCGACGAGATGTTCGAGTCCGCGACGCGCGAGGCCGTCGCCGCGTTCGGCCGCGGCGAGTGCTTCGTCGAGCGCTACCTCGACCGGCCGCGGCACGTCGAGACGCAGTGCCTCGCCGACACCCACGGCACGGTCGTCGTCGTGTCCACGCGTGACTGCTCGTTGCAGCGTCGGCACCAGAAGCTGGTCGAGGAAGCACCGGCCCCGTTCCTCACCGACGCCCAGCGCACCCAGCTGGTCGAGTCGTCGAAGGCGATCCTGCGCGAGGCGGGCTACGTGGGCGCCGGGACCTGCGAGTTCCTGGTCGCCGCCGACGGCACCATCTCGTTCCTCGAGGTCAACACCCGCCTGCAGGTCGAGCACCCGGTCACCGAGGAGATCAGCGGCATCGACCTGGTCCGTGAGCAGCTGCGCATCGCCGCCGGCGAGCCCCTCGGCTACGACCACGTGGAGACCCGCGGCCACTCGATCGAGTTCCGGATCAACGGTGAGGACCCGGGCGCGGGCTTCCTGCCGGCGCCGGGCCGCATCAGCACGCTGCGCTTCCCCTCGGGCCCGGGCGTCCGGGTCGACTCCGGCGTGGTCGAGGGCGACAGCGTGTCCGGCCTGTTCGACTCGATGATCGCCAAGCTCGTGGTCACCGGCGCCGACCGGCCGCAGGCGCTCGCGCGGGCGCGCCGGGCGCTGGCCGAGCTGGAGGTGGTCGGCATCCCGACCGTCGTCCCGTTCCACCGCGCGGTGCTCGACGCCGAGGCCTTCGCCCCGAAGGACCCCGCTCAGCCGTTCTCCGTGCACACGCGCTGGATCGAGACCGAGTTCGCCGAGACGGTCGCCGCGCTCGCCCCTGCCGCACCGCAGGAGGAGGACGAGGAGCCGGCCGCGCTCGAGCGCGTGGTCGTCGAGGTGGGCGGCAAGCGGCTCGAGGTCGTGCTGCCCGCCGCGCTCGCCCTCGGCCGGGGCGCGGGGCCGGCCGGTCCGGGCGCGCGTCGCCC
>NZ_JBFUIK010000023.1:0-60405 GCF_056401915.1 Cellulomonas sp. P4_D11 | reverse complement strand
GTCATGGGCCTCGGCTCCGTGCTCTCGGGCCTCGTCCTGCGCCGCGGCGTCCTCGGCCGAGACCATCCGCAGCAGCCCCGGCATGCCGGCCAGGTCCGCGACGGCCGCCCGGCAGGACGCGCACGTGCGCAGGTGCTCCTCGAAGGCTCGACGGTCCGCGGGTTCGAGCGCGCCCAGGACGTACGCCGCGTCCCAGTCGCGGAACGCGTCGTCGCCCGGCCGCTCGTCGGCCTCCCGCCCGGTCATGACGAGACTCCTCTCTCCTGCAGCGCGAGGCGCAGCGCCCGCAACGCGTAGTGCATGCGTGACTTCACGGTCCCCTCGGGGATCTGGTGCTCGCGGGCGAGCTCGGCGACCGACCGCCCGCCGTAGTACGCGCCGACGACGACGGCCCGGTGCTCCGCGGACAGCTGCTCCAGCGCGTCCGCCACCAGCCAGCTGTCGAGCACGGCCTGCGTCGCGTCGGGCTGGGCGGTGTCGGGATCCTGGTCGGTGGTGCGCTCCCGCACGTGCCGGGCGCTGCGCCGGTCGTCGATCACGAGGTTGCGCACCACGGTGTAGAGCCACGCGCGGGTCGCGCCCTCCTCGCGCTCCAGCACCTCCGGGTGCTTCCAGGCCCGCACCATGGCCTCCTGGACCACGTCCTGGGCGAGCGCGTGGTCGCCGGTGAGGCGCACGACGTAGTGCTGCAGGGGGCGCGCGTAGGCCTGGTGGAGCGCGCGCATGAGCGCGTCAGGTTCCTCGGCCACGCCGCCTCCTTCCGGGCTCGATCCTGGTCCTACCCCCTCAACGGCACGCGCGCCGTCCAGGTTCACCGGGCGTTGAACCTCTGCCGTCCCGGCGCCGTGGTCCCAGGTAGCAGGTCCCCCAGGGGGAGGCCGGCTACCGACCAGAGGAGACCATCATGAGGCGGACCGTCCTGTTCTCGATCACCGCGCTGCTGGCTGCGGCAACGCTCACCGCCTGCGGGGGCGGCTCGGGGAGCGACACGTCGTCGGGCTACGGCGACTCGACCCCCTCGAGCGAGTCCTCGACCCCGGCCAAGACCCCTGCCGCGGCGGCGGCGGCGGCGGGCACCGACCTGTCCACCGCCGAGAGCTCGCTGGGCACCATCGTGGTCGACGGCAAGGGCATGTCGGCGTACTACTTCCTCAAGGACACCAAGGGCTCGGGCACCAGCGCGTGCTCGGGCGAGTGCGCCGCCGCGTGGCCGGCCATCACCACCGACAACGCGACCCCGACCGTCACCGGCGTGACCGGTGAGGTCGGCACCATCACGGGCACCGACGGCAAGCTCCAGATCACGATCGACGGGCGGCCGATCTACACGTTCGCGCAGGACACGGCCCCGGGTGACGTGAACGGCCAGGGGCTCAACAGCGTCTGGTACGTGATCGCGCCGGACGGCACCGAGATCGACGACGACTGAGCGGCAAGCCGGGCGGAGGTCGCCGTCGATCTCCGCCCGACGCTCGCCCGTCAGTGCGTCGGGTCCGTCTCGATGTTGAGGACGTTCCCGTCCGGATCGGCGAACCAGGCCGCCTTCATGCTGCCGTCCGACAGCACGCCGTCGTCCCAGGTGGCGTCACCGGGCAGGTCGAACGTCTGGAACGACACGCCGGCGGCGCGCAGTGCGGCGACCTCCGCGTCGAACGCGGCGCCGGGCAGCTGGAACGTGATCGCGGTGGCCTTGTTGGTCCCCGCGTACGACGACGGGTACACCAGGAAGCCGCCGTTGGACGTGCCGTAGACGACGCCGTCGGGCACGTCGCCGGTGCTCCTGAACCCGAGCGTCCCTTCGTAGAACCCGCGCGCTCGATCCATGTCCGTGACGGCGAGGACCGGTAGTGCGGAGTGGTCGGAGAGCATGGTGGCCTCCCTCGCGGGCCAACCGTCCGTCGGCGGGCCGGCATCCCGACGCTAGGACCGGCGTGGACGGGCGTCCAGCGCTTCTGCACGTATGTGCAGCACCTCACCCGTCACATCCCGCGTCCGGGTTCCGTCAGCATCACGAACCCGCCCGCGAGAGGATGTGGCCGATGAGCGACGACGAGTACCTGGCCCGACGGTTCGAGCAGAACCGGGGGCGCCTGCGCGCCGTCGCGTACCGGATCCTCGGCTCGACGGACGAGGCGGAGGACGCGGTCCAGGACGCCTGGCTGCGGCTGGACCGCGCCGACGCCGACGGGGTCGACAACCTCGCCGGCTGGCTCACCACGGTCGTCGCGCGGCTGTGCCTCGACCGCCTCCGGAGCCGCGGCTCCCGCCGCGAGGACGTCCTCGACGTCGACGTCCCGCACCCGCGGTCAGCCGCCGACTCCACCGTGGTGGACCCCGAGAACGAGGCGGTGCTCGCCGAGTCGGTCGGGCTGGCCATGCTCGTCGTCCTCGAGACCCTGACGCCCGGGGAGCGGCTCGCCTTCGTGCTGCACGACATGTTCGCGCTGCCCTTCGACGAGATCGCGCCCATCGTCGGCCGCTCCCCCGAGGCGACCCGGCAGCTGGCCAGCCGCGCGCGCCGACGGGTGCAGGGGGCCCCCGTCACCCCGGAGACCGACCTGACGAAGCAGCGGGACGTCGTGGACGCCTTCCTCGCCGCCTCCCGTGGCGGCGACTTCGACGCGCTGCTCTCGATGCTCGACCCGGACGTCGAGCTGCGCGCCGACGCCGTGATCGCGCGGTACGACGCGGCCGACGCGGACGGCGCCGACGCGGTCGCGCGGTACTTCACCGGGCGGGCGCAGACCGCGGAGCTCGCGCTGCTCGGGGGTGCGGTCGGCGCCATGTGGGCCCCCGGCGGGATCCCCCGCTCGGCCTTCGCGTTCACGGTCGTGGACGGCCTGATCACCGAGATCACGCTGATCATGGACCCCGAGGTTCTGCGCGAGCTCGACCCGGTCGCCCTCGGCTGGTGAGCGAGGGGCTGTTCCCCGCGCCCCGCGGAGAGCACCATCGACGGGTGGGCACCGACGCGCACGCGGCCGAACGGCCGCCGCAGTGGTGGCTGGCGGCGCTCGGTGCCGTCGGTCTGGCGGTCGCGGCCGCGCTCGCCGCCTACGCCAGGGTCCACCCGGGAGACGGTGCCGCGCTGACCACCCTGGGCTTCAGCGGCATGCTCCAGATGAAGGCGTGGCTGACCACCGCGGCCGCCGCGCTCGTCGTCGTCCAGGTCCTGTCCGCCCTCGCGATGTGGGGTCGGCTGCCGGGAGTCACCGATGCCCCCGGGTGGGTCACCTGGCTGCACCGCTGGACGGGCGTCGCCGCGTTCCTGCTGACGATGCCGGTCGTCTTCCACTGCGTCTGGTCGCTCGGGTTCGAGGACGGGTCGACGCGGGTCCTGGTGCACTCCGTCGCGGGCTGCGTCTTCTACGGCGTGTTCGCGGCGAAGATGCTGGCCCTGCGCCTGCGGGGCCTGCCGTCGCCGGTGGTGCCCGTGCTGGGCGGGTTGCTCGCCGGCGTCCTGGTGGTCCTGTGGTTCAGCTCCGCGTTCTGGTTCTTCGGCCAGTCCGGATACGTGAGCTACTGACGTGACCGGGTCCGAGGTCGGTCGCCGCGCGGTGCTCGAGGGCGCCGGCGTCGCGCTCGCGGCCGGTGCCGTGGGCTACGTCGGCTTCGTCGCGCTGGGGCCGTCTCCGGGCGGCCACGACGGTGGCAACGACGACGGTGGCAGCGACGGCTACCCCGGCGCCGACGACAGCTCCGGGAAGGGGTCCGGCCCGCTGGCTGCGCTGGACGACGTGCCCGACGGCGGCGGTCTCGTGCTCGCCGACGAGAAGCTGGTGCTCACGCGCGACGGGACCACCGTGCACTGCTTCGACGCGGTCTGCACCCATCAGGGCTGCCTGGTCGGCGGTGTGAGCGGCGGCGTGATCCGCTGCCCCTGCCACGGGAGCGGGTTCGACGCCGCCACCGGCGCGGTGGTCAACGGGCCCGCGACCGAGCCGCTCGAGGCCGTCGACGTCGAGGTCACGGCCCAGGGCGAGGTGGTGCGCGCGTGAAGCCGTTCTGGCAGCGACTGCCCACCCTGGTGTGGATCGCGGGTGCCGCCGCGACCGCCGGCGCACTCCTGGCCGCGCTGCGCGGTTGAGGGTCGGGCGATCGGCACGACGGCGGGATCCGCCGTTCGGGTGCCTCGGGACAACCGGGCAAAAGACCCACTGTCTGCATCGGAACACGGCTGCTACGTTCACCAGGAAGGGCACGTCAGCAGCGACAACACAGCCCCCGCGCGCGAGAGGAACAGCCAATGACGGAGGACCTGTCCGGCCTCGAGGAGACCGGCCCGATCGACTATCTGGTGGTGGCGTTCCCCCACGCCAACCTGACCGGTGAGGCGTTCCCTCTGCTGGTCGACCTGGTGGACAGGGGAATCATCCGGATCCTCGACCTGGCCTTCATCCAGAAGTCCGAGGACGGCTCGGTGACCGGCCTCGAGCTGGCCCAGCTCGCCGACGGGGGTGTCGACCTCACGGTGTTCGAGGGGGCGTCCTCGGGCTTGCTCGGTGAGGACGACCTCGCCGAGGCGGCCAACGCCCTCGAGCCCGGCGACGCCGCTGGTGTCCTGATCTACGAGAACGTCTGGGCCGCGCCGTTCGCGGTCGCGCTGCGGCGCGCCGGCGGGCAGCTCGTCGCCGGCGGACGCATCCCCGTGCAGGCGGTCATCGCGGCGCTCGACGCCGCCGAGACCGTCGGCTGAGCCGGCCCACCCCCCTTCGAGAAGAGGAGCACATCAGATGCCAGGACTGATCCGCGGGGTGGCCCGCACCGCCGTCATCGCCGGGACCGCCACCGCCGTGTCCAACCGTGTGTCGCGCCGCCAGGCGGGCCGCTGGTCGGAGCAGGAGCAGCAGCAGGCCGCGCCGCCGCCGCAGCAGTACGCGCCGGCCGAGCCCGTCTACGCCGCCCCGCCGCCGCCGGCAGCGGCCGCACCGGCCGACATGGACGCCAAGCTCGCGCAGCTGGCCCAGCTGGGTTCCCTGCGCGACGCGGGCGTGCTCAGCGACATCGAGTTCGAGGTGCAGAAGAACCGCATCCTCACCAGCTGAGACGGACGACGAACGACCTCGGGCCGGCACGCACGCGTGCCGGCCCGAGGTCGTCAGGAGAACGTCAGGCGAGCGCCTTCGCCTTGAGCGCCGCGAACTCGTCCGCGTCGATGGCCCCGGAGTCCAGCAGGGCCTTGGCGTCGGCGATGTGGTCCGCCGGCGACTTGCCCGCCGCGACGCTCCGGATGTACGTGTCGGCGTCCGACTTCGCCTTGAGCGCGGCCGCCTGCTGCCGCTCCGCCATCCCCCGGCCGCGGGCGATCAGGTAGATGAGCGCGATGAGGAACGGCATGAACACCAGGCCGATCACCCAGAGCGCCTTCCACCAGCCGCTCAGCTCCCGGTCGCGGAAGAGGTCCCCGATGATCTGGAACAGGATCATGAGATAGAGGAAGAACAGGAAGAACCAGATCATCAGCCAGAGCCACTGCCCGAACGTGTTCATGACGCCTTCTTTCCTGAGGCCAGCACGTAGGGACACGTTAGTCAGCGACGGGACGAAGCGGGCGTACTTTCGCGGCGGGTCTGCGCACCACGTGAGCCTGTGACGAGGGCATGGACAGCTCCGGAGGCTCCGGCGGATGCCCCGGGGGTCAGTTCGTGAACCGGGCTGCCAGGTGCTCGGCGACCATGATCGTGGGCACGTGGGTGTTGGCCGAGGGGATGTCGGGCATCACCGACGCGTCGACCACGGACAGCCCGGCCACGCCGTGGACGCGCCCGGCCGCGTCGACCACCGCGCCGTCCGCCGGATCGGGGCCCATGGCGCAGGTTCCGACGGAGTGGTGGTAGATCCACGCGGCCCGCCGGATCCATGCCCGCAGCGCGGATCGGTCGCCGGGACGGACCTCCGGACCGGGTCGCAGCTCGGCTCCGCCCGAGAGGCGGGCGACGGCACCTTGCCGGCAGGCGTCCCGCACGCGCTCGAACCCCTCGGCCATCCGGTCCAGGTCCGTGGGCTCGCGGAAGTAGCCGAGGTCGATGAGCGGTGGCGCCGCGGGATCGTCGCTGACCAGCCTGAGGCTGCCGCGCGAGCGCGGCGTGAGCAGGGCGGTCCCGACGAAGAAGGCCGCAGTCTCGTCGTCGGGGTACGGCCCGCCGACCATGTGCTGCAGGTCGGGTGGACCGGCGGGGTCCGCCCCGTCGCTGCGGGCCGTGGCCGCGACCTGGAAGAACGGCACCGGCTCGACGGTCCCCGGATAGCGGAGGTCGACCGACGCCACGGGATGGTCTGCGAGGTTGGCGCCCACTCCCGGCAGGTCGACCCTCGGACGGACGCCGACGGCCCGGAGGTGCTCGGCCGGACCGATCCCGGACCGCAGGAGCAGGGCGGGGCTCCCGTACGCGCCGCCGCAGAGGACGACGCGGTCGGCGTGGACGGTCTCTCCTGACAGGAGCCGGACGCCGGTGACGCGGTCGCCCTCGAGGACGACGTCGCGTGCCTCGGCACCGCAGGTGACACTGAGGTTCGCCCGCTGTCCGTCGTGCGGCAGGTAGGCGATGGCCGTGCTCACCCGCTTGCCGTCGACGCAGTTCATCGGGATCCGGCCCACCCCGACGGCGCCAGGCGCGTTGAGGTCCGGCACGGGTGCGCAGCCGATGTCCCGCAGCGCCTCCTCCCCCGCCCGCGCGACGTCCGTCAGCTCGTGGTCGCCGTAGCGGCGGACGGGCAGAGGCCCGTGGTCGCCGTGCCAGGGCTCCGAGCCGTGATCCACATCCGACTCCAGCCGGACGAAGTCGGGCAGCACCTCGGCGAAGGACCATCCAGGGTTGCCGGCGAGCGCCCAGGCGTCGTAGTCGCCGGGGTGACCCCGGAGGGCGAACGTGGCGTTGGTCGACGAGCACCCCCCGAGCAACCGGCCGCGCGGGAGGTGTCGAGCGGTGCCGTCGGGGCCGGGCACCTCGGTGTAGCCCCAGTCGTGCTGCATGGTGGCGCGCCGACCGTCGCGGACGTCGTCGGGCGTGTCCACCCGGTGGTCCGGACCCGCCTCGAGCAGCAGCACCCGCCGCGAGGGGTCCTCGCTCAGGCGAGCCGCGAGCACGCACCCGGCGGCGCCGCCACCGACGACCACCACGTCCCATCCCGTCGACATCGTCGCTCACCCCCCGGTCGAGGGTGCGGGAAGGACGTTCTGGTTGAACCGGAACACGTTCTCGGGGTCGAGTCGCCGCTTGACCTCGGCAAGGCGCGCATAGGTCTGCGGCGGGTAGCAGGCTCGGGCTCGGCCCTGCTCCGGCTCCCCCGTGAAGTTCACGTACATCCTGCCGCTGCCGTACGCGGCCATCGCGTCGCGCGTCGCTCGCGCCCAGTCGACCAGGGGCGCGGCGTCGGACGTCCCGGGCGTCCGGGCGAGGCAGTTGACCACGAACGGCGCGGTGCGCTCGGCGAACGCGGACGCCTCGGTCGCGACGCGGCCGACCGCCCCACCGAGCTGGTGGACGTGCAGCTCGCAGAGGGCGGGGGGGCCCGCGGCGCGGCGGTGCGCGTCCGCGTACAGCTCCACCGCCGCAGCCGGGAGGTCGTCCAGGAACGCCGAGGTGAAGTAGTTCGAGGCGCCTGCCGGCCACAGGGGGTCGACCAGCTGCTGCAGGTCGACGTAGCGGATCGGCCCCAGCAGGTCCGCGATCGGGTCGCCGAGCGAGCGCAAGGGCCGCACGACCTCCTCCCCCACGTCGGCGGGTCCGCTCCAGCACGCCACGACCGCGGCGACCTTCGTCCCGTGGACCTCGACCGGCAGCACGGGCAGCGGCGGTGCCGACGTGAGGTTGACCAGGGAGGTCAGCTCGTCCGGCGTCCCCGCGACGGCGTCCCGCCACCCGGCGACGACCTGAGCGGCCTGGTGGCCGGGGTAGAAGACGACGCCGCCGAGGACGACAGGCCCGACCGGGTGCATGGCCAGCTCCATCGAGGTGACCACCCCGAAGTTGCCCCCGCCGCCGCGCAGCGCCCAGAAGAGGTCGGCGTTCTCGTCCGGACCCGCCCGGAGCACCTGCCCGTCGGCTGTCACCACGTCGGCGGACAGCACGTTGTCGCAGGTCAGACCGTGCTTTCGGGCCAGGTGCCCGATGCCCCCGCCGAGCGCGAAGCCGCCGACGCCGGTCGACGAGACCAGTCCGCCGGTCGTCGCCAGGCCGTGCACCTGGCTCTCCCGGTCGACGTGCCTCCAGAGGGCGCCGCCCTGGACCCGGGCGCGTCGAGCCACGGGGTCGACGTGCACCGCGTGCATCTCGCGCAGGTCGAGGACAACCCCGCCGTCGCACGTGGAGAAGCCGGCCACGCTGTGCCCGCCACCGCGGACGGCGACCGGCAGCCCCTCGCTCGCGGCGAAGCGCACGCTGGCGACGACGTCCGCGACTCCGGCGCAGCGCACGACGGCGACCGGGCGCCGGTCGATGCTGTGGTTCCAGACGTGGCGCGCCTGGTCGTAGTCGCGGTCCGTCTGCACGACCACCGTGCCCTCGAGGTCGTGGCGCAGCTCGGCGAGCGTCGCTTCGCCGAGCGCGTGACCGGTCAGGATGTCCCTCATCACCGCTGCCTCCCGTGTCGTCGGGCTGGATCACCGCGATCCTGCGCCGTGCGCTCTTAGCGGCGGCTTTGCACGGGCGATCCGGTCGCCGAGCCGACCGACCACGGCCAGCCCGCGTCGCTCGCCGATCTCGTCGAACACGGCCGTGGCGGCGCCGAGCTCGGCGGCGGCGCCGACCCCGTCGCCGAGACGGAGTCGCAACCCTGCCAGCAGCGTGTGCTGCCACCCGACGGAGCGGTGCGCGGACGGGACGGCCGCGAGGGACAGCGCACGCTCGACGGCGTGGGCCGCACGGTCCAGCCGCCCGCACACGACCTCGACCGCGGCGAGGTCGTCCAGGGCTCCCGACCGACCCGGGAGGTCGCCGGAGCCCTCCAGCACCTGCGACGCCTCGTCGGCCAGGGACCGTGCCCGCGACCTCCTGCCGAGCAGGGCCTCGGAGACTGCGAGCCCCGACAGCGCGACCGCCGTGCCGCGCTGGTCCTGGATTCCCGCCCTCAGGTCGATCGCGGAGGCGAAGCACGTCCGGCTCGACGCCGGCTCGCCCCTCTCGCGCAGAAGATGTCCACGTTGCACGAGGACGTGGGCCTGTCCCGCGGGGTCGTCGAGAGCCCGGAACGCACGTCCGGCCCGGTCGAGCGCGGCCGTGGCTGCCGCGAACCGCCCGTCCATGCGCTCGGCCAGCGCGAGCGTGGACCACACGTACCCCCGGGCCTGCGCCACACCGACCCGGCGCCCCGCGAGCATGGTCTCCTCGAAGACCGGGAAGTGCAGGTTCCGCGCGCGCCCCACCGAGAACGCCAGCGAGCAGACCGGGAAGAACGGTGGCGCGTCGTCGGGCACCTCGTCGAGGGCGGTCGCGCTGCGCAGGGCGGCGGAGCGCGCGGCCTCGATGTCGCCCCGGCTGAGGGCGAGCAGTGCGCACAGGTGGTGGTGCGCGGCGCACGCGCCGGGAGACCGGGCCACCCTCGGGGCCGTCGTCGCGACGAGCCGGTCGGTCTGCGCCCAGTCGCCCGCGAGCCAGGTCAGCAGCACCTGCTGCTGGCACGCCTCGGCGGCCCGGTCGGGATCGTCCAGCGCCGCGCCGATCTCCGCGATCTCGGCGCCGATGGCCGCCGCGTGCGCCGAGCGGCCCAGCCGGATCTCGAAGACGGCCGTGGCGAACAGCGCGCGCGCCCGCAGGTCGCCCCGGCTGCTCGATGCGTCCAGCGCGCGCGACAGCCAGCGACGTCCCTCGGCGTGCATGCCGCGGGCCAGCAGGAGCCGCCACGCCGCGAGGATCGCCTCGAGCGCCCCGTCCGGGTCCTCGTCCAGGGCGGTCTCGAGCGCCACGCGCAGGTTCTCGAGCTCGAGCCCCAGCCACGCGTCCGGCTCGCCGGCCACCGGTCCGCTGCGCTCGGTGTCCAGCGCAGCGGCACGCCGGACGTACCAGAGGGCGTGGCGGCGCCTGAGCTCGGCGGCCTCTCCGGCGTCAGCGAGGTGCCCGCCCGCGTAGCTGCGGACCACCTCGAGCAGCCGGTAGCGCGCCGCGGGCGCCCTGCTCGTGTCCGCGACGACGAGGGACTTGTCGACCAGGCCCGCGAGGGCTTCGCGCACACCCTCGAATGGGCCGGCGGCGCAGACGTGCTCGGCAGCGTCGAGGCCGAACCCGCCCGCGAAGACGGACAGCCGGCGCAGGAGCACCTGCTCGTCCCGGTCGAGCAGGTCGTGGCTCCAGTCCAGGGTCGCCCGCAGCGTGAGCTGGCGGTCGGGGACGCTCCGGACCCGGCCCGCGACGGTGGTGAGGGCGTCGTCGAGGAGCGCCGCGATCTGCGCGGGCGCGAGGTGAGCGACGCGGGCAGCGGCGAACTCCAGCGCCAGCGGTATCCCGTCCAGGCGACGACAGATGCGGGCGACGGCCGCCGAGGTCGACCGGTCCAGACGGAAGTGCGGTGCCACCTCCGTGGCCCGCCGGACGAAGAGCTGGACCGACTCGTGCCGAGCCGTCGCGGCGGGGTCAGAGGCCCGGCTCAGCTCGGGCACGCCCAGCGACGGGACGCGCCAGACCACTTCGCCGGGCAGGTGCAGCGGCTCCCGGCTCGTCGTCACGACGAGCAGCCCAGGGCTGCGCGCGAGCATCGCGTCGACGAGGGCGGCGGCGGCCTCGAGGACGTGCTCGCAGTTGTCCAGGACCAGCGCCAGTCGCCGGTCGGCCACCAGGTCGGCGACGGCGGCGGGGCGGATCGTCGCGTGGATCGAGGTGAGCCCGAGAACCGCGGCGACGGTGGCCGCCACGTGCGAGCCGTCCCGCAGACCGGACAGCGCGGCGAACCAGACACCGTCGGGGAACGCGGGCGAGGCCGTCAGCTGTCGGGCGAGCTGCACGGCAAGACGCGTCTTGCCCACCCCACCCGGACCGCTCAGGGTGAGCAACCGGGTACGGTCCACCAGCCCGTGCAGCTCCGCCAGCTCTCGGCGGCGCCCGACGAAGGTGGTTGCGCTGACGGGGAGGTTGGTGGCCGACCGGAGCGGCAGCGCGACCTGTCCGGCGAGGACTCGCCGCAGGAGGTCGACGGTCTCCGGCTCCGGCGACGAGCCGTAGTGCTCCTCGAGCGTCGACCGCAGAGACTCGTAGGCGTCGATCGCGTCCCAGTGCCGGCCCGTCGCGTCGAGAGCGCGGATCAGGGTGCGCTGACGCGCCTCGTCCGTGGCGTGGCCGGTCGACGAGCTCTGCAGCAGCCGAACCGCTTCGTCTGCCCGGCCCGCGTCGACCAGGGCCTCGGCGAGGGCCGCCTCGACCGCTGCACGAAGACCGTCGAGCCGGCGCCGGTGCTCGTCGGTCCAGTCCTCGAAACGGTCCTCGGGCAGGAGCTCGGCCGGGAACGCGTCGAGCACGGCCTGGCAGTCGGCAGCTCGGCCCGCGGCGAGTGCGGTACGCGCCGCCGCCTCGAAGTCCTGGACGTCGGTGCGCACGGCCCCGGGGTGGCCGAGCGTGAGGACGTCGTCGTGCAGGCGCAGCAGCTCCGGGCTGCCGCCTGCCGACCCGAGCGCTCGCCGGGCCGCGTGCAGCGCCTGGTGCAGGTTGTTGACCGCCGCCGCGCGGTCGTGCTGCGGCCACAGGGTCTCGGCCACCAGGTCGCGGTGCATCCGGTGCCCCTCGGCGAGAGCGAGCAGCTTGACGACGGACTTGGCGCGGCGCAGCCGCCAAGCGTCCGGCACCGGCCGGTCTCCGACGCGGACGCCGAAGCCCCCCAGCAGGTTCACCCGGAGGGGCGACGTGCTTCCCGACGACGCGGGCGCGGGCGCCCTCATGCGTGCAGTGTGCAGCACCGCGTCGGTCAGGGACCAGGCTCGGGCCCTCCCTGCACCTAGATCCGCCCGCCGCCGGTGGACTCGCCGGCGACCTTCTGACTGAGGTAGATCGGGATGATCGACGCCAGCACGAGGACGGCGGCGACCACGTTGACCACCGGTCCCTGGTTCGGCCGGGACAGGTTCTGGAAGATCCAGATCGGCAGGGTCGTGACGCCGGGCGGGGCGGTGAACAGCGTCACCACGATCTCGTCGAACGAGAGCCCGAAGGCCAGGAGCGCGCCGGCCACCATCGCCCCGCGCAGCAACGGGAACGTGACCAGCCGGAACGTCGTGAACGTGTCCGCGCCGAGGTCCATCGACGCCTCCTCCGGGCTGGTGCCCGTCCGGCGCAACCGCGCCAGGACGTTGTTGTAGACCACGACGATGCAGAAGGTCGCGTGGGCGATCGCCACGGTCCAGATCGAGAGCTCGAGCCCGAGGAACGTGCGGAACCCCGTGCGGAACGCCAGCGCGGTGACGATGCCGGGCAGCGCGATCGGCAGCACGACCAGCAGCGAGACCGTGTGCCGCCCGAAGAAGGTGTACCGCCCGAGGGCGAAGGCCAGCAGGGTGCCGAGCACGAGGGCGACGGCGGTCGCGACGATGCCGACCTCGATCGACGTGAGCACCGCCGACCGGACGCTCTGGTTGCCGAACGTCGAGGTCCACCAGTGCGTCGTGAACTCCTTGGGCGGCCATGCGAACACCGTGCTGGCATTGAACGAGTTGATGACGATGACGCCCAGGGGCACATAGATGAACGCCAGGCCGAAGGCCATGAGCAGCCCGAACGTCCAGCGCGCGCGGCGGGAGTTCCTCACAGGTTGTCCAGAGCTCCCGTCCGCCGGACCAGCGCCAGGTAGATCACCATGATCACCACGGGGATCAGGGCGATCGCGGCCGCGAACGGCAGGCTGCTGGTGTAGTTCTGGTAGACGATGTTGCCGAGCATCTGGGTGCGCCCGCCGACGATCTGCACGGTGATGTAGTCGCCCAGGCTGAGCGAGAACGTGAACACCGAGCCCGCGACGATCGACGGGTAGACCAGCGGCACCACGATGCTGCGGACGGTGCGGCCGGGACGCGCGCCGAGGTCGCCGGAGGCGTCGAGGAGGCTGTCGGGCATCCGGTCCAGCCCCGCGTACACCGGCAGGATCATGTACGGCAGCCACAGGTAGGTCAGCGTGAGGATCGTCGCCGCCACGCCGTAGCCGGGACCGTCCAGGCCGACCGGCGCCAGCAGCCACGCCAGCACCCCGGTCTCGGGCTGGACCATCGCCTGCCACGCGTAGATCTTGACCAGGTACGACGCCCAGAGCGGCGTGACGACGAGGGCGACGAGCAGCCCCCGCCGGCGTGGCGGCGCCACCTTGGCCATGAAGAACGCCATCGGGAAGCCGAGGAGCGTGCAGAGCACCGTGACGGCCGCGGCGATGCCCACCGTCCGCAGCGTCGCGTACCGGTAGGCGGGGTCGGACAGGACGTCCTGGATGTTCTGGAGCGTGAACGTGCGGACGACCTCGTTGGTGAACTCGTCCACCGAGAAGAACGCCGTGGCCAGCAGGGCCAGCAGCGCGGACAGGTAGACGAGCACGAGCCAGGTCGTCGGCAGCACGAGGAGAGCCGCGAGCCGCAGCCGAGGCCGCCGGAAGAGCGCAGCCGACAGCCGGCGTCCACCCGTGGTGGACGCCGGCCGCACGACCGTCGTCACTCGGTCAGCCGTTCTTGATGCTGCTCCACGCCTTGCCCCAGTCCGCGTACGGGATGCACTTCACGTCCGTGCGCCCGTCGAGGCAGTCGGACTGCGGCGTCGACCAGAACCAGATCTTCGAGAAGTAGCTCTCGTCGTCGGCGTGGAACGTGTCGCAGTGTGTCGGGTCGGTGGTGAGGGCGCAGGCCTTGGTGTTGGCCGGGGCCTCCCCGAACCACTCGGCGATCTGCGCCTGGACGTCGGGGTTGGTCACCCAGTTCATCCAGAGGTACGCGCAGTTCGGGTGCGGGGACTTGGCGTCGACCATCCACGTGTCCGCCCATCCGGTGGCGCCCTCCTTGGGCAGCACCGACTCGACCGGGGCGTCGTCGCCCTTCGCCAGGTTGATGATGATCTGCCAGGTGGAGCCCACCTCGGTGCTGCCGTTCTCGAGCGCCTTCTGCGCGTCGGCGTAGCTGGCCCAGTAGCTGGCCACCTGCGGCTGCTGCGCCGTGAGCAGGGCGACGGCGGCGTCGAACTGGTCCTTGTCCAGGGCGTACGGGTTGGTGATCTTCAGGTCCGGCTGGGTCGACATCAGGTACACGGCCGCGGCGGCGATCCCGTCGGTCGGCGAGTCGTAGTCGGTGATCTTGCCGGCGTACGCGGAGTCGGGCTCGAAGACCACGCTCCACGAGTCGGGCGCCGGGTCGACCTTGTCCGTGCGGTAGCCGAGCAGCTGGGCGCCCCAGCCGTGCGGCATGCCGTACGCGGCGTCGCCCACGGAGTTCCAGGTCTGCATCTTCTGGAAGTCCGGAACGTCGCCGTAGTTGGTGAGCAGGTCGGTGTTCACGGGGGCGACCTTGCCGGCGTAGATCATGCGCAGCGACGAGTCCCCTGACGCCGAGACGACGTCGAAGTCGCCGGTGCCCATCTTCTCGAACATGCTGTCCGAGGTGTCGGCGACCTGGACGTTCGCGGTACACCCGGTGGCGGACTCGAACGGCGTCACCCAGTCGACCGCCGGGTCCGTGGAGCCGTCCTCGGCGTAGCCCGCCCACGCAAGGATGTTGACCTCGCCCTCCCCGTCGCCCTGCGCGCTCAGGGAGTCCATCGCGGGCGGTGTCGCCCGGGCGGAGCCGCCCCCGTCGCCGTCCGACGTCCCGCAGGCGGCCAGGGCGAGCCCCGCCACCGCGCCGACCGCCATCGTCCGCACCAGACGTAGGTGCTTCATCGTCGTCTCCTTCGTTCGTGCAGGCTCACGGCAGCGAGGTGTCTGCCGCGGGGTTCACCTCGAACTCGTGCTCCTTCGCCCAGACGAGCAGGACGCGCGCACCGCGCAGCTCCTGCACGTCCATCGACGAGGTCTGCTGGTTCTGCTGCAGCGCGACGAGCGTCGCGCCGGCATCCAGGTCGACGAGGAACCGCGTGGCCGACCCGACGTAGACCACCTCGCGCACCGTGCCGAGGGCGCCGTCCTCCCCCGGGCCGGGCTGCGCGTCGGGCGCGGCGAGCCGGATCTTCTCGGGCCGCACCGACCAGGTCCCCGTCCGCGCGAGCACCTGCACCGCCGCGTCGCCGACCAGCAGGTTCGAGGTGCCGACGAACCCGGCGACGAAGGGCGTGGCCGGCTTCTCGTAGACCTCGGCCGGCGACCCGACCTGCTCGATCCGACCGCCCGAGAAGACGGCGATGCGGTCGGACATGGTCAGCGCCTCCTCCTGGTCGTGCGTGACGAAGAGGAACGTGATCCCGACCTGCCGCTGGATCGCCTTGAGCTCGACCTGCATCTGCTCGCGCAGCTTGAGGTCGAGCGCGCCGAGGGGCTCGTCCAGCAGCAGCACCCGGGGCCGGTTGACCAGCGCGCGGGCGAGGGCGACGCGCTGGCGCTGTCCGCCCGAGAGCTGCGCCGGCCTGCGCGCGCCGTACCCGCCGAGCTGCACGCTCTCCAGCGCCTCCTGCGCGCGCAGCGTCCGCTCCTTGCGCCCGACCTTCTTCACGCGCAGGCCGTAGGCGATGTTGTCGAGCACGGTCATGTGCGGGAACAACGCGTAGTCCTGGAAGACGGTGTTGACGTCCCGCTCGAACGGCGCCCGCTGCGTGACGTCGACGCCGGCCAGCTCGACGGTCCCGCCGGTCGGCAGCTCGAAGCCCGCGATCATCCGCAGGACCGTCGTCTTGCCCGAGCCCGACGGGCCCAGCAACGTCATGAACTCGCCGTCGCGCACGTCGAGGTCGACCCCGTCGACCGCGACCACGTCGCCGAACTCCTTGCGCACGCCGCGCAGCCGTACAGCGACGACCCCCGAGTCCGTCATCGCCGCAGCCCCTCTCCCGTGGCTGTTGCCTTCCGCAACGGCCGATATCGCAGCCGTTTCGACGGAACCTAGCGGAAATCCGTTGCGCGGACGCACAGCTGCGTTACGAATCGGTTGCAGTCACGGATCGGGCGGCGACGGTTCCGGACCTCCTGCACGGGCGTTTCGCGGCCCGGCGGCGCAGAGTGTGGGCAAGACGGTGCTCCCGGTCCGTGCAGCGACGCGCGGCCGGGACCCGGATCCCTGAGGAGAGCAGCATGAGCACTGAGCACGAGGCGCGTGACGCACGCGAGGCCGCCAGCACCGAGGCGGAGAAGATCCGGTCGGACGGGCTCGTCGAACCGGCCGGCAGCACGGTCGACGAGCACGGCCTGCCGACCAGCGACGCCGAGAAGATCGAGGCCGACGGCCTGGAGGGGACCCACACGGACGACGTCCACACGAGCGAGGCCGTGCGGGTGCGGTCCGACGAGCTCCGCGAGCCCGGAGCGTCGCGCGAGGACGTCGACGTCACCACCGAGGCCGAGAAGATCCGGTCGGACGACCTGCGCTGACCGACCGCACCGAGGGCGCGCGGGGCACGTCACCCGCGCGCCCCGGGGCGTGCTCCGTGGCTGCGGTCAGGCAGCCGCGCCGGCCGCCTGCGCCTCGCGATCGCGCCGGGCGACCTCCTCCTTGACCAGGGGGATGACGTATCGGCCGAAGTCCACGGCGTCGTCCAGCAGGTCGTACCCGCGGGCGGAGATGATCCGCACACCGAGGTCGTAGTACGCCAGCAGCGCCTGCGCGACCGTCTCGGGGGTGCCGACGAGGGCGTTCGAGTTGCCGGCCCCGCCGGTCGCCTTGGCCGTCGCGGTCCACAGCGCGGTGTCGAACCGCTCCCCCTGCTCCGCGATCTCGAGCAGCCGCTGCGAGCCGGCGTTCTCGGGCTTGCCGGGTCGCCAGCGCGCCAGCGCATCGCCGGCCGCCGCCTTGCGCGCCTCGATGCGCGCGACCACCCGGTGGGCCTTCTCCCATGCGAGCTCCTCGGTCGGCGCGATGATCGGCCGGAACGCGGCGTGGATGCGGGGCGGCGTCGTCCGGCCCGCCGCAGCCGCCTCGGCGTGGATCCGCGCGATCTGCTCCGCGGTGCTGGCCAGGGGCTCGCCCCACACCGCGAAGATGTCGGCCTCGGCCGCGCCGACCCGGTAGGCCGCGTCCGAGGACCCGCCGAACGAGATCGTCGGGGTGCGGCCCCCGAACGGCTTGGCGTCGAGCACGAAGTCGTCGAAGTCGTAGAACTGGCCGTGGTGGTCGAACGGCTCCGCGCTCGTCCACGCGCGCTTGACGATCTGGATGTACTCGCGCGTGCGGGCGTACCGCTCGTCCTTCGTCAGCCGGTCGCCCTCGCGGCCCTGCTCCTTGTCGCTCCCGCCCGTGATGAAGTGCACCGAGAAGCGGCCCTGCGAGACCTGGTCGAGCGTCGCGAACGTCTTGGCGGCGAACGTCGGGTACGAGACGTTCGGGCGGTGTGCCAGCAGCAGCTCGATCGAGTCGAGGCGGCCCGCGACGTACCCGGCGAGCGCCGACGGCTCCAGGCCGCCCGACCCGTACGCGAAGAGCACGCGCGTCCAGCCGTTGTCCTGGTGCGCCCGCACGATCCGCTCGAGGTAGCCGATGTCGACGGGCGCGGTGGTGGCAGCGGTCGTCTCGGAGGCATCGCTGGTGGTGGCGATGCCCAGGAACTCGACGGGCATGGGAAGAGCCTTCCGGTCGGAGTGGCGAGTGCCGCGCAACCTAGGAACGGCGCGGACCTCGGTCAATGCATGACCGGAACTGCTCACCATGCGGACGGGCCGTCAGGCGCGGAGCTGCGCGTCCACCTCGTCGACCCACCGGGCGACGTGGTCCGCGTCGCGCCAGTCCCCCGCGTTCGTCTTCGCCATCGCGGCCGCCGGGAAACCCTTGGCATCGGGCAGCAGCCGACCGCCGAACGTCTGGACGCCGCGCGCCCCGATCTTGTCCGCGGCGTTCCGCACGTGGGAGACGGCCCGGATCTCCGTGGTGTCGGCCGACCGGTCCAGGGGTCCGGTGGCGACGAGCCACACGGGCAGCTCGGCGAGTCGGGTGGACTGCCGCTTGATCAGCGAGCGCGCCTCCTTGTGCCAGCGGCCCGCGTACAGCGCGCCGGCGACGACGACGGCGTCCACGTCCTCGAGGTCCGTGACCTCGGCCGCCGGACGCACGACCGTCTGGTACCCGCGGCCGCGCAGGTCCTCACCGATCATCTCGGCAAGCCCCTCGGTGCCGCCCCGGGACGTTCCATAGGCGACCAGGACGCACGTCATGATGTTCTCCTTCGAACGAACGATCGGACACTCCCGATCGTCGTCCGCCCCGCGCCGTGCCAGCAGGGCCGGAGGTCCCAGAGCTGCCGCCCGGATCAGGCCGCGTCGGTCGGCGTGATCTCGATCAGCGGGCTGTGCTGCATCATCAGCTCGACGTCGTCCCGGCCCCACTGCCGGGCCGCCGCCTCGATGAGCGGGCGCCGCTCGTCCGGGTCGTCGACCACCCGCGCGAGCGCCGGCACGTCGGCGGTCAGCCCGCGCTTGAGGTGGACGACGACGTGCGGGTCGGCCGCCACGTTGTGGATCCATGCCCGGGTGCGCGGCGACGGCATCCCCGAGATGAACAGCCGTCCGTCCAGCTCGTGCAGGAAGATCTCGATCCGTCGCGGCTGACCCGACCGACGGCCGGTGGTCGTCAGGTCGATGACCTGGCTGCGGTGCAGGGCGCTGGCGACGGTCTCGGTCATGGGCCCACTGTCCGTCGCCCCGGCGCTCGGCGCAATCAGGCCGGCGCCGGGCTCGTCGCCGCCTCCCGGACCCTGCCGGGCGCCGACGCGATCGCCGCCCGCGCCGCCATGGGCTACTCGTCCGGCCTGCCCACCTCCAGCCACCGCGCCAGGCCGCCGAGCCCGACGGCGTAGCGGCCCAGGTCGGTGGCGTCGGGGTGGTTGGTGATCACGGTGAGGAGCTGCGCCACCGCGCCGTCGGTCCTGCCCGCCTCCGCGAGCGTCAGTGCCAGGAACACCCGGACGGCGTCGGACTCCGGGAACTGGGCTCGCGCCCGCTCGAGCACCGCGACCGACTCGTCGAGCCGACCGAGCCATCGCAGCGTGCTGCCGTACTGGCACAGGCACCGGCGCAGGTCGTCGCCGTCCAGGCCCAGCGCGAGCGCCCGCTCGTACCGGACGGCGGCCTCGCCCTCGCGCCCGGCCGTGTCGTAGGCACCGGCGACCTCGAACACCAGCACGGGGTGATCAGGGTGGTCGGCCAGCAGTCCCTCGAAGTACGCGATGGTCGGCGCCATGTCGTCCCGGTCGCGCCGGGCGTACCCCAGAGCGATGGCATCCCGCAGGTCCTGGGTGAGCTCGTCCACCCGCGGATCCTGTCACGACCCGCAGGGATGGAGCTGGACCGGGGCTCGCTCAGCAACCCGGTCGATGAACCGGCGGGTCCACCGACCGGGGCTGACGCGTTACGCCCGGGTGCGACCGCGGCTGACGATCCACCCGATGAGGCTGATCACCAGGAGGGCGATGCCGATCCACAGCAGCACCTTTGCTGCCGTGACAGCGACGCCGAGCACGATCATGACGACACCGACGATGATGAGAATCAGCCACAGAGCCATGGTGAGGCCTCCCTGACGGCGACGACCGCGGTCGGACGTCGACGGCGTTGCCCGGCCATGTCTTGACCGGACAATCGAATGGTCGACCTCCGAGCGCCGATCCGCACGCTGAACTGCGACAAGAGGTCGGGGTGCGGCCGAGCGCCTAGCGTGTGGCCATGCCTCGATCCATCGCCACGACCCGTCCCGTCGACCTCGACGGCCTGCTCGACTTCGTCACCGACCGGCACCACATGGTCCTCATCACGACGCGCCAGGACGGTCGACCCCAGGTCTCCCCCGTGAGCGGCGGTGTGGACCGCGAGGGGCGCCTGGTGATCTCGACGTACCCCGGACGGGCGAAGGCGATCAACGTCGAGCGCGACCCCCGCGTCAGCGTCTGCGTGCTGTCCGACGACTTCGGCGGCGCGTGGGTCCAGGTCGACGGCGACGCGCAGGTGCTGCACATGCCGGAGGCCGAGGACGCGCTGGTGGAGTACTACAGGTGCATCGCGGGCGAGCACCCGGACTGGGAGGAGTACCGCGCCGCCATGCGGCTGCAGGGCAAGTCCCTCATCCGGGTCACACCGACGCGGTGGGGCCCCGTCGCGACCGGCGGCTTCCCCGCCGACGTCGCCGCACGCCTGGACGGCTGACTCACCCGCGGCTCGCACGCTCGACGACGAAAAAACCTCGTGCGGGACGTCGCGCGTCCCGCCTAGCGTGCGTGGGTGGCTTCCCGCCTGACCGCCCTCGCCCTCGACGCCGACGACCCCGCCCGCGTGGCGGGGTTCTGGGCCGGCGTCCTGGGGCGCGACCCCGTCGAGGACGCCCGCGGCGCGCTCGTGCCCGGGACAGACACCCAGCTCGGCCTGCGGTTCGTCGGGAGCCGCGCGCCGAAGGTCGGCCGGGACCCCATGCACCTGCACCTCACGAGCACCAGCCCGGCCGACCAGCAGGACACGGTCGCCCGACTGCTCGGGCTCGGCGCGAGCCACCTCGACGTCGGACAGCGCCCGGACGAGGGGCACGTGGTGCTGGCCGACCCCGAGGGCAACGAGCTGTGCGTGATCGAACCCGGCAACGCGTTCCTCGCCGGGTGCGGCTTCCTCGGCGAGCTCACCTGCGACGGCACCCGGGAGGTGGGCCTGTTCTGGTCCGCCGCGCTGGGTTGGCCCCTCGTGTGGGACCAGGACCGGGAGACCGCGATCCAGTCCCCGCTGGGCGGCACGAAGGTCTCGTGGGGCGGTGAGCCGGCGCCGACCACGCCGCGGACGAACCGCCAGCGGTTCGAGCTCGCCCCGGTCGCTGGCGACCGGGGAGCCGAGGTCGTCCGACTGGTCGCGCTCGGGGCGACGCTCCTGGCGCACGCCGACGGCGTCGCGGTGCTGGCCGATCCCGACGGCAACGAATTCTCTCTCCGCGAGTAGCGGACGTGCGGGACCGGATCGAGGCGCGACGACCCCGCCGACGGCAGGGCGCGGAGGTCCGGCTCGCCCGCACAGGGCGTCCCTCGCCTCGGACCGGTGCTCTCGCTGCCCGGCGCGCCCCTGCCGTCGCAGCATCAGGCGGTGGCGTCGGCCCCCGAGGTGATCTGGGAGGCGTCGCCGGCGTGCTGCACCTCGATGCGCCGCGGCTTCGCCTCCTCGGCGACCGGGATGCTCAGCGTCAGGACCCCGTCGGCGTACGTCGCCGAGATGGCGTCCAGGGCGAGCCCCCGGCCCACGCTGAGCTGTCGGGCGTAGGTGCCGGTCGGGCGCTCCTTGGCCAGCCACTGCGCGTCACTCTCGGTGTGCGCGGTCCGCTGAGCGCGGATCGTCAGCGTCCGGTCCTCCACGTTCACGTCGATCGATCCGGGGTCGACGCCCGGCAGGTCGACGTGGAGCACGTAGTGGTCACCGGAGCGGTACAGATCGATCGGCATCGTCGCCGACGACCGGTCGGCGGCGAGCATCTGACCGAACAGCCGGTCGATCTCCTGGAACGGGTCGAATCGGGTAGCCATGACCCTCACCTCCCTCGCGTCACGGCACCGGCACGTCCGGTGCCCGGGTGCTGTCCGGATCCTCTCCGGACTGGCTACAGCAGAAGAATTAGCACTCTCGACCGGAGAGTGCCAGTCATCCGCGGGGGCCGTTCACCCCCGGCGAACACGGGTCGTCGCGTCGCGGCGCGGGCCGCGTGCGCGAAACGTAGGGTGAGCATGCGGGCAGCCCTCCGACGTGCCGGCCCGCGGAGGGTCGGCCCATGGACTGGAACCACCACCTCGGCTCCGGCGTCACGCGTCCGCTCGCCGCCATGACGACCCTCCTGCGCCAGACGCACCTGGCACCCCCGGACCTCCTCCCCACGGCCGTCGCCGAGGCCGCCGCGCACCTCGGGGCCCGGGTGACCGTCTACCTGGCGGACTACACGCAGAGCGTGCTCGTGCCGATGGCGCCGTCGACCTCCGAACGCCCGCCCGACCTGACCATCGACGGGACGCTCGCAGGACGCGCCTACCGGATGATGGCCGCCCAGACGTCGACGACCGACGACGAGCCCGTGCTGTGGATGCCGATCATCGACGGCCTGGAGCGGCTGGGCGTGCTCAAGATCGTGGTGCTCGACCCGGGCGTGCTCGAGGACCGGGCGTTACGCCGCCAGTGGTGGTGGTTCAGCCACTACCTGGGCCACCTCGTGTCCGTGCTCGACATGTTCGGCGACGCCATCGACGCCGTGCGGCGTCGTCAGCCGCGCAGCCTGTCCGCCGAGCTCATCTGGCAGCTGCTCCCGCCGCTGACGTCCGGGACCGACAAGGTGCTGGTCAGCGGTCGGCTCGAGCCGTCGAGCAACGTGGGCGGTGACGTGTTCGACTACGCGCTCTCCGACGACGTCGCCCAGTTCGCGATCCTGGACGCCACCGGGCACGACCTGCGCTCCGGCCTGGCCGCGGCGTCGGCGCTCGCCGCCTACCGGAACGCGCGCCGACAGGGGCACGGCCTGTTCGAGCAGACGGAGTCGATCCACCGCACCATCCGCGACGAGTTCGGCGGCCGGATGTACGCGACCGGCGTGCTGGGGAGGCTCGACCTGCACACCGGGCGGCTCCGGTACCTGTCGGCCGGGCATCCCCCGCCCTTGCTGCTGCGCGGCGGGCGCGTGGTCAAGACGCTCGACGACGGCCACCGCCCGCTGCTCGGGCTGGACATGCGCGAGGCCACCATCGCCGAGGAGTCCCTCGAGCCGGACGACGTCGTCGTCCTCTTCACCGACGGGATCACGGAGGCGCGCGACCAGGACCACCAGTTCTTCGGCCTGGACCGGCTCAAGGACTTCATCGAGCGCGAGGCGTCCGAGGGCATCCCGCTCCCCGAGCTGGTGCGCCGTGCCTGCCGTCGGATCCTCGACTACCAGAACGGCGTGCTCCAGGACGACGCGACGATGCTGCTGGTCCAGTGGACGACCACCGGGCAGGCCTACCTGGAGCCGACCCGCTGACACTGTCGGGCCCTGTCGGGCCGCCCGGGCACGATCAGCGCAGGAACGACCGGGTCTTGGTCGCGGTCGTCTCGACGACCCGCAGGCCGCGGGACCCCAGGGTCGGGCCCGCCTGCTGTCGCTCGACCCGCTCCGCGAGCCTGCGGGCGATCGATGCGACCACGGGAAGGAGGATGGCAACCACGACGAGGAGCCGCAGTCGGCGGAAGATGAGAGCCCACATCGGTGCCTCCGGTGATCGGTCGGCGGCCGACGCCCGCTTCCCGACGTCGACCCCCATCGTCGGACACCCGCCGTGCGACCGCACGCGGGACGTCGACCTTCTCGCCGGTCGGTGCCATGATCGAGACGACGAGCCGACCCGTCCGTGGCCGGCGCGCCGAGCCGGGATCCAGAGTCGCGGTCCGTGGGCACCCCCCGGGAGCGCGCGATGCGTGGGACGACTCACAGCCAACCGGACTCGACGGGTCGGGGCGTGCCGGCCCACAGCGAGCGATCTGCACCGCTCCCGGCAGCCGTGCCGCCGACGTGGACCGTGCCGGCCCGCGGCGGGCACGTGACCGTGCGCGTCACCGACTTCGACGAGCGGTCGGCGCCCCAGATCTCCGCGCGGGACCATCTCGGACGGTTCCTCGTCCTCCTGGACCGCGGTACGACGTGCCGGGTGCGCGTCACGACGATGAACGGCGAGCTGCTCGGGCACCTGCCGGTCAAGTGGAGCCACGTGATCGAGAGGGAGCTGGCGCGGTGCCAGGGCCGTGGTGTCGCGGCGGTGGCCCGGGCCGCGCTCTGCGGGCGCCGGGACGAGCACGACCTCTACGTGCTCCTCGCCTGGCCGCGCCGCCGCCCGTGAGGGCATCTACGGCCGTGGTGGGGCGGCTGCGCCGGGTGCGTCGCCCGGCCCGCCATCGCATAGTGGTCCGACCGGTGGAGCGGACCGTGGAGCCCTCGCGGCCACCGCGCCCCGACGCGAGGAGTCCGCATGGCCCGGCCCACCACGCTCCACCACGTCGTCATCGTCGGCTCAGGGTTCGGGGGTCTGTTCGCCGCTCGAGCGCTGGCCCGGCAGCCCGTCCGCGTGACGCTGCTCAGCGCGACGAACCACCACCTGTTCCAGCCGCTGCTGTACCAGGTGGCGACGGGCGTGCTCTCGTCGGGAGAGATCGCCCCCGCGACGCGCGACGTGCTGAAGCGGCAGAAGAACGTGCGGGTGCTCCTCGGCGCGGTCACGGACGTCGACCTCGACCGGCGCGAGGTCGTGTCGCAGAGCCCGCTCGGTGAGCTGCGCACCGGGTACGACAGCCTGATCGTGGCCGCCGGTGCCGGCCAGTCCTACTTCGGCAACGACCGGTTCGCCGAGCACGCGCCGGGCATGAAGAGCCTGGACGACGCCCTGGAGGTCCGTGGCCGGATCCTGGGCGCGTTCGAGCTCGCCGAGATCGCGCCCGACGAGGCGACCCTCGACCGGCTCCTCACGTTCGTCGTGGTGGGTGCGGGCGCCACCGGGGTCGAGATGGCGGGCCAGATCGCCGAGCTCTCCCGCCGCACCCTGCCCGGGACGTTCCGGCACATCGACCCGTCGCGAACCCGCGTCGTGCTCGTCGACCCCGTCCCGCAGGTGCTCCCGGGCTACAGCGACAAGCTCTCCCGCGCAGCCGCCACCCGGCTCGAGCAGCTGGGGGTCGAGGTCCGGATGGGCACGAAGGTCGTCGACGTCGATGCCGACGGTGTCGAGCTGGAGGACACCGAGGGTCACCGCTCCCGGCTCGAGTCGGCGTGCAAGATCTGGGCCGCGGGCGTCGGCGCCCCGCCTCTGGGCCGCACGCTCGCCGAGCGGTCGGGGGCGCAGACCGACAAGGCGGGGCGGCTCCACGTCGAGGCCGACTGCACGCTCCCGGGACACCCGGAGGTGTTCGTCGTGGGCGACCTCATGACCCTGGGCGGCTACCCGTGGGTCGCGCAGCTCGCGATGCAGAGCGGGGCGTACGCCGCCGACCAGATCGGCCGACGGGTCCGCGGCGCCGACCCCGCCCCGCCGTTCCGCTACCGCGACAAGGGCATGATGGCGACGGTCGCGCGCTTCCACGCCGTCGCGCGGATCGGCCGGTTCGAGACCGCCGGTCTGCTGGCGTGGCTGCTCTGGCTCGGCGTCCACCTCGTCTACCTCGTCGGGTTCAAGAACCGTCTCTCGACGTTGATGCACTGGGCCGTGAGCTTCGTCGGGCGCGACCGCGCGGAGCAGGCCGCGACCTGGCAGCAGGTCGTCGGGCGCAACGCCCTGCAACGGGCCGGCGAGGAGCGGATGGGCCTGCCGTGACGGTCGCCGTCACGCCGCCGGGTGCCCGGTCGCTCAGGATCGCGCCGCGAGCTCCGCGGCGGCAGGGGCCGAGCGGTCGTCGTGGACCAGTCCGGCGCGCGACGGGACCAGCACCTGCATCGTCACGTTGCGGGCGCGCGCGCGGCGCTGTGCCGCGGCGAGGACGAAGGAGGCGACGGGACCCAGGTGGTCGACCCCGCGCAGGTCGACGACGACGTCGCGGTCCTCGGCCTCGGCCATCAGCCGACCTAGCGCATGGTGGAGCTGAGCCATCGACGTGACGTCGACGGTGCCGGAGACGCGCAGCACGGGGGTCCACGCCCTCCGCTCGAGCGCACAGCCGAACTCCGGGTGCGCGACGGTCTGGAGCGGCAGCTCGACGTCGCGCATGGCCGCGATCACGAGGTCGTCGACGGTCGACCGCAGCACGGCGTCGGCACCACCGGCCGCCCGGGCGGCCTCGACCAGCCGTCCGGCGAGCACCCGGAGGCGAACGTTGCTCTGCTGGGACGCCCACCGCAGGATCTCGAACGCGGCATCGTCGTCGATCCCGTAGACGAGCATCAGCATGCCCTTGGCCTGGTCGATCGCCGCGTGCGACTCCAACGCCGTGGTCAGCTCGGTGTTGACCGCCTCCGCGACCGTGCGCCGCTGTCGTTCGCTGTCGTCGACCAGCACGCCCCACACCGTCGCGCCCACCTCGGCCGAGACCGGCGTCAGCGCGAGGACGACGTCGCGCGTGTGGCCGCTCAGGTCCACCAGCCGATAGTCGCAGCCCACGGGTTGGCCACCCGTCGCGATCTCGTCGAGAGTGGCCGCGACCCGGTCACGGTCCCCGGGGTGCACGTGGCTCAGGAAGAGTGCGCGCGTCGGGACGACGTCGCCGGGCGACATCCCGTGCAGGGCGAACATGCAGTCCGACCAGGTCCAACGCGTCTCCGTCGGCGAGTAGCCGAATCGTCCGACCGCCAGTGTCGAGGTAGTCACAGGATCCTCCCTGCGCGGGGCCACAGGAGCGGAGCCTCCACGCCGAGGCCCACCGCCGGACCCGGGAGGCCGCGAGGTCGACCAGTGACCGGGCCGACCAGTGCGTGCTCGCGACGGCAGATTATGTCGCCCGGCGCGCCTGCGCGAGAGGAACGGGGAATCGGACGAACCGCGTCGGGAGGCGTCCTCGGCGCGCACGCCTCGACGGCAGGGACGACGATGGATTCGGTCGCGAAGGACGTCATGGAGCGGCGCCCCTCCTTCGCCCGCAGCGGCGCGGACATCACCCCCGACGGCTCCCCCAGGCCGGTGGGACATGACCCTCGGTACACCCGCGCAGGTCCTCGCTGAGCTGCTCGGGGTCCTGGTGCGCGACCTCGACACGACCGACCTGTTCGCCGACCTCGTCCACGACGCGGCACGGCTGCTCACGGTCGACGCCGCGGCTCTTCTCGTCACCGACGGCAGGCACGGGCTCGAGCTTCTCGTGGCGACATCGCACCGCGCCGCCGAGCTCGAGGTCGATCAGGTGCGTCGCACCGCGCGGCTCGACGAACTCGCTCTCGGCAGGCAGGGCTGCCGGCCGTTCGGCGTGCGCGGCGCCGTCCTGTCACCCGCGGGGCCGTGAGTCGTCGTCCACCACGTGCCGCGACCCGCGGGCGTCCGCCGCGGCGCGGCCGGCCTCCTCGGCGTCCTCCCGGCGCAGGAACCCGCCGTCGACCGGCTCCCCGTCCACCTCGTTGATCCAGACGCCGTCCCGGTGGACGGTGTGCACGTCGCTCCTCATGGTCGGACCTCCTTGCTCAGGCCTGGATGATCGGGCCGTGCGCGTCCGGGTTCGCCGGGCCGTCGACCGCCGGCGGGCCGTCCTTGCGCTTCCCGTCGGGGAGCCCGTCGAGCTCGTCGGGCAGGTCCGGGACGTCGTCGTCGCGCGTCTTGTCCTGGTCCATGGGTCTCTCCTTCTCGTGGTGATGGCGACGGCCGGGCGGCCGCGCCTGACGTTCACAGCTGGGGCCGCACCCCGGCCTCGTGCCTCACCCCCGACAGGTCCGCGCCGTCGAGGGCCGCGAGCCCGTCGCCTCGGCGCGCGACGGGCAGGACCGTCTCGTGCCGAGCGTCCTCGAGCTCGAACGCCAGGGCCGCGTACAGCGCCAGCGCGGCCAGGACCAGCCCGATCGCACCGGCCAGGGTGGTCCACGTCGCCGAACCGGTGAGCTGGACGAACCCGGTCACCGCGAAACGGACCGCGCTGAGTGCCATCACCGCCGCGGCGAGGAGCTTGCCCGTCGCCGCGGCCGCGGGGACGAGCATCGCGGCGGCCGCGCAGAGCAGGAGCACCCCGAGGCCCGGGGCGTGCGATCCGGGCGCCGCGCGCACGGTGACGAGGCCGACGGCCGCCCAGGTCCCCGCCAGGACGCCCATGCCGGTCCCGGCTCCGGGGTCGCGTGCCAGGAAGCCCAGCACGCTGGCCAGCAGCTGGACCGGCACGGTGAAGGCCAGGATGCCGAGCGCGACCACCTGACCCTGGTCGGGCGGGACCCAGCCGAGCTGCACCGCGCTCATGCACGTGGTGGCGACGACGAGACCCAGGAAGCCGAGCGGCAGGGGCGTCGCGATCGGGCGGACCACCACCCTGACCTGGTCGGGCGAGAGGTCGGACGGTGCCGGCATGGTCGCCTCCCGGGAGGTCCGACACGATGACGCGCTCTGCCCGACGCCGTGCTCCATCGTGCGCCCCGGCGACGGGCGTCGCACTTCGGTGGGCTAGCGCGACAGGACCTGCGGTGCCGACTCCTTGATGGTCGCGCGCAGCCAGGTGACCTGCCGGCCGACCTGCCCGGAGCACCGCTCGACCACACCCAGCAAGGTCAGGTCCCGGGTCGCGCGCGCCGCCTGCCCGATCGCCTCCCAGTCCGCCGCCACGCCGCAGGCTTCCTGGTACACCGCCCGCACGTCCTGCAGGAGCGCCAGACCGGGGTCGTCCCCGTCGGCGGCCGGCGGCACCCGCCGCCCGCTCGCGTCACCAGGCACCGGTCGACCCAGCCCGTCGATCGCCGCGACGTGGTCCCGCGACCACTGTGCGAGGTCGCGGGCGACGTGCGCGACGTCGTGGTCGTCCGCATGCCGGTCGGCGAGCTGGTCGAGGGAATCGGCGAGGCCGGCCTCTGCCGAGCGCGTCCAGGCGAGGACGAGGTCCAGGTTCACGAGTCGACTCCCTCCACCCGCTCGAGAACGTCGGCGGCCGGCCCGCCCCGCGTCGACGCGACGCCGTCGGTCACGGGAGCGGACGCCCCCGTCGTCGGTGCCGGGGCCGGCGCGCCCCCGCCTGCGGCCAGCCGTCGGACGCGCGCCTTGCCCGCCTTGAAGAGCGGCTGCTTCGAGACCGGGTCCCACTCGGTGCGCGTCAGCTCGTTCGCCGCGCGCCCGGCCCCTGCGGGTCCGGTCCCGCTCCCCTCGTCCCAGTAGCCGTAGTGGAAGGGCAGGAACACGACTCCGGGCCGGATCCCGGTGACCCGGACGGCCGCCTCGACCGTGCCGCGCGGCGTCCGGATCTCGGCGCGGTCCCCCTCCGCCAGGCCCAGCTCGCGGGCGTCGGACGACGAGACCTCGACCCAGACGTCCGGCGCCGCCGCCTGCAGCTGCGGCGCACGCGCGGTCTTGGTGCGCGTGTGGAAGTGGTAGAGCGTCCGGCCGGTGACGAGCGACAGCGGATAGCCCTCGTCGGGCGGCTCGTGCGGAGGGACGTACTGCGCCGCCTTGAGCATCGCGCGGCCCTCCGGGTTGGTGGCCCTGTACTGGGTCGCGTCGACCGGAGCACCGGTGAACAGATCACGACCGAACGTCTCGCACGCGTCGGGAGCGGCCCAGAACCCACCGCGGTCGTAGAGCCGCTCGGTTCCATCGGGTGCGTCCTCGGTGCACGGCCACTGGATCCCGCCCACCGAGCGCAGCGCGTCGTACGACAGGCCGCTGTAGTCGCACGGGCGGCCGGTGCTGCACCGCTTCCACGCCTCGAAGGCCTCCTCGGGCGCCCGCCACCACACCAGCGGGTCGCCGTCGCGGTCGGTCAGCCCCAGTCGCCCGGCCACCTCGACGAAGATGTCGAGGTCCGACCGCGCCTCCCCCGGCGGGTCGATCGCGCGCTCCGAGAGGTGCACCGTGCGGTCCGCGTTGGTGAACGTCCCGGTCTTCTCGGCCCAGGCCGCGGCGGGCAGCACGACGTCGGCCAGCCGGGCGGTCTCCGTCAGGAAGATGTCCTGCACCACGAGGAAGAGGCTGTCGCGGGCCAGTACCGACCTGATCCGGCCCAGCTCGGGCAGCGAGACCGCCGGGTTCGTCGCCTGGACCCAGAGCATGCCGATCGAGCCCTGCTCCGCGTGCTGGAAGATCTTCATCGCGTGCGTCGGCGGTCCGTGGTGCGGGATCCGGTCCGGCTCGACGTTCCAGAGGCTCGCGAGCTCCGCGACGTGATCGGGGTTCGCCCAGTTGCGGAATCCCGGCAGGTCGCCGTTCGCGCCGCACTCGCGGGTGTTCTGCGCCGTCGGCTGCCCGTTCATCTGGAGCACGCCCGCGCCCGGCCGGCCGAGCATGCCGCGCAGCAGGTGGACGTTGTTGACCTGCACCGCCGCGGCCGTGGCCTGGTGCGACTGGTAGAAGCCCTGCAGGACGGTCGACAGCAGCCGCTCGGCGGACCCCAGCAGCTCTGCGGCTGCGCGCACGAGGCCGGCGTCCAGCCCGCAGATGTCGGCGACGCGGTCCACCGGGTAGTCCTGCAGCACGGAGACGAGATCGGCATACCCGATCGTGTGGCTGTCGACGTAGGTCCGGTCGACCCAGCCGCGGGACACGATCTCGTGCAGCAGCCCGTTCATCAGGGCGAGGTTGGTGCCGGGTCGTGGCGCGAGGTGGACCGTCGCAGCCTGAGCCACGCGCGTCGGGCGCGGGTCGACGCACAGGACCGCGGGCGGGTTCGGCCCGGCGAGGCGGTCGAGCATGCGGCTCCACAGCACGGTCTGCGTCTCCGCGACGTTGTGCCCGTAGAGCGCCAGCACGTCGGCGTGGTCGACGTCGGCGTACGAGCCCGGCTGCCCGTCGGAGCCGAATGACTCCTTGAGCGCCTCGGCCGCCGTCGCCGTGCAGAGGCGGGTGTTGCCGTCCAGGTGCGGCGTCCCGATGCCGGCTCGCGCGAGCACCGCGAGCGTGTAGTACTCCTCGAGGAAGAGCTGGCCCGAGGTGTAGAAGCCGATGCTGCTGGGTCCGCGCTCGTCGAGCAGTCGCTGCGTCGTGGCCACGACCCGGCCCAGGGCCTCGTCCCATGACGCCTCGACCAGGTGTCCGCCGTCGCGGACGAGCGGTCGTCGCAGGCGGTCCGGCGAGGCGTTGGCCTGCCAGCCGAACAGGTCCTTGGGGCCGAGCCGGCCGTGGTTCACGCGGTCGGACGCCCGGCCGCGCACCCCGACGATCCGGCCGCCACGCACGGCGATGTCCATCGCGTCGCCGTTGGAGTGCAGCACCGACGCGCTGGGCACCCACCGCTCGACGTCCTCGGCGGCGACCCCGTCCTCGAGGAACGTGTCCACACGCACGGGCCACCGGGTGCCCGGACCGTACGGGGTCCGCGCGCCCCACGGTTCGGCGATGCGGTCGCGGACGGTCATGAGGTGCTCCTGCAGGGCAGCCGGGCACCCGTGGTACCCGTGTCACGCCGCCGTCTTCAGCGTTCCGAGCGTCTCACCGCGACGGTCGGGCCACCACCCCGAGCCCCGGCACGCTGTCCGAGCGCACCCGGCGTGCCTATCCAGGCACCGGTTGCGGTGCGTCGGGGCCGGGGTTACGTTCTCCGCCACGTGGCCCAGGCCACGCGCGACGGTCAAGGCACGGCCACTCGACGGATGCGGCAGCGCGGGGCTGCCACCTCGAGCGGAGGTGCTCATGGCGCAGCTGAGTCTCCGGCCGTCTCCGGCCCTCCAGGGCGGTCCGCAGCCCTCCACCGGCGCCGTTCGATCGGCGCGGTTCCACCGCCGAGAGGCGATCGCGGGATACCTGTTCATCTCGCCGTGGATCGTCGGCTTCCTCGTCTTCACGGCGGGCGCGATGATCTACAGCCTCGTGATCTCGTTCAGCCACTACAACCTCGCGACGAACACGGCGCGGGCGGCGGGCGTCGAGAACTACCGCCAGCTGGTCGAGGACCCGCGCGTCGCCACCGCGCTCGGGAACACGCTCTTCTACGCCCTCCTGGCCGTGCCGATCGAGATCGCGTTCGCGCTCTTCCTCGCCTCGCTGCTCAACGGGGTCGGCCGGGGCGCCGGCGTCTTCCGGACGATCTTCTACCTGCCGAGGATGACGCCGGTCGTCGCGACGGCGGCCATCTTCTTCCTGCTGCTCAACGGCAACACGGGCGCGGTCAACCAGTTCCTGGGCGTGTTCGGCATCGAGGGTCCGCAGTGGCTCGTCGACCCGACGTGGATCAAGCCGTCGATCGTCCTCATGCAGCTGTGGGCCGTGAGCGGGACCATGGTCATCTTCCTCGCCGCCCTGAAGAACGTGCCGCGCGAGCTCTACGAGGTCGCGTCGCTGGACGGTGCCGGGCCGGTCCGTCGGTTCTTCAGCATCACGCTCCCGATGATCTCGAGCGCGGTCTTCTTCAACGTGATCGTGCTGACGATCGCCGCCTTCCAGGTGTTCGACTCCGCATACCTGCTCTTCTGGCGCGACCAGTCGAACGCCTCGCCCGAGGCGTCACTGTTCTACGCGGTGTACCTGTTCCAGCAGGCGTTCCGGCAGTTCAACTTCGGCTTCGCGGCCGCCATGGCGTGGCTCCTGTTCGCGATCATCCTGCTCGTCACCTTCGTGCAGATGCGGTTCGGCAACCGCCTCGTCTACTACGAGGGAGACCGCTGATGGCCACCATCCCGATGGCCGGTTCCCGGCCCGTCCAGCCCGCCGTGCTGACCACCGTGCCCCAGACCGCACCGCCCCCGGCGCAACGCGGACCCGGTCGCCGGTTCGGGCGAGTCCTGCTGTGGCTGCTCCTGGCCGCGTTCACGCTGTTGTTCCTCTACCCGTTCGCCTGGCTGCTGGCGGCGAGCCTCAAGGGCCGCGGCCAGGTCTTCGACAACGCGCTGTGGCCCAGCGAGTTCCACTGGGGCAACTACGCCGAGGTCTGGCACCAGCTGCCGCTGCTGAGCTGGATGTTCACCAGCATCGCCATCGCCACCCTCGCGGCCGTGAGCGTCGCCCTGTCCAGCTCGATCGTCGCCTTCGGGTTCGCGTACTTCCGCTTCCCGGGGCGTGGACTGCTCTTCGGGCTCGTCCTCGCCACGATGATGCTGCCCGGCGCCGTGACCATGATCCCGATCTACCTGATCTGGAAGAACCTGGGCGCGCTGGGGACGTGGATCCCGTTGTTCGGCGCCAACCTGTTCGGCTCGGCGTTCTACATCTTCCTCCAGCGGCAGTTCTTCCTCGGGCTGCCCCGCGAGCTGTTCGAGGCCGCCCGGATCGACGGCGCCAGCTACTGGAAGATGTTCTGGAAGGTCGCGATGCCGCTCTCGATCCCGTCCTTCGTCATCGTGCTGCTCTTCGAGTTCCAAGCCAGCTGGAACAACCTGCAGGCGGGCCTGATCTACCTCAACGCCGGCAGCGTGTCGGGGTTCACGGCCCCGCTCGGCATCGCGTACGCGATGACGAAGTACAGCCCGACCGCAGGCGGCCAGGGCGACTACCAGTACGTGATGGTCGCGTCCCTGCTGGTCACGCTGCCCATGCTGCTGCTGTTCGCCTTCGGGCAGCGGTACTTCATCGAAGGCGTGGCGACGACGGGGCGCAAGGGGTGACTCGGGATGCGCCCGACCACCAGCGACCTCACCCTGAGGTACCAGCGGACCCGCCCAGTGGTGCGGAGCGCCGCCCGGCGTCGAGATGACGGCGCACACCACGCCGGACCCCGACCATCCGCTCTGCGCGCTCGACGCTGCGCGACCGGAATCGGCAACGGCATTCGCCCGGACCTCGACGACGAGATCTGGGACTCGGAGGGACTCTCATGAGGATGAGGCAACGAGTCGTCGGCGTCGCGCTGGCTTCCGCCACGCTCGCGGTGGCCGCCTGCAGCTCAGGGTCGGGCGGCACCGCCACCACGGCCAGCACCGACTTCAGCGGCACGCCGGGCGGCACCATGAACGGCTGGGCGTTCGACAACGCGGACGACGTCGGCACCTCGCGCATGGACTATGCCGCGGACCAGCTCGACGGTGTCACCGTCAAGCTGGACCAGACGGCGTTCGACGCGCAGAAGTTCACCACCCGGCTGGCGGGAGGCGACGTGCCCGACGTCGTGCAGATGGACCGGCGCTACGTCACGACGTACGCGGCGCAGAACCTGATCATGCCGCTGGACCAGTGCTTCGCCGCCCACGACGTGGACCCGGACACCCAGTGGTACCCGTTCGTCGTCGACGACGTCCGGTACCAGGACAAGGTCTGGGCGGTGCCGCAGTTCTACCAGCCACCCGCGATCCTCCTGAACAAGAAGGTCATGGACGCAGCGGGGGTGACGGACGACCAGATCGACACGTCGAACCCCGACACGCTGCTCGCGGCGATCACGGCGATGTACAAGGAGGGCGGCGGCAACCCGGCCACCCTCGGCTTCGACCCGGTGGCCACGGGCCAGGCGGGTCTGTGGGTCCTGGGGATGGGCGGCAAGCTCACCGACGACGACGGCAAGCCCACGCTCGACGACCCGTCGAACGAGGCGGGTCTCGAGCTGCTGAAGAAGATCACCGACGCGCAGGGCGGCTTCGCCAAGGTGAAGAGCTTCACCGACTCGTTCGACACGTTCGGCGACAACAACCAGTTCGTCGCCAGCCAGGTGGGCGCGCAGGTGGACGCGCAGTGGTACCCGAACGTCCTGTCGCCGTACCTCGACTCGATCCAGCTGGCGGCGGTGCCGTTCAAGGACAAGGACGGCAAGCCGTTCTCCGTGGCGTCCGGCACCGCGTTCGTCATCCCTGCCGGTGCCAAGAACCCGGACGCCGCGTGCGCCTGGGCCCTCGACCTCACCAGCCTCGAGGCGTGGCAGGCGGCCGGCGAGGCCCGCTCCGCGACGCTGAAGGAGAACGGCGGGCTCAGCACCGGCCTCTTCACCGGGTCGCCCGAGGCGGACAAGGCGCTGCGGGAGAAGTTCGTGGTGCCGACGGGCAACGCCGGCTTCGACCAGGTGATCTCGACGTACTACGACGTGCTCGGGTACGGGAAGACGTTCGGGTCGTCACCCGCCGGCCAGGACATCGAGAGCGAGCTCAACAACGCCGTGACCGCCACCCTGCTCGGCGACAAGTCTGCGTCCGAGGCGCTGGCGGACGCGCAGGGCGCGGCACAGCGCGCCTACGACAACGCGACCGCGGGAGGCTGACGGTGTGAACCGACCCCACGACCCGTCCGGCGTCCGCGAGCTCGTGCTCGTCCGGCACGGCGAGAGCGCCGGCAACGTCGCGGCGGCAGCGGCCGAGCGCGCGGGTCTCGAGGTGATCGACCTCGAGACCCGCGACGCGGACACCCCGCTGTCACCCCTCGGCGCGGAGCAGGCGGCGGCGCTCGGCACCTGGCTGGAGGGGCAGGCCGGAGACGACCATCCCGACGTGGTGTGGTGCTCTCCGTACGTGCGCGCGGTCCAGACGGCGTCCATCGCGCTGCAGGAGGCCGGCTCGACGCTCGCCCTCCGGCAGGACGAGCGGCTCCGGGACCGCGAGCTCGGCATCCTCGACCTGCTCACGACGGTCGGGGTCGGCGCCCGCTATCCCGAGGAGGACGCGCGGCGGCACCACCTGGGCAAGTTCTACTACCGCCCACCGGGCGGCGAGTCGTGGGCCGACCTGGCACTTCGGGTGCGGAGCCTGCTCGCCGACCTCGACCGTGTCGAGGACGGGCGCCGCGTCCTCGTCGTGGCGCACGACGCCGTCATCGCGACCATCCGCTACGTGTGCGAGGGGCTCTCCGAGCGCGAGGTGCTCGACCTGGCGCGACGGTCGCCCGTCCGCAACGCGGCGGTGACCCGGCTGGTCCGCCTCGCAGACGGGTGGACGGCGACCGTGGTCAACGACGACGCCCACCTGCGCCGGGAGGACACCCCGGTGACCGCGCACCCCGGAGACCCCGATGTCCACCCGCGCTGAGAGCATCACCCCCGCGTCCCTGCGGAGCTGGCCGCTGCCGGAGCTCGCGGGGTCGAAGTACGGACGGGGTCAGGTCGTGGTGGTCGGCGGGGCTCGGTCGAGCCCGGGGGCGGCGCTCCTCGCGGGCACGGCCGCGCTCCGGGTCGGGGCCGGGCGCCTGACCCTCGCGGTCGCCCGTTCGGTCGCCGTCGCGTCGGCTGTCGCGCTCCCGGAGTCGGGCGTCCTCGGGCTGCCCGAGACGGAGGCCGGGGCGGTCGACGGCACCGGGACCGAGATCCTGAGCACCGACCTGCACGATGCCGACGCCGTCGTCGTCGGGCCGGGCCTGGACGACCCCGAAAGGACGATCGACCTGCTCCGGGCGCTGGTACCGCAGCTCGGGCGACGGGTGCCTGTGCTCCTCGACGCGTTCGCGCTCGGGATCCTCACCGACGTCCCGGACGTGTCGGAGAGCCTTCGCGGCCGGCTGGTCCTGACCCCGAACCCGAAGGAGGCCGCGGCACTCCTCGACGACGCCGAGCCCGACGACGGCTCGAGCCTGCGGATCGCCGAACGGTTCGACGCGGTCGTGTCCTGCCGCGGCACCGTCGCCGCGCCGGACGGCCGGACGTGGGTCGTGTCGACGGGCGAGGAGGGCCTCGCGACGTCGGGGAGCGGCGACGTGCTCGCCGGCGCGCTCGTCGGGTTGCTCGCCCGCGGCGCCGACCCGGCTCAGGCGGCCTGCTGGGCCACGTACCTGCACGCGGCGGCCGGCGACCGGCTCGCCGCGCGCGTCGGACGGGTGGGGTTCCTGGCCCGGGAGCTCCTCGACGAGCTCCCGGCGCTCCTGACCGAGCTGTCGGCCTGACCTCCGGCGGCGCGCCGCCCGCCGTCGGTCGGCACGGAATGCGGGCTTTCGGGCGACGGGCGGCGTACCGTCGAGGTGCCAGGGTGAGGAAGCCGCGCTGGTCGGTCAGTGATCGAGGCGTGATGGAGAATCTGGCTCGCGGCACGCAACGGCGCCGATGCCGACCGGGCACCGGTGCGGACGCACCCCGGAGTCCGCGGCCATGAACGAGGCGCAGCGCATCGTGGCGATCACCGAGCTGCAGACCCTGCTGCTGGGCACGGCCGGTGTCGAGGACTTCGTCGAGGGTGTGGCGCGTGCCGCGGCCCGACACGTCGGGACGGCGACCTCGGCCACCATCACGCTGCGACGTGACGGCCGTCCGACTCTCGTCGGCGCGAGCGACCCGCGTGCCGCGATGTGCGACGAGGTCGAGTACGCGGCCGACGACGGCCCGTGCCTGACGTCGATCGAGACGGGGCAGATCGTGCACGTTCCCGACCTGTCCGTCGAGACCCGCTGGCCCGCATGGCGCGTCGCCGCGTGCGACAGCGGGTTCGCCTCGGCCGCCGCGCTCCCTCGCGAGGTGCGCCCCGGCGTGCACATCGCTCTGAACCTGTACGCGGCCGGCGCGCACGCCTGGGACGAGCCGGCGATCGCGATCGCGGACATGTACGCCGACGAGATCTCCCGGACGGTCGCCCTCTGCCTTCGCAGCACCGACCAGGTGGAGCTGAACGCCGACCTGCGGGCCGCCCTCGTGTCTCGCGCGGTGATCGACCAGGCCATCGGCGTCGTCATGGCCGAGAACCGCTGCACCGCGGACGAGGCTCTGGCGATCCTGCGCAGCGCCTCGCGGCACCGCAAGGTCAAGCTGCGCGAGGTCGCGGCGGTCGTCGTCGAGGCCGTCACCGGAAGCCCTCCGCGCGAGCGTGACACCTTCCGCCAGCGCGCGTAGGTACCCGGCCGTCCCCGGGTGGCGCACCTGGGAACGCTGGCTTAGCGTCCGTAGTGCTGGTCGAGAAGGTGGGCCGGCAGACCGTCGCCCGGGACAGGACACGTCGCCGGGGACACGGGCAGGTGTGCGGAGCAGCGCACCGCGGACAGATCTACCCCCGGGAGCGCGCTGAGCGCCCCGCCCCCCATGCGGACGGCCGCGGCAGAAGGCTCGCGACGTCGTCGACCCCACGAACGGCACCGCTGCGCGCTGCCGTGCTGGCTCGACGACTCCGCTCCGTCAGACCACAGGAGACGAGTCGACACCATGACTGAGAACTACAGCAGCACGTACGCACGCACGGACGGCGAGCCGACGCCGGCCAGCACGACCGACACCGCCAAGGAGCAGGCCGCCAACCTCAAGGACAAGGCGACCGACGCCGGCGGCCACCTGCTCGGGGAGGCGAAGTCCGAGGCCGCCGCGGTCACGCAGGAGGCGCGGCGCCAGCTCGGCGACCTCTGGTCCCAGGCCCGCACCGAGGTCGCGCAGCAGACCGGCACCCAGCAGAGCCGGCTCGCCGGCGGCCTCACGTCGGTCGGCGGCCAGCTGACGCAGATGGCGGCGGCGCCGAGCGAGCAGAACCTCGCCACGGACATCGCCCGCGAGATCGGCGACCGGGTCACGTCGATCGGTCGCTGGCTCGACGAGCACGGCCCCGACGAGGCCCTCGACGAGGTCCGGAGCTTTGCCCGCCGCCGCCCCGGCACGTTCCTGGTCCTCGCCGCCGGGGCCGGAGTCGTCCTCGGTCGCCTGACCCGCGGGCTCAAGGACGCCCCACCGGCAGCGACGGCGATGCCCACGACAAGGTCGGCCACGACCGCCCCCACGCCGGTCTACACCGAGCCAGGTCTCGCGACCGAGCCCGGACCGGCCACCGACCCGGGCCTGCCCACGGCGCCCGGCTTCACCAGCGATCCGGGCCTCGTCGCCGAGCCCGACGTGCCGGTGCCCAGCGCGACGTGGGGGGACCAGCGATGACCGACCCTCTGGACGCCCCTCCGCGTCAGTCGGTCGGCGACCTGCTGGGCGACGTGACGCGCGACATCTCCACGCTCCTGCGCCAGGAGGTGGAGCTGGCCAAGGCCGAGGTCCGGCAGTCGGCCAAGGAGGCAGCCAAGGGCGGCTCGCTGTTCGCGGGTGCCGCGGTGGCCGGGCACTTCGTCCTCCTGTTCCTGTCGATCGCCCTGTGGTGGGCGCTCGGCGACGCCATGGACAGCTGGGCCTGGTCCGCCGTAGTCGTCGCCGTGGTGTGGGCGATCGTCGCCGCCGTGCTCGCCCTGCGCGGCCGCGCCGCGTCCCAGCGCGTCACCGGGCTGCCCCGGACGACCGACTCCGTCAAGAAGATCCCGAACGCCCTGCAAGGTCACGAGGAGAAGAACTCATGAGCACCGACCCCGACCAGATCCGCGAGGACATCGAGCGCACGCGCGCCGAGCTGAGCTCGGACGTGGACGCGCTGACCGACAAGGTGAGCCCCACGCAGGTGGCCCAGCGACAGGCCGACAAGGTCCGCGACGCGGTCTCCGACGTCAAGGACAGGGTGATGGGCGGCGCGGACGCTGCAGGCGCGAAGGCGGCCGGCGTGAGCGACGCGGCGTCCGAGCTGCCGCACGCGGCGAAGGAGAAGACCCGCGGCAACCCGCTCGCCGCGGGCCTGATCGCCTTCGGTGCCGGCTGGCTGATCTCGTCGCTGCTGCCCAGCACCCGCCAGGAGCAGCAGCTCGCGCAGTCCGCCAAGGAGCAGGCCGCCCCGCTGGTGCAGGAGGCGAAGGACGCCGCCCAGGGGCTCGCGGACCAGCTGCGCGAACCGGCGCAGGAGGCCGCCGCGGCGGTCAAGGACCGCGCGACCGAGGCCGGCAGCACGCTGCGGGACGAGGGCAGGTCGGCCGCCGCCGACCTGCGCTCGGACGCCACCGAGGCGACCGACAACGTCCGCGGCGCGCACGCGGCGGGCGACGACCGGCCCGGCTACTGAGAGCTCGCGCGGCGGGGCMCAGCGCCGTGCCCCGCCGCGCGGCACCGACCTGGACCACACGGAGGGCCGCGATGACCACCCACGACACGAGCAGCACCCGCAGCACCGAGAAGGATGCCGCTCCCGCCCCGGAGGACCCCCGCAAGCCCGACTCCCCCGACGACATCACCAAGCGGTCCTGGCTGTACGTCCTGCGCAAGACCCTGCGCGAGTTCACCAAGGACCAGTGCACCGACCTTGCGGCCGCCCTCACGTACTACGCAGTGCTGGCGATCGCGCCGGCGCTGCTTGCCGTCGTGTCGATCCTCGGGCTGGTCGGCGACCCGCAGAAGATGGTCACGGACGTCCTGAAGATCGCCGGTGACGTCGGCGTGTCGTCGGTCGACGACACGCTCAAGCCGATCCTCACGCAACTGACCGAGGCGCCCGCGGCCGGGTTCGCGCTCGTGCTCGGGCTCGTCGTCGCCCTCTGGTCGGCCTCCGGCTACGTCGCCGCGTTCAGCCGCGGGATGAACCGTGTCTACGAGATCGACGAGGGCCGGCCGATCTGGAAGCTGCGCCCGGCCCTGCTCGTCGTGACCGTGATCCTCGTGGTCATCGCGGTGGCGATCGTGGCGGCCGTGGTGCTCTCCGGCGGCGTCGCACGCTCGGTGGGCGCCGCCATCGGGCTCAGCGACGTCACGGTCGCCGTCTGGGACGTCGCGAAGTGGCCGATCATCGTCGCGCTGGTCGTGGTCGCCATCGCGATCCTGTACTACGCGACACCCAACGTGCAGCAGCCGAGGTTCCGCTGGATCAGCCTCGGCGCGGTCGTCGCGCTGGTGGTCTGGATCCTCGCGTCGCTCGCCTTCGGCTTCTACGTCGCGAACTTCTCGAGCTACGACAAGACCTACGGCTCCCTGGCCGGGGTCATCGTGTTCCTGCTCTGGCTGTGGATCACGAACCTGGCGCTGCTGTTCGGGGCGGAGCTCGATGCGGAGGTCGAGCGCGGCCGCCAGCTGCAGGGTGGCATCGAGGCCGAGAAGACCATCCAGCTCCCGCCGCGCGACACGCGCGCGAGCGAGAAGAAGCAGGCCAAGCAGGAGGAGGACGAGCGGCTCGGTCGCGCCCTGCGCCAGTCGCGCGGGTCAGACGACAACAAGACCAGCAACGTGTGACGACGAAGGAGATCCGATGTACCTGCACGTACAGCGACTGATCAACGACATCGTGGCCGACGAGCCGGACCCGGCCGCCGCCAACGCCCTCCAGGAAGGGCTCGGCGGCCAGTTCGGCGAGATGCGGACGATGATGCAGTACCTCTTCCAGAGCATCAACTTCCGCGGTCCGGCGGGCAAGCCCTACCGCGACCTGCTGCAGGGCATCGGCACCGAGGAGATCAGCCACGTCGAGCTCATCGGCACCACCATCGCGCGCCTGCTCGACGGGTCGCCGCAGTACAACGGCAAGAAGACGGACCCCCTGGACAAGCCCGGCACGGGTGGCGCGACGCCGCTCGAGTCGGCGCTGGACCAGGGCAACATCCACCACTACCTCGTGGCCTCGCAGGGCGCCCTGCCCGTGGACGCCGCGGGCAACCCGTGGAGCGGCTCCTACGTCTACAACTCCGGCAACCTCGTGCTCGACCTCCTCTACAACCTCATGCTCGAGTCGACCGGGCGGCTGCAGAAGTGCCGGATCTACGAGATGACCTCCAACAAGACCGCGCGCTCGACGATCGCGTACCTGATCGTGCGCGACCAGGCGCACGAGAACGCCTACGCCCGGGCCCTGGAGACCTTGGGCGTCGACTGGGCGAAGGTGCTGCCCATCCCGAAGACGAACGCCGAGAGGTTCCCCGAGGTGAAGAAGCTGGTCGACCTCGGGCTGCAGAGCAAGCAGTACACCTTCGACCTCACCGCATCGTCCGAGGCAGGCAAGATCTTCCAGGGCATGTCCCCCTCGAAGGACGGGACCCAGCTCGACGCGAGCGAGCAGGCGCCCGCCGGCGTGCCCTCGACCATCGCCGAGGAGCGGTTCGAGGAGTTCTCCCCCGGCCTCGACACCGACCTGCTCGCCCTCATCCAGGCCACCGCCGACCTCGAGATGGCCGAGGTGCAGCCGCTCTACGGACCCGTCTCACCGACGGACGGGGACGGGTCATGACCGAGACCACGGTGAGCGGCACCCGCGTCCTGGCGATCGTCACCACCTACGGCGTCGAGCAGGACGAGCTGGTCGTCCCGGTCGAGCGCCTGCGCGAGCGGGGCGCCACCGTGGTGGTCGCGGCGGGCTCCACCGAACCGGTCCAGACCCTCGTGGGCGACAAGGACCCGGGCCGGACGGTGCAGCCGGACACGACCTTCGGCGACGCCGGGACGGACTTCGACCTGCTGCTGGTGCCGGGCGGCACGCTCAACGCCGACTCGCTGCGGCTCGAGAGCGCCGCCGTCGACATCGTGCGTACGTTCGCGTCGTCGGGACGGCCGATCGCGGCGATCTGCCACGGGCCGTGGGCGCTCATCGAGGCGGGTGTGGTCGCGGGCAAGACCTTGACCAGCTACCCATCGCTGCAGACGGACGTCCGCAACGCCGGCGGCACGTGGGTGGACCAGCCCGTCTCGGTCGACGACGAGGGCGGCTACCGACTGATCACCTCGCGCGACCCGGACGACCTCGACGACTTCGTCCCGGCGATCGAGCACGCGCTGGCCGGTCGGCTCGCGAACCGGTGAGGTGACCTCGCGTGCGCGTCATGAGCTGGAACGTCTGGTGGCGGTTCGGTCCCAGCTGGCGCGCACGCGAGGCCGGCATCCACGACGTCATCCGGCGCGTCCGGCCCGACGTCCTCGGGCTCCAGGAGACCTGGGGCTCGGCCGACGAGACGCAGGCGGACCTGATCGCGCACCGCGCCTGGGGGCGCACGGTGCCTTCCTCCCCAGCTCGATACCGCCGCTGCCCGACCCCGTCGAGACGCAGGACCAGGTCGGGATCGACATCGGCGTCGGCCTGGTGAGCCGCTGGCCGGTCATGCACGTGCGCGGCCACCCGCTGCCCGCCGTGCACCGCGAGCCGCCGACCGCCCTCGTCGCGACCCTGGACCACCCGATCGGGCCGCTCCACGTCATCGTCGCCTGCACCGAGTGGCAGCCGAGCTTCCGCGACGACCACCTGGCGCAGACGAAGGAGCTGGCCGTCCTCATGTCCGACCCGGCCCTCGACGGCGACCTGCCGGTGCTCCTCCTGGGAGACCTGAACGCGCGGCCGGGCTGTCCGGAGATCGACGTCCTCGAGTCCGTGGCCGTCGACCTCTGGCCCGCCGGCGGCGGTGCGACGAACGCGGTCACCCTGAGCTCCTCGACGCCGTACGCACCGATCGAGGCCGTCCGGCAGATCGACCGCCGCATCGACTACGTGTTCGCGAGGCCGGGTCGCCCCGGGGGGCCGATCGTGGCGTCCGGCAGCGAGCTCGTGGGCACCGAGGCGGTCAACGGCACCTTCCCGTCGGACCACTTCGCCACGCTGAGCGAGCTCGACGAGGGTCCCGCCGCGTGACGCCGGGTGGCACGGACTGGCGTCCGCGGCACCAGGCGTCGTGTTCGAGGGCGTCGCGCAGGGGTGCTGCGCTTCCTCGGCACCGCGGGCAGCGTCGTGCGGTCGCGGGGCGGCGCGGGCGGGCGGATGATCGACACCATGCGCGGGCCGTCGCGCGACGTCGGCCCCCGCCAGGACTCAGGCAGCGCAGGTCCTCGGTGCTCACGCGGTGAGGTGTGCCATGAGCGAGAGCCTTCCTGACCAGTTCCCCGGGCCGGACGACCCGGACCGCAGCCCCGTTCCCGACGAGGTGCCGCAGCAGATCCCCGACGGTCCCGAGACTCCGGACGCCTTCCCCGACGGCCCGGACGATCCGGGCGACCCCGCCGGGACACGCGCCGGAGCCGACGACGAGGTTGCGCCATGACCGAGACCCACCCGGATCGGGATCACGACCAGAAGACCGACGCGGACGAGCTGGCACAGGCCGGCGGGGTGGGCATCGGAGCCGGCGAGCCGTCGACGTTCGAGCCCGAAGAGGACCCGGAGTCGGTCGACGAGGGCCCGACGGTCTCCTGACCCAGGCCGTCCGGTGACGGATGTCCACACCCGCGCGTGCTCGGAGGGTCAGCCATGACGGTCGAGACCGTGGACGCGGTGGTCGTCGGAGCGGGGCCGAACGGCCTTGTCGCCGCGAACGCACTGGTCGACGCCGGGTGGGACGTCCTGGTCCTGGAGGAGCAGGACGTCCCGGGCGGTGCCGTCCGCAGCGCCGAGGTCACCGCGCCCGGCTTTCGCACGGACCTGTTCAGCGCGTTCTACCCGCTCGCAGCAGCCTCACCCGTGATCCGGGGCCTGAACCTCGAGGATCACGGGCTGCGGTGGGTGCAGGCGCCGGACGTGCTCGCGCACGTGCTCGACGACGGCCGCGCGGCGGTCCTGAGGCGCGACCCGGCACGGACCGCCGCGGGTCTCGACGACTTCGCCCCCGGCGACGGAGACGCCTGGCTCAGGTTGTTCGAGACGTGGCACCGGATCCGGGACCCGCTGCTGGACGCCCTCTTCACGCCGTTCCCGCCCGTGGTGAGCGCGGCCCGGCTCCTCCGGAGGCTCGGGCTCTCGGACGGCCTCGACCTCGCGCGGCTCGCGGCGCTGTCCGTCCGGCGCCTCTCGGACGAGCAGTTCCGTGGCGCCGGCGGCAAGCTCCTGCTCCTCGGGAACGCGCTGCACGCCGACATCCCGCCCGACGCGGCGGGCAGCGGGGCTTTCGGCTGGCTGATGTCGATGCTCGGCCAGGACGTCGGCTTCCCCGTGCCGCAGGGCGGCGCCGGCGCTCTCACGGACGCGCTGGTCGGGCGGCTGGTCGCCGGAGGTGGCGAGGTCCGGACGGGGGTCCGGGTGGACCGCGTCCATGTCGCCGGTCGGCGGGCGGTCGGTGTGGCCACCGCGGACGGACGGCGCGTGCGCGCACGCCGGGCCGTGCTGGCGGACGTCTCCGCGCCCGCGCTCTACCGGGACCTGCTCGCGACGGAGCACGTCCCGGGTCGGCTGCTCCAGCAGCTCGAGAAGTTCCAGTGGGACCACTCGACGTTCAAGGTGAACTGGGCCCTCGACCGTCCGGTCCCGTGGGCCGCCGCCGCCGCTGGCAGCGCAGGCACGGTGCACCTGGGCGCCGACGTCGTCGGGATGGGCGACTGGGCCGCCGACCTCACGGCCGGGCGCACCCCTGAGCGCCCCTTCCTGCTCTTCGGGCAGATGACCACGGCAGACCCCACCCGCTCCCCCGCCGGCACCGAGTCGGCATGGGCGTACACGCACGTGCCGCACGGCCAGGACTGGACAGCGGCCGCTATCACCGACCAGCTCGAGCGCGTCGAGGCGTCGATCGAGCGCGCGGCCCCCGGGTTCCGGGCAACCGTCGTCGGCCGTCACACCCAGAGCCCGGCCGACCTCGAGGCGGCCGATGCGAACCTCGTCGACGGCGCCGTGGGCGGTGGCACGTCCGCCCTCCACCAGCAGCTGGTCTTCCGTCCCACGGCAGGCCTCGGCCGGCCCGAGACGCTCGTCGACGGACTCTTCCTGGCGAGCGCGTCCGCCCATCCGGGTGGTGGCGTGCACGGCGCGTGCGGCTGGAACGCTGCTCGCGCCGCGCTCGTCGCCGCAGGCCCGGCGGGGCCGGCACACCGGCTGCTCACCCGGACGGTGTGGCACAGGCTGCTGGGTTCGCCCTAGCGGCGCCGACCCTCCGCCAGGTACGCGAGCCGGCGCAGCGACTCCACGTTGCGCGGGACCAGGGCCGCCGTGCGCAGCGGCCGCGGGACGAGGGTGCCGGGTCCGCGCACGGCATCCTCCGACATCTCGACGGTGCAGCCACCCGCGCTCGGGCGCACCTCCACCCTGACCCGCGCCTCGCCGGCGGGCCACCCCCGCGCCTGCAGCTCGATCCCGCGGTCGGGGTCCCAGCGCCGAGCGACGGTGACGTCGTCGAGCAGAGCCGGCCAGATCCCGACGGAGTGTGCGATCTGGGTCCCCGGGGCGGGCCAGGCCCGGTCCACCCCGCGGATCCGGGACGTGCCCACGACCCAGGTCGCGTACGCCCAGCCGTCGGCCAGCACGTCGAGGACCGCTCCCGGGTCGCAGCGCATCTCTCGCCTGACGGTTGCCACGGCCGCGTCAGTCGTTCGCCGGCGCCGCGGAGATGTCGGCGAGTGCCGAGTCCGCGTCCAGCGCCATCGCGAGGTCACCGAGGCTGATCACGCCCACGGCCCGGTTGCCCTCGACCACGGGCACCCTGCGGACCGCCCGGTCCCGCATGATCTGCACGACCTCGGCGACGTCGTCGTCCGGTCCGACGCTGACGAGCTCGCCGCTCGTGAGCTGCCCCACCGGTGCGTCGGCACCGATCCCGACGGCGAGCCCGCGGACCACGAGGTCGCGGTCGGTGACGATGCCGACGATCGCACCGCCTTCGGCCACCACGAGGGCGCCGACGTCCTGCGTGGCCATCGTCTGGGCCACGGATCGCAAGGTGTCGGTCACCTCGACGACGGTCGGGTGCGCGGTCATGAGCTCGGAGACTGTGCGGGCCATGGCTCCTCCTGTGCCGAGAGCAAGGTCATCGGTCCAGCGGCAGGCTGCTTCGCCACGTCACCACTCTCGACGACGACCGCCTCCTCCGCATCCGGGTCGTGCGCGACGGAGCCTCGGCTGGGATGATCGAGGTGGTGGAGCAGACGCCTCCGACACTCCCGGACGGTCTGTGCCATGAACACCGAACCCACCCCGCTCCCACGTCGCCTCGCCGAGGCCTCCGAGACGTCACGCGTGCTCGACCCCGTCGCCCGCGCGCTCGACCCTGCGGCGGACGCGGTCGCGGCCCCGCCTCTCGGCCGGCTGCTCCGAGGCGAGCTCCTGGGCCACGCCGCCCACCCGCTGCTCACCGACCTGCCCCTCGGGTTGTGGGTCAGCAGCTCGGTGCTCGACCTGGTCGGCACCGACCCGCGCTCGGCGGACCGGCTGCTCGGCCTCGGCATCCTCGCCGCCGCGCCGACGGCGTTGACCGGCCTCGCGGACTGGCAGCGGGGCGGCGAGACGGTCCGGGCTGTGGGCGCTCTGCACGCCACCCTCAACACGGGCGCTCTCGCGCTGTACACCGCGTCGTGGGTCCTGCGGAAGCGTGGGGCCCGGCGCGGGACCGCCGTGGCGCTCAGCCTGCTCGCGGCTGGCGCGACCGCCGTGAGCGGGTACCTCGGTGGCCACATGCTCCTCGTGCTCGGCGCACCCCACGAGCAGCGCAGCGACGTCGCGCCGGAGCCGCCGGACGTCACGAGCCGCGGCGTCGCCTCCGGCCTGCAGTGACCAGCGGGGTCAGGCCCAGCACTCGGCAGTGGCGCCCCGGCGCCGGCTCGCAGACCGCGACCTGTCGATCTGGGGCGCGCCCGCGCGTCGTTGGGTAGACGTCGCACGACCCCGCGCGACGCCGCCCGGCACGACCCACGACGGAGGACACGATGACGACCACGCCCGATGCCCCGATCGCCGCCCAGCCCGGGCGCCCCGCGGTCGTCGACCTCGCCACCTGGCAGACCGCCCGCGACGAGCTCCTGGTCCGCGAGAAGGCCCACACCCACGCCGGTGACGCACTCGCGGCGGAGCGCCGGCGCCTCCCGATGGTCGAGGTCGACGGAACGCTCGAGATCGTCGGAGCCGACGGGCCGGTGCCGTTGGTCGAGCTCTTCCAGGGACGCACCGAGCTGATGGTCTACAAGCACATGTGGCACGACGGTGCGCCGCACCAGGGTCAGTGCGAAGGCTGCACGTTCACGACGTGGCACCTGAAGGACGCGGTCTACCTGCACGCCCGCGGCGTCTCGTTCGCCATCGTGACGGAGGGCCGCTGGGACGAGGTCGCACCGTTCGTCGCGTTCATGGGCTACTCCCAGCCCTGGTACTCGGTGCGCGACGTCGCACAGCCCATCGGAGGCGACATGGGCTCCTTCGCCTCGTTCGTCCGCGAAGGCGACCGCGTCTTCCTCACCTACGCCACGACGGGCCGCGGCGTCGAAGCGGCCATCGGCTCATTCGGCCTGCTCGACATGACCCTCTACGGACGCGGAGAGGCCTGGCAGGACACCCCGGACGGGTGGCCGGAGGGTCACGACCCCTGCTGGTACTGGCGGACCGACGCGGACGGTCGTGCCGGATGGGCGGAGACGACTCGGCCCGCACCGCAGTGGACCCGGCCTGGCGCGACACCCGTAGAGACGCTCGGTCGGCACGCGCACCACCACTGACCCCGCGCGCCCTCACGAGGTGATGGGGTGCGGTGGGTAGGCCAGCCCAGTGGACAGCGCCTCGGCGAGCTGCCGACGCGAGCTGACTCCCAGCTTCCGGAAGACCTTGCTGAGGTGGTATTCCACGGTGGACGTCGTCAGGAACAGGCGGGCCGCGATCTCGGCATTCGTCGCGCCGGTGGTGGCAAGACGGCAGACCTGCGTCTCCTGCGGGGTGAGGTCGACGCTCGGGCGGGCCGCGGACTCGACCGTGTGGCCGCCGGCGGCGAGCTGTTCGACCCGGGTGCGGGCCGCGAAGGCCAGCGCCCCCATCGAGCTGAACATCTCGTAGGCGCTGCGGAGCTGTACCAGGGCGTCCCGCCGGCGTCGGCGCCGGCGTAGCCACTCGCCGTACAGCAGGTGGGCTCGGGCGAGCTCCGTGCGCAGCGTGGTGCGACCCAGCTGCTCGATCGCCTCGCGGTACAAGCTCTCGGCGTCGGCGTCGGCTGCGAGGAGCGCCCGTGAGCGTGCCAGCACCCCGAGTGCCCAGGCGGTGCCGCTGGCCGGCGCGCGGTCTGCCAGGCGCGCAAGCGCGACCTCGGCGATGTCGCGACGGCCGCCGCGCACGCCGGCCTCGACGATCTCGGGCAGGATGCGGTTGCCGAAGCCCGGCGGGTCGTCGTCGAGGATCCGCCGGCCGCAGGTGAGCGCCTGCCCGTAGCGCCCCAGGCCGAGCTCCAGGACCGTGAGGCCATAGGCCGCGAAGATCTCCAGGATCGCCGCACCGCGCTCCCGCCCCCAGCGCGCCGTGAGGTCGGCGATCTCACGGCTCTCCTGCTCACGGCCCTGCCACGCCCGGATCTCGAGCAGCACACCGGTCGTCGCCGGGGCGGGGATCCCGATCAGCGCCGAGATGTCCGCCGCCTCGAGGTAGCTCTGCTCGGCCAGGTCCGACTGACCCGCCCACAGCTGGCTGGTGGACAACCCCGCAAGGGTCACCCGGAGGGCGCCGAGCTCTCCGTGGCGCCGCTCGATGGCCGCAGCGCGCTCGAACATCGCGCGCCGACCGCGGTCGTCCCACACGTCGTCGGCAGCGAACCAGCCGAGGATGGTCGTCGGGATGCCCGCGTCCAGCTGGTCGTCGGAGAAGAGCGCCGCCACAGAGTCGCGCAGCAGGGGAACCGCCTGGGCGTAGCCGACGGCAAGCCGGGTCGCGAACCCGTCGAGCAGCGCGTCCATGGGGCTCCTCGTCCCCTCCGGACCGCCGGATACCCGCAGCACCTCCCGTGCGACGTCGACAGGGCCGACGTCGGCGGTGTACTCACGCGCGACCAACGATGCCTGCAGTGCCTCGAACAGCATCTCGCGAACGACCCGTCCTTCGCGCGCGTCGACGTCAGCGGCGGCGAGGAGGATCGCCGGCACCTCCTTGTGTCGGGAGAAGAAGACCGCGACCGAGGCTCGCATCCGCTGCACGGCCAGGGGCATATCCTCGGCGTCACGTCCTGCCGTCGCCTGGTCGAGCAGGGCTTCGGCCAGGGTGCCGTCGCCGGAGGCGAGGTACGCGCGTGCGGAACCCAGGAGTCGGCGCGCCCTGTCCCGCCCGTCCGGTGACAGCTGCGCGGCACGGTTGAGGAACATGCCTTGCGCGACCCGGCCGCCGCGGCGTTCTGCTCGCCCCGCGCTTCGCTCCAGCTCGGCGGCCACGCGCTCGTCTGGCCCGCGCGTGGCGGCCGCCCGGTGCCACGCGGCTTGGTCCAGGTCACCGTCGAGATGTGCGACCGCCGCCAGCGCCTCGTGGACCCTGACGCGGTCGCGCGGATCTCCGGCGTGATAGGCGGCGGCGCGGATCAGTGGATGCCGGAAGGCCACCGTCGGGTCGAGCGAGAGGATGTGCCGGGCCACTGCGGGTTCGGCGGCGTCGGGACGCAGGCCGAGCACGGCGGCCGCGCGCCACAGCACGGCGGGATCCTCCGTCGAGGTCGCCGACGCCAGGAGGACCAGGAGACGAGATCCCGGCGGGAGTGCCTCGACGTGCGTGCGGAAGTGGTCCTCCATGCCCCCGCCGGCGGGCAGCTGCTGCGGAAGCGGTGCTCGGCCTGCCAGCTGGTCCTCCGTGAGCTCGCCCACGATCTCGGCGATGGCGAGAGGGTTCCCTCTGGTGTCCGCGACGATCCGGGCGGCAACCCGTGCGCCCAGCGGACCGGACGTCGTGCTCTGCAGCAGCGACCGCGCCGCGCCCAGGTCGAGACCTCCCACGTGCCGCGTCGGAATCCCGACCAGGACCTCCAGAGCGCTCGAGTCCGTCCGCGCCGCAAGGACGACGCCCACGCGGTCCGCGTACAGGCGTCGACAGACGAACGCGAGGACCTCCAGCGACTCCCGGTCCAGCCACTGGGCGTCGTCGACGAGAACGACCAGCGGCTCGTCGGCGGCCACGTCGGCGAGCAGTGTCAGGACGCCGAGCCCGACCAGGAGCCGCTGCGGAGGCGCGCCGTCGAGCAGGCCGAAGGTGCGCTGGACGGCATCGCGTTGCGGCGCGGGCAGGTGCTCGACGCGGTCCAGGAAGGGCACCAACAACCGGTGCACCGCGCCGAAGCCGATCCGGACCTCGGCCTCGACGCCCGCGATCCGCAGCACGCGCACACCCTCGGCCGCGTCGGCCACGTAGGTGAGCAGACGGGTCTTCCCGATACCGGGCTCCCCCACGAGCACCAAGGCCCCGCTCATGCCCGCACGGACGGCGTCCGCGAGGCCGTCGAGGACGGCGCAATCCCGGTCGCGGCCGACCAGAGCCGTCGTGCCGAGCGGCGAGGCAGACGGAGGCGTGCGCACGGATTGCTGGCCCGGACCCGCGCCGGCGCGTGCAGGCTCGGTCACGACGTTCCGCGCTTCAGCGCGCTGGGGAGACTCATCATGGGTCCACCTCGGCCGGCGGCGGGGACTGCGTTCACGGTAGCCGCGAGCCGATGCCGCGGCCACCTCCGGGGCGGCAAAGGACTGGGGTCTTTCCCGGATTCGCGCGCTGCTGCCCGCGTGGTGCGCTGCTGAGGCCGGACGGGCCCCCCGCGGACCTCGAGGACCCCGCGCGGCCTGAGCACCACGAGCCGACCGAACCCAGCCACCGAAGGGAACTCGTCATGGCAACACTCCCCGGCCCCACCACCGTCGTGCTCGTGCACGGCGCCTTTGCCGACGCGGGAAGCTGGGTCCCGGTCATCGAACGGCTCCTCGCCGCCGGGGTTCCGGTGCGCGCACCGGCCGTCGCTCTTCGCGGTCTGCAGTCGGACTCGTCCTACATCGCCAGTGTCATCGCCCAGATACCCGGGCCGGTACTCGCCGTCGGGCACTCCTACGGCGGCGCCGTGATCAGCAACGCAGCCACGGAGGCCACGAACGTCACCGGACTGGTCCTCGTCTCCGGGTTCGCACCCGAGGAGGACGAGGCCCTCAGCGCGGTCGAGGGCACCTCACGGGACAGCGCCCTCGGCCCAGCACTCATCCAGGCGCAGTTCCCCACGGGCACCGGCGACGAGTCTGCGGTCGAGCTCTACGTCGATCCGGCGAAGTTTCCCGCCGTGTTCGCCGCGGACCTCCCCGAGGCGCAGGCCAACGCCTTCGGCGCGTCCCAGCGACCGATCGCCGCGTCGGCGTTCGACGAGAAGTCCGGACCGCCGGCGTGGAAGAAGCTTCCGACCTGGGCCGTCGTCGCCACCGGCGACAAGGCAGCGGGCTCGGACGTGCTCCTCTCGATGGCGCACCGTGCGAACGCGGAGCTCCTCGAGCTGGAGGGCTCCCACCTGATCATGGTCTCGCAGCCGGACGCCGTGACCGACGTCATCCTCCGTGCGCTCGACCAGGTCGGCCGGTCATGACGAGCGGCGCGGAACCCGTGGACGAGCTCGCCACCAAGCTCAAGCGCACCGAGCTGCAGCACGAAGCCTCCTCGATCCCCGGCAGGGACATCGTGCAGGTCCTCACCGAGATCCCGGTCGGCGTCGAGTCGGGCTGGCACACCCACCCCGGGGAGGAGGTCGGGTACATCCTGGCGGGAACCGTCGAGATGAAGATCGACGGGAAGCCCACGCTGACGTTGCACGCGGGAGACCCGTTCCTCATGCCCCCAGGAACCCCCCACAACGCCCGAGACCTGGGCCCGGGCACCGGGATGATGCTCTCGACCTACATCGTCGAGCCGGACAAGTCCCTCGCCACCTTCGTGCACATCGACTGACCGGGCGGCGCACGGGGAACGTGGAGGTGCACAGGTCATGGAACCGGTCTCGTTGCGCACGGTGAGCACCCCCGATCTCGAGGTCGGCTACCTCGACGTCGGCCCGTCCGACGGCGACCCCGTGATCCTGCTGCACGGGTTCCCCTACGACGTCCACAGCTACGACCGGGTCGTCCCGCTGCTCGTCGCGGCCGGCCGGCGGGTCGTCGTCCCCTACCTCCGGGGGCACGGACCCACCCGGTCCCGCACCGACGCCGGTCGCTCCGGCCAGCAAGCCGCCCTCGGCGCCGACCTCGTCGCGCTGCAGGACGCGCTCGGGATCGAGCGCGCCGCGTACGCAGGCTACGACTGGGGCGGCCGGGCGGCCTGCGTCGCGGCCGCGCTCTGGCCCGACCGCTGCGACGGCGTCGTCAGCGTGAACGGATATCTGATCCAGGACATCCGGGCGTCCGCGACCCCGATCGCGCCCGCCCTCGAAGCGGGGTTCTGGTACTTCTACTACTTCGCCACCGAACGGGGTCGCGCCGGCCTGACGGCGAACCGGGCGGAGGTCGCCCGGGTGATCTGGCGACGGAACTCACCGATGTGGCGGTTCGAGGACACCGACCTCGAACGCACCGCGCGCTCCTTCGACAACCCGGACTACGTCGAGGTCGTCATCCACTCGTACCGGCACCGCCTCGGCCTGGCTCCCGGCCACCCGGCCTACGCAACGCTCGAACGACAGCTCGCGCAGGCACCCGCCATCACCGCGCCGACCGTGACTCTCGACGGTGCGGCCGACGGCAACTTCCCCGCCACGGACGGCACCGGGTACGCCACCCACTTCACGGGTGCGCACGCACATCACGTCGTCCCGGGTGCCGGGCACAACCTCCCCCACGAGGCGCCGGAGGCGTTCGCGGACGCCGTGCTCGAGGTGGCCGACCTCCGTGCCGGGACATCATGAGTGCCCAGTACGGGTGCCTCGCGTTCACCGACGACGTGCGACGCACCCAGGAGGAGTACGGGAGTGCCGAGTTCTACACGCGGATCGCCGAGCGCGGTCGCGACGTGTCGGGGTACGACCGGCTCGGCTCCCGGGAGGCCCAGTTCCTCGGCGCCCTCGACGGCTTCTACCTCGCCACCGTGAGCGAGACCCAGTGGCCCTACGTGCAGTTCCGAGGCGGACCACCGGGCTTCGTCCGCGTCCTCGACCCGCACACGATCGCCTGGGCCGACTACCGAGGAAACCTCCAGCACGTGTCCGGCGGCAACCTCCGGGGCAACGACCGAGCAGCGATGATCGGCGTGGACTACGCCACACGCCGCCGGTTGAAGCTGTTCGGCCATGCGCGCGTCGCGCGTGCCGAGGACGACGACGAGCTCATCCACACCCTCGCCGCGTCGGCTGAACCGGGGGCGACGGTGGAGGCGGCCATCGTCGTGACCGTCGTCGCCTTCGACTGGAACTGCCCGCAGCACATCCCACGACGCTTCACGGCTGACCAGGTCGGGGCGCGCGAGCTTCAGCTGCGTCACCGGATCGCCGAGCTCGAGGCCGAGAACGCCGCTCTCCGAGCTCGGAGAGACACGGTGGCGGGCGCCGACGCGGACCGTACGCCAGCAGAAGGAGTCCCGATCGGCCCACGGACGCACGTCAGCGGCCACCCAGAATCTCTCTGAGAGGCCGCTGACCTGGACTTTCACTGTCGGGCTGACAGGATTTGAACCTGCGACCCCTTGACCCCCAGTCAAGTGCGCTACCAAGCTGCGCCACAGCCCGATGGCCCCCGCAGGAGCCTCGGAAACTCTACCCCACGGGCGAGGTGCTCCTGTCACCGGCGATCACGTCGAGCTCGGCCGCGACCACCGCGAGGATCACCAGGTCGATGAGCAGGCCGATCGTGGCGTCCCACGGCGAGAGCCGGAACAGGAAGATCTGCGTCACCAGCAGGGCGACCAGGACCGCGCGCCGGAACCATCGGTAGCCGGCCTCCCGGTCCGTGCGGACGCGGACGAGGCCGACCGCGGCGAACGCCGTGGACGCGAAGCCGCTGAGCACGATGCCGACCACGAGCCAGACCGGTTCGTCGTCGGACGCCGACCAGCCGTAGATGCCCCGGACCAGGGTCACGACGGACGTGAGGACCAGCACGGCGACGGTCACCCACGGCACCCAGCGCGCCCGGACCAGCCAGCGCGAGGCGCGCACGATCCACTGCGACGTAGCCCCGATCGGGTCGGGGAGCTCGACGGCGTCGTGCTCGACGGCGTCGAGCAGGGCGCGCACCTCGTCGGCACCCGGGACGTCCCCCGCCCGGGACAGGTACCAGCGGGCCCGGGTCCGCTCCCGGGCGCTGAAGCCGCCCGCCAGGCCGGCGACTGCCTGGTCGGCGGCCGCGGCGAGGAACTCGGCCGGCTCGCGCGGGTGCCGGCGCTGCAGGACGTCGGCGAACAGGCCCAGCCCGATGACGACGAGGTAGATGAGGGCCGCGGTCGGCTCCCAGAAGTAGTCGTAGTCGGCGGTGACGAACTTGCCGATCTCGTCGATGAAGAGCCCGAAGCCCACGCCGGCGAGCAGCACGGCGACGCGCCGCACGACGGGTCCGATGAACGTCATCAGCACGATGAACGCCAGGGCCATGAGCAGACCGCCCCACAGCACGTGGGAGACGTGCACTCCCCCGCCGCCCAGCTGCGGGAAGCCGGTGAGACCGAGCAGCAGGCGCGTGAGGATCACGGTCGCCAGCGTGATCACCAGGAACCCGGTGATGTGGCTGCTCGACGAGGGGTCGCGCGGCAGCCCGAGCCTCAGCAGGGGCCGTCGGCGGCGCACCGGCCCCTCCGGTGTCACCGCTTGCGCTTCTCCCGCACCCGGACGGAGATCGAGATCGGCGTGCCCTCGAAGCCGAACGTCTCGCGCAGGCGGCGCTCGATGTACCGGCGGTAGCCGGGGTCGAGGAAGCCGGTCGCGAAGATGACGAAGCGCGGCGGCCGGGTGGACGCCTGCGTCGCGAAGAGGATGCGGGGCTGCTTGCCGCCGCGCAGCGGGTGCGGGTGGGCCGCGACGAGCTCGCCGAGGAACGCGTTGAGGCGCCCGGTCGAGATGCGCGTGTCCCACGAGTCCAGCGCGCGCTCGAGGGCCGGCACCATGCGCTCGGTGTGCCAGCCGGTCTTCGCAGAGATGTTCACGCGGGGTGCCCACTGCACCTGGACCAGGTCCTGCTCGATCTCGCGCTCGAGGAACGGCCGGCGGTCCTCGTCCATGAGGTCCCACTTGTTGTACGCGATGACCAGCGCGCGGCCCGCCTCGATGACCTGGGTGATCACGCGGGTGTCCTGCTCGGTGAGCTTCACGGAGGCGTCGACGAGCACGACGGCCACCTCGGCCTTCTCGATCGCGGCCTGGGTGCGCAGCGAGGCGTAGAAGTCGGCGCCTGACGTCTGGTGCACGCGCCGCCGGATCCCGGCGGTGTCGACGAACACCCACGGCTTGCCCTTGAGCGCGACGAGCTCGTCGACCGGGTCGCGGGTGGTGCCGGCGACGGAGTCGACGACCACGCGCTCGGCGCCGAGCACCTTGTTGAGCAGCGACGACTTGCCGACGTTCGGGCGGCCCACCAGGGCCACGCGGCGGGGACCGTCGGGGATCGGCGTGCCGTGCGCGGAGACCTCAGGGAGCGCCTCGATCGCGGCGTCGAGCAGGTCGCCCGTGCCGCGGCCGTGCAGGGCGGAGACCGGGAACGGCTCCCCCAGCCCGAGCGACCAGAGGTTGGCGGCGTCGGCCTCGCCTGCCGGGCCGTCGACCTTGTTGGCGCAGAGCACGACCGGCTTGCCGGCCTTGCGCAGCAGCCGGACCACCTGGGTGTCGGTCTCGGTGACGCCGACGGTGGCGTCGACGACGAAGATCACGGCGTCGGCCAGCGAGATCGCGACCTCCGCCTGCTGGGCGACGCGCGCCTCGATGCCCGCGACGTCGACCTCCCAGCCGCCGGTGTCGACCAGCGTGAACCGCTTGCCCGACCAGTCGGCGGGGTAGCTCACGCGGTCGCGCGTGACGCCCGGCTTGTCCTCGACGACGGCCTCACGGCGGCCGAGGATGCGGTTGACCAGGGTCGACTTGCCGACGTTCGGACGGCCGACGACGGCCAGCACCGGGAAGACGACGACCGGCTCCTCGCCGAGCTCGCCGACGTCGCCGGCGTGCAGGAGGGCGAGGTCCTCGTCCTCCAGCTCGTACTCGGTGAGGCCCGCGCGCAGCGCCCGCTCACGGTCGGCGTCGCCGGTCTCGTCGGGCAGCACCAGGGTCGGATCGGGCTCAGTCATGCCCCCATTGTCCCAGGTGTACCGGCCGTGGGGCGACGAGCGGGGCGAGAGTCCCGTCACGGCCGCCAGATCGCGGCGGCGATGTCCGGCACACGCTCGGCGAACGGTCCGACGCCGAGGAGCTCGCGCAGGTCGCCCTCGAAGGCACCGAGCCGGTCGCCGAAGAGGTGCGGCGCGGAGCTGGAGAGCGACAGGACGGCCGCGACGACGTCGTCGGAGGTTCGCTCCACCGCCTCACCGCGGGTCACGACGACGCGTTCCGGTCCGCGGTAGCCGGCGGCGAGCATGACGTCCTCCTCCCCGCCGCGCGTCCCGTCGGGCAGGGTCCCGGCTCCGGCCCGACGCACCGGGCCGAGGTACTCGGCCACGAGCTGGTCGATCCGGTCCCAGGGGGGTCGGGGATGCGGGAGCGCGTCGTCGCCGTCCATGCCACGGTGGGTCATCGCCGACACGTGCACCCACGCGCCGCCCGCGTCGAGCATCCCGCGCACGCGCTCGGCCACCAGCGGCTGATCCATCCAGTGGAACGACTGCGCGAACACGACCGTCCGGAACGTGCCGAGTCCCGCGGGCAGCTCCTCGCCGCGCAGCTGACGCCAATCGATCCGCGCCTCGCCGGCGGCCCGACGGGCCTCGGCCAGCATGTCCGCGTCGGGGTCGACCCCGACGGACGACGAGTACAAGGGGGCGAGCAGGAGGGTCAGCGAGCCCGGGCCGCAGCCCACGTCGAGCAGCCGCCCGGTCCCGTCCAGGCCGAGCGCCTCACGCAGCGCGTCCGCCAGCGCCGGCGGGTACGGCATCCGGCCCACCACGTAGTGCGCGGCCGTCCCCGCGAAGAGGGTCGGATCCCACTGCCACTCCATCGTCAGTCCCGTCGTTCGCGGTTCGGGTCGTCGGTCGGCAGGACCAGGCCGGTGCGTGCCGACGCCCGGTCGACCAGCTCCGCCAGCGCGACGCGGAGCGCCTCGTTGGCCTCGGCGAGCGCGACCCGCCCGGAGATGCCCGGGCTGCGCTCCACGACGAGCGGCTCGCCGAACTCGATGGCGAGCCGCCGCCGCAGGCCCGGGACGTGGCCGACCGACTCCCCCGTTCGTCGCGTCCCCAGCACGGCGACCGGCACCACCGGCGCGTGGGCGTTGAGCGCGAGCCACGCGATGCCCGCCCGCGCGCTCGCGGCGTCACCCTTGCCGCGGTTGCCCTCGGGGAACACCCCGACCACGCCGCCGCGCTTGAGCACCGCGAGAGCGCTGTTGAGCGCCGAGCGGCCCCCGTCGTGGTCCACCGCGATCTGGCCCGCGGCCCGCAGGACCGCACCGACCGGGCCCCAGAACATCTCGACCTTGACCAGCATGTGCGACGGCCGGGGCGACACGCCCAGCAGGATCGGGCCGTCGATGATCCCCGTGTGGTTGGCGGCGAACAGCACCGGACCGTCCGTCGGCACCAGGTGCGAGCCGACGACCTCGGTGTTCCAGACGATCCGCGCCAGGAACCGGCCGATCCAACGCGCCCAGCGCGGGCCGCTCTCGGACGGGCCGACGGCGGTGGTCACGCGCGGGGGCCGACGACCGACTCGACGACGTCGAGCACGGCCTGCACCGTCTGGTCGAAGTCCAGGTGCGAGGAGTCGACGGTGACGACGCCGTCGGCCGCGACGTGGAACTGCACGACCGTCGAGTCGTCGGCGTCCCGCCGCAGCACCTGGTCACGAGTGGCCTCGACCGCGTCGGCGTCCGCCGTGCCGTGCAGCTCCTTCGCGCGACGGGCCAGCCGGGCCTCCTCGCTCGCGGTCAGCAGCACGCGCACGTCCGCGTCGGGCGCCACGACCGTGGTGATGTCGCGCCCCTCGGCGACGATGCCCCGGCTCCCGTCCTCGCGCGCCGCCTGGATGGCTGCGCGCTGCAGCCGGCCCAGCTCGGCGCGCACCTCGAGGTTGGTCGCGACCGCGCTGACCGCCGACGAGATGGCCGTCTCGCGGATCGCCGCGCCGACGTCGACGCCCCCGACGTGCACGGTCGGGTGCGCCGGGTCCACGCCCATGACCAGCGGCAGCGCCCGCACCTGCGCGGCGACCGCGTCGATGTCGGTCAGCGGCACACCCTGCTCGAGGCACCACCACGTGGCGGCCCGGTACATCGCGCCCGTGTCGAGGTACTCCAACCCCAACGCGGTCGCCACGCCCCTCGACACGCTCGACTTGCCGGACCCCGAGGGTCCGTCGATCGCGATGACGATCGCCGTGCTCAACTCACCAGTCTCCATCCGCGGGCCGTCAGCTCCGCCTCGAGGTGCTCCACGCTGCCGGGCAGCACGGAGATCTGCGCCATGCCCACCGGTCGGCCCGCCGCGTGCTCCAGGACGAGGTCCTCGAGGTTCACACCGGCCTCGCCCACCTCGGTGAGCAGGCGCGCCAGCTCGCCCGGCGCGTCGGGCACCAGGACCGTCACCACGCCGTACGTCCGCTGCGCGCCGCCGTGCTTGCCGGGGATGCGCGCGACGCCGGCGTTCCCGTCGGCGATGGCCTGCGCGAGGGCCGCCAGCGCGCCCAGCTCGACCGTCTCCGGCCCGTCCGCGACGGCCGCCTGGCCGAGCGCGGTGATCACGCCGTCCAGGTCGGCCCGCAGGTCGATCAGCACGTCGCGCACGGCCGCGGCGTTCGCGGCCAGGATCGACGTCCACAGCGCGGGGTCCGACGACGCCAGCCGCGTCACGTCCCGCAGGCCCTGACCGGCCAGGCCCAGCGCGGCGTCGTCGGCGCCCCGCAGGCGCGCGGCGACGAGGCTCGCGGCGACCTGCGGCACGTGCGAGACAGCGGCCACCGCCGCGTCGTGCGCGTCGGCGTCCATGGTCACCGGCACGGCGCCGAGGTCCACGGCCAGCGCCCGGACGGCGAGCACCGCGTCGGGGCGCGACCACCCGGAGTCCGCGATGACCCACGGCCGGCCCAGGAACAGGTCCGGCACGGCCGCCGACGGGCCCGACCGCTCGCGGCCGGCCATCGGGTGCGAGCCGACGTACCGCGTGAGGTCCGCGCCGGCGGCCTTGAGCTCGGCCAGCACGTAGCCCTTCACGCTCGCGACGTCGGTGACGACGGCGTCGGGGTACGCCTCGAGCTCGGCTCGCACGACGTCCGCGGTGACGTCGGGCGGGGCGGCGACGACGATGAGGCTCGGCGGCAGGTCGTCGGGCCGCGCGGGTCGCCCGGCACCGACGTCCCGCGCGAGCGCGAGGGCGGTCCGGGACGGGTCGTGCAGCACGACGTCGACACCGCGCGTGGCGAGCGCGAGACCCACCGACGTGCCCAGCAGGCCGGTGCCGACGATCCGCACCGTCCCCGTCGTCGCCAGCGTCACATGCCCACCCGGGTCATCAGGGAGCCCACCTCGGTCTTGGACAGCACGCGAGTGCGACCCGGCTTGAGGTCGCCCAGGCGGATCGGGCCGATCTGGGTGCGGACCAGCTGCGTGACGGGGAACCCGACCTCCTCGAAGATCCGGCGCACGATCCGGTTGCGACCCTCGTGCAGCTCGATCTCCACCAGGCTGGCCTGCGGCGTCGTCTGCACGATCTGGAACTTGTCGATCTTGGCCAGGCCGTCCTCGAGCTCGATGCCCTTGATCAGCCGCGTGCCCAGCGACGGCGTCACGCGACCGTCGAGCTGGACCAGGTAGACCTTGGTGACGCCGTGCGACGGGTGCGAGAGTCGGTTGGCCAGGTCGCCGTCGTTGGTCAGCAGGATCAGGCCCTCGGTCTCGGCGTCGAGGCGACCGACGTGGAACAGGCGCTCCTCGCGGTCGGCGACGAACTGCCCGATCGACGGCCGGCCCTCGGGGTCGTGCATGGTCGAGACGACGCCCTTCGGCTTGTTGAGCGCGATCGTCACGATCGACGAGTCCAGCTGCACCCGCATGCCGTCCACGTGGATCACGGCCGTGAGCGGATCGACGCGCACGCCGAGCTCCAGCACCTTGTTGCCGTCGACCGTCACGCGACCCGCCGAGATGAGGTCCTCGCACGCGCGACGCGACCCGAGGCCGGCCGCCGCGAGCACCTTCTGCAGGCGCACGCCGTCCGGGTCGTGCACGTCGATGGTCACCTCGGGCGTGCGGCTCGGCTTCGAGGGACGGCTGGACGCGCCGTCGCTGCGCGGCCGACCGGTGCCCCCGCTGCGCGGGTAGCCGCTGCCGCTCTTGGGACGCGGCGCGCCGCCGCGCGAGGACGCGCCCGGTCCGCCGCGCGAGGCCCCGCCC